>NZ_JBGOGX010000001.1:0-307321 GCF_054788455.1 Pseudomonas sp. ZL2 | reverse complement strand
TTTTCCCCCGCGATGCTTTCTACAGCTGGAACTTGCCGACCAGCGTCTGCAAATGCGTCCCCAACCGCGCCAGCTCAACGCTCGACGCCGCCGTCTCTTCACTGGCGGCCGAGGTCTGGTCCGACACATCCCGCACATTCATCACGCTACGGTTGATCTCTTCGGCCACCGCGCTTTGCTGCTCGGCCGCCGCAGCGATCTGCTGGTTCATTGCCTGAATCGAAGACACCGTACGGGTGATGGTTTCCAGCGAGGTGCCGGCGCGACGCGTCAGCTCGACGCTGCTGTCAGTCAGGCCGCGGCTGGCATCCATCACCGTGGCCACTTGCTGGGTGCCGTTCTGCAGGCCGGCGATCAATTGTTCGATCTCCTCGGTGGACTGCTGGGTGCGTTGCGCCAGGCTGCGTACTTCATCGGCCACCACGGCAAAGCCACGCCCGGCCTCACCGGCGCGGGCCGCTTCGATAGCAGCGTTGAGGGCCAGCAGGTTGGTCTGCTGGGCCACCGACTTGATCACATCGAGCACGCTGCCGATCTTGTCGCTTTCGGCCTTGAGCTGGCCCATGGCTTCGCTGGAATGGTTGACCTCGCTGGCCAGGCGCTCGATCTGGGCGATGGCTTCACCGACCACCCGATCACCTTCGCGGGCCTGCTGATCGGCCATTACCGCTGCTTCCGAGGCTTCCTCGGCGTTACGCGCGACTTCCTGCACGGTGGCGGCCATTTCGTTCATGGCGGTGGCCACCTGGTCGGTCTCGACCTTTTGATTGTTGACCCCGGCGCTGGTCTGCTCGGTGACCGCCGACAGCTCTTCGGCGGCGCTGGCGATCTGGGTGACGCCGTCGCCGATGCCGCCGATCAATTCGCGCAGGCTTACGGTCATGCGCTGCATGCTGTGCTGCAACTGGCCCAGCTCGTCACGCCGATCGACCTTGAGGTCGTGGCGCAGGTCGCCACTGGCGACCCGGTCGGCGGCGTTGAGGGTCTGGCGCAGGGGGATGACGATCTGCCGGGTAATGGCCCAGGCGGCCAGCAGGCCGAACAGCAGGGCCAGCACCGTGGCCAGGGTCAGCATCGACTTGGCGTGTTGCGCCTCGTCATCGCGCAGGGTGGTGAGGGTGGTGGTCAGTTGCTGGCTCTGTTCGATCAGGTTCTGGCCCAGCACAATCATCTGCTGCGCGGCCTGCTCGGAGGCGCTTTGCGCGTTGCCGAACTCGACCACGGCGCCGCGGTAGTTGCCCAGGGCGCGGGCGGCCTGGTTGAAGTTGCTGGTGTAGCTGGCTGGCAGCACTTCAGCCAGGGTCTTGAGCTGCGAGGTGGCCTGGTCGATGGCTTGCAGCGCGGTCTGCTGGAACTCGGCCTTGCCGCTGTAGGTGTAGCCACGCACCTGGAAACGCGCCTGTTGCAGCAATTTGCTGGCGCCGACCACACTGTTGAACAGGTTCAGGTCGCTGCCGCTGAGTAGTTGTTGCTCGACCTGGGCGATCAGCGCCGCAGCCTCGTCGGCGCTGCTGCCGAGTACGGCGCGAGCGGCCTCGCGCTGTTGGGCGGCCTTGTCGGCACTGCTCAGCGCCTGGCGGTATTGGCGCACGGCGTCGTGCTGCTGCTCGATACGCCGACGATTCTCCGGCAGGACGATGCGTTGGTCGACCGCTTGCAGTTGGCGCTCTAACGCTGCCAGCGCATTGTTGAGGTTCTGCGCCGCCGCCTCGTCGCCTTTGAGCTGGAAACCCTGGCGGGCGATACGCAGTTCGAGGGTGGCCTGATGCACCTGGGAGATGCCGCCCAGAGTGTCGCCGCGTTCGGTGACACCGTTCAGGCCCTGCCAGCCGGTCAGGGTAATGGCCAGGGTCAGCAGCAGGACCAGGCCGAAGCCAATGCCGAGTTTGAGATTGACGCTCACGTTGCCCAGGTGCTGGGCTAACCAACGGTACATGGTGGGACTCCATTGCGATCGGCAGAGGCGATTATTGTTCTGTTGCCAATGCATCGGCCTGGAGCGGCAAAACTGAAGTCAGAACAGGCGGGCGAGCAGGGCGGTGACCGCCGTCTCCACGCGCAGGATGCGCTCGCCGAGTTGTACCGGGGCAAGGCCAGCCTTGCCCAGCAGGTCGATCTCGTAGGGAATCCAGCCGCCTTCCGGGCCGATGGCCAGGGTAACCGGCTCGTTCAGCCCGCGTGGGCACGGCGGGTACTGGCCGGGATGGCCGACCAGGCCAAGGGTGCCCTCGCTGATGGCTGGCAGGCGGTCTTCGACAAACGGCTTGAAGCGCTTCTCGATGATCACTTCGGGCAGGACGGTATCGCGGGTCTGCTCAAGGCCGAGGATCAGCTGTTCGCGGATGGCCTCGGGCTCAAGGAATGGTGTCTGCCAGAAGCTTTTCTCGACGCGGTAGCTGTTGACCAGGATCACTTTCGGCACGCCCATGGTGGCGACGGTCTGGAATACCCGGCGGAGCATCTTTGGCCGTGGCAGGGCCAGCACCAGGGTCAGCGGCAGCTTGGCCGGAGGCGGCTGGTCGAAGCTGACGCCGAGCTCGGCCTCATGGCCTTCCAGGCGCAGTACCGTGGCCTGGCCCATCAGCCCGCCGATACGCCCGACGCGCAGGGTATCGCCCACCGCCACGCGGTGGATTTCCTGCATATGGGTAAAACGCCGGTCAGCCAGCACCACGCGATCGGCCGCGATGAAGTCGGCCTCTTCGAGTAACAGCAGGTTCACGGCTGGGTCGCTGGCGGCTGGTCGTTGTGGTCGTCGGCAGCGTCTTCACGGTGCTCGCTGCGCTTGCGGATCAGCCCGCCAAACAGCACGCCGATCTCGAACAGCAGCCACATGGGCACGGCCAGCAGGGTCTGCGAGAAGATGTCCGGCGGGGTCAGGATCATGCCGACCACGAAGCAGCCGATGATCACGTACGGGCGAATCTTCTTCAGGTACTTCACGTCGACCACGCCGATCCACACCAGCAGCACCACGGCCACCGGGATCTCGAAGGCCACGCCGAAGGCGAAGAACAGGGTCATGACGAAGTCCAGATAGCTGGAGATGTCCGTCATCATCGCCACCCCGTCCGGAGTGGCGCTGGCGAAGAAACCAAAGATCAGCGGGAACACCAGAAAGTAGGCGAAAGCCATGCCGGCGTAGAACAGAATGATGCTGGAGATCAGCAATGGGATCGCGATGCGCTTTTCATGGCGGTACAGCCCTGGCGCGATGAAGCCCCAGATCTGCTGCAGGATCAGCGGAATGGCCAGGAACAGCGAGACGATCATGGTCAGCTTGAACGGCGTCAGGAACGGCGAGGCGACGTCGGTGGCGATCATCGTCGCGTTGGCCGGTAAGTGTTCGCGCAACGGCGCCGAGACCAGGGTGTAGATCTGCTGCGCGAAGGAAAACAGCCCGGCGAAGATCAGGAAGATGGCCGCGACGCAGCGCAGCAGGCGTGTACGCAACTCGGTGAGGTGCGAAACCAGCGGCATCGGCTGGTCGTTTTCCGGGATATCGCTCATGGGGCTCGCGGGGGCTGTGTCGGTTCGGTGGGCGCGCTGACGACCGGCGGCGGGGTTTCGCTGCTGACCGGGGCTGGGGCCGGGGCGGTTTCGCCATTGGCTACCGGGCTTGCAGGCGGCTCAGGCGTCACGCTGTTGGGGTTGAGGATCTTGCGCGCTTCCTGCTCCATGGAGAGGATGTGCTCGTTATGCAACTGACGACGGATGTCATCGGCGCCGATTTCGCGCTCGACCTCCTGCTTGATCGCATTGAAGCTGCGCTTGAGCCGGCCGATCCACAGCCCGGCGGTGCGCGCGGCACCCGGCAGGCGCTCGGGGCCGAGCACCAGCAGGGCCACCAGGCCCACGAGCAACAGTTCGCTGAAGCTGATCCCGAACATTGATCAATCTTTCCTGATCGGCTCTTCGACCTTGTGGGCCTGGCCTTCGAAGGTCTGCGGCTGGTTCAGCGGCGAAGTGGCCTGCGGCTGGACAGGTTGCGCCGGCGGTGGCGTCTGCTCGTCCGGCTTGGTCTCTTCTTCGTTCATGGCTTTCTTGAAGCCCTTGATCGATTCGCCCAGGTCGCTGCCGAAGTTCTTCAGCTTCTTGGTACCAAACACCAGTACCACCACGACCAGCAGGACGATCCAGTGTTTCCAGTCAAAAATACCCATGGTGCAATCCCTCGAAATAATTCAGTTAGGCCGACGGCTGACGCGCTGCTTTCTCGGCGTGCCCGGACAGGCCGAAACGGCGGTCCAGCTCGTCCAGCACCGCCTGCGGGTGCTGGCCCAGTTGCGCGAGCATGACCATGCTATGGAACCACAGGTCGGCGGTCTCATAGATGACATCGCTGCAGTCGCCGCTATGGGCGGCGTCCTTGGCGGCGATGATGGTCTCGACCGACTCTTCGCCGAGTTTTTCCAGAATCTTGTTCAGGCCCTTGTGGTACAGGCTGGCCACGTAGGAGCTATCGGGCTCGGCGCCTTTGCGCGATTCCAGCACTTCGGCCAGGCGGGTCAGGGTGTCGCTCATGTCAGTGTCCTGCGCTGTAGATGGCATGCGGGTCCTTCAGGACCGGATCGACGGTCTTCCATTCGCCGTTCTCATAAACCCGGTAGAAGCAGCTTTCGCGGCCGGTATGGCAGGCGATATGACCCAACTGCTCGACCATCAGGATGATCACGTCGGCGTCGCAGTCCAGGCGCATTTCATGCAGCTTCTGCACGTGGCCGGATTCTTCGCCCTTGCGCCACAGTTTGCCACGCGAACGTGACCAGTAGATGGCCCGCTGCTCAGCGGCGGTCAGCGCCAGCGACTCGCGGTTCATCCAGGCCATCATCAGCACGCGCCCGGTCTTGTGGTCCTGGGCGATAGCCGGTACCAGGCCATCGCTGTTCCAGTTGATCTCGTCCAGCCAGTCTTTCATCTTCGACTCCAAAACCAGGTTCGATCCGTTGCCGAACCCTTGCGCTAGTGTGCCAGCCAGCGGCCCGGCTGGCTATCGACGCACGATCAGGTAGAGGCCGGCGGCCAGCATCAGCCAGGCCGGCCAGGCAGCCGGAGCGCTCAGGCTGACCGCGCCGGCAGCCAGGGTGGCACCGCCGCCGAGCAGCCCGGCACCGAGCAGGCGCAGGGCCCAGTGATCGCTCTTCTGCTGCCAGGGCGCAGGCGGGTCGGACAGGTGCGGCTGCGACATGCGTTCGAGCAGGTCGCGGGTCATGCCGGCCAGGTGCGGAATCTGTTCGACCTGGCCATGCAGGTTCTGCAGCAGGGTCTTGGGGCTGACCCGCTCGCGCATCCAGCGCTCGAGGAACGGCTGGGCGGTGCTCCACAGGTCGAGGTCCGGGTACAGCTGGCGGCCCAGGCCTTCGATGTTGAGCAGGGTCTTTTGCAGCAGCACCAGCTGCGGCTGGACTTCCATGTTGAAGCGCCGCGCGGTCTGGAACAGGCGCATCAGCACCTGGCCGAAGGAAATATCCTTTAACGGTTTTTCGAAGATCGGCTCGCACACGGTACGGATCGCCGCTTCGAATTCATTCAGCTTGGTCTGCGCCGGTACCCAGCCCGAGTCGATGTGCAACTGGGCGACGCGGCGGTAGTCACGCTTGAAGAAGGCGAACAGGTTGCGCGCCAGGTAGTCCTGGTCCTCGGGGGTCAGGCTGCCGACGATGCCGCAGTCGATGGCGATGTACTGCGGGCTCCACGGCTTGACGGTGCTGACGAAAATGTTGCCCGGGTGCATGTCGGCGTGGAAGAAGCTGTCGCGAAACACCTGGGTGAAGAAGATCTCCACGCCACGCTCGGCGAGCAGCTTCATGTCGGTGCGCTGGTCGGCCAGGGTCGCCAGGTCAGTGACCTGGATGCCGTAGATGCGCTCCATCACCAACACTTTCGGCCGGCACCAGTCCCAGTACACCTGGGGCACGTACATCATCTCCGAGCCTTCGAAGTTGCGCTTGAGCTGGCTGGCGTTGGCCGCCTCGCGCAACAGGTCGAGTTCGTCGTAGATGGTTTTTTCGTAGTCGTTGACCACTTCCACCGGGTGCAGCAGGCGCGCATCGGCCGAAACCCGCTCGGCGCCACGGGCAATCAGGAACAGCCAGGCCAGGTCCTGGGCGATGATCGGCTTGAGACCGGGGCGCACCACCTTGACCACCACCTCTTCACCGCTCTTGAGCTTGGCCGCGTGCACCTGGGCCACCGAGGCCGAGGCCAGGGGCTCGACGTCGAAGCGGCTAAACACTTCGCTGATCTTGGCCCCGAGCTGCTCCTCGATCAGGGCGATGGCTTTTTGCGGGTCGAACGGCGGTACCCGGTCCTGCAGCAGCATCAGCTCGTCGGCAATGTCTTCGGGCAGTAGGTCGCGGCGAGTCGAGAGCAACTGGCCGAACTTGATGAAGATCGGCCCCAGGTCCTGTAGCGCCAGGCGCAGGCGCGCGCCACGGCTGAGCTCCAGTTGCTTGCGCGGCAGCCAGCGCCAAGGCATGGCATAACGCAGGCCCATCAGCCACCAGGGCAGGGGCAGGGCGAACAGCAGGTCATCGAGACGGTAACGGATCACGACGCGCTGGATGCGCAACAAACGGCGGACGGCAAGCAGCTTCATGCGTTATCGCTGGTATCAAGGGATCGGGCAAGGCGCTCGATGCGCGCCTCAAGGCGTTCAATATCGACTTTTAGCGTGTCGAGTTCGCTGAAACGGGCTTCGGCTTCGCGCAGGCCTACCAGGGTCCGGGCCTCTTCGGCGAGGTACTCGGAAAGGTTCTGGTTGAGCGCCGCCAGGCCCTGGCGGGTCCAGTTGGCGCGGCTGCGCAAATGACCGCTGAGCAGTTGCGTGGCGACCGGGCCGAGCCAGCGGGAAACTTCGTACTCCCAGTCCAGCTCCAGGTCCTGCAGCACTGCCACCAGGTCGAGCAGCACCGCGCTGTCGCCTTCAAGCTCGACCTGCGGACTGTGCAGTACGGCGCTCTTGTCCTGGCTCAGGGCCAGGCGCACCAGGCTGCTGGCGGGCGCGCGCAGGGTACAGTCGGCCTCATTGGCCCAGTGCGTGGCGAGCATCAGGCCTTGGTCGCTGGGCAGGATGAACAGCTGCAGGGCCGGCTGGCGGCAGTCGATGGCAATCACCTTGCCGTCGAGCGGGCGCAGACGCGGCAGCGCTGTGCTGTCCAGGCGCAAAACACGGTTGAGGCCGTGTTCGACGCTGGCGAGCAGGCCGGCCAGGAGCATCAGGGCTTGATTCCCCGGTGCAGGGCAACGATGCCGCTGGTCATGTTGTGGTAGGTGACGCGGTCGAAACCAGCTTCGACCATCATCGCCTTGAGGGTTTCCTGGTCGGGGTGCATGCGGATCGATTCGGCCAGGTAACGGTAGCTTTCCGAGTCGTTGGTGATCAGCTTGCCGGCCAGCGGCATGAAGGCGAACGAGTAGGCGTCGTAGACCTTGGACATCAGCTTGTTGGTCGGCTTGGAGAATTCCAGCACCAGCAAGCGGCCACCGGGCTTGAGCACCCGCAGCATGGAGCGGATGGCCTCGTCCTTGTGGGTGACGTTGCGCAGGCCGAAGGCAATGGTCACGCAATCGAAGTGGTTGTCCGGGAACGGCAGTTTTTCCGCGTCGGCCTGGACGAACTCGATGTTGCCGGCCACGCCGCGGTCGAGCAGGCGGTCGCGACCGACCTTGAGCATCGACTCGTTGATGTCGGCCAGCACTACCTGACCGCTGGGGCCGACCAGTTGCGAGAACTTGGCTGCCAGGTCGCCAGTGCCGCCGGCGATGTCGAGGACCCGGTTACCCGGGCGCACGCCCGACAGTTCGATGGTGAAACGCTTCCACAGGCGGTGCATGCCGACGGAGAGCACGTCGTTCATCAGGTCGTACTTGGCCGCCACCGAGTGGAACACCTCGGCGACTTTCTCGGCCTTCTGGCTTTCCGGCACGTTCTTGTAGCCGAAGTGGGTGGTGGGTTCGGCGTGGTCGCCTTTGCGCTGATCGTTCATATCGCTTCACCGGAAAAAATTACTGGCCATTCTAGGGCGTACGGTCGGTTTTGTCTTGGCGGGGTGTGTCGCAGGTGGGGCGCGGGCATAATACAAGTATGCCTTCGAACCCAGGATTGAATGAATGACCCAGATCAGCGTTGAACGCAAACACAACCTGGGCCGCGATGCGGCCCGGCAAAAGGCCGAAGCCCTGGTCGACAAGCTGGCCCGCGAATACGACCTCAAGGCCAGCTGGAACGGTGACCGGGTCGAGGTCAAGCGCAGTGGCGCCAATGGCAGCGTGCTGATTGGCGAGGACAGCATCAAGGTCGAGCTGAAGCTGGGCATGATGCTGTCGATGATGAGCGGGACCATCAAGAGCGAGATCGAGCGGGCGCTGGACAAGGCGCTCGCCTAGCGGCTCAAGGGGGGAGCTTCAAGCTGCAAGCTGCAAGTGCTTCGCGGTGAATGGGAGGGGGCGACGGTTCCAAGATCACCGCTGCCCTTTCTTGCCGCTTGAAGCTTGAAGCTTGCCGCTGCCCCTTTATTAGTGTGCCAATTCTAATTTTTCCCCCTACCTTGTGCTCAAGCCCAACTTCCCTGGGCAGTTCCTCCATTTCCGTTCAGAGCGTGAGGTGCAGAGCATGGCCAAAGTGATCCTGAAGAAAAAAGACGACGCCCAGCGCACGTTGGGTGAGGTGCGCGGCTACGCGCGCAAGATCTGGCTGGCGGGCCTCGGGGCTTACACCCGGGTAGGTCAGGAAGGTGCCGACTACCTCAAAGAGCTGGTCAAGGCCGGTGAATCGGTAGAAAAACGCGGCAAGAAAAAACTCGATGCGCAGGTCGATGCCGCCAACTCCGAGATCGATTCGGTGAAGGGCGAGCTGAGCAGCGTCAAGGGCAAGGTCGAGGTTCAACTCGACAAAATCGAAAAGGCTTTCGACACACGGGTCGCAAGCGCCTTGAATCGCATCGGCATTCCGTCTAAACATGACGTGGAGACACTCTCTGTCAAGCTCGATGAGCTCACGGCATTGCTTGAACGTGTCGCACGTAAACAATAAGGAGAGCGGGATGGCTGGCAAGAAGACTACTGATAAAGAAGGCAGTTCCTGGGTCGGGGAGATCGAGAAGTATTCCCGCAAGATCTGGCTGGCTGGTTTGGGGATCTACTCCAAGATCGATCAGGATGGCAGCAAGGTGTTTGACAGCCTGGTCAAGGAGGGTGAGAAAGCTGAAAAACTGGCCAAGGGTTCGGTCGACTCGGCCAAGGCAACCGCCAAGTCGGCTACCTCGCGCATCAGCGGCGTCAAGGATCGCGCACTGGGCAAATGGGACGAACTCGAAGGTGCTTTCGACAAGCGCCTGAACAGTGCGATCTCGCGCCTTGGCGTGCCGAGCCGCAGTGAGGTCAAGGCGCTGCATTCGAAGGTCGACACCCTGACCAAGCAGATCGAGAAACTGACCGGCGCTTCGGTCACTCCGATCTCGAAAAAACCGGCGGCGAGCAAGCCTGCAGCCAAGCCACTGGCCAAGGCTGCACCGAAAGCGGCGGCGAAACCTGCAGCAAAAACTGCAGCGGCTAAACCTGCAGCCAAGCCAGCGGCGAAAACCGCAGCGGCAAAACCTGCGGCCAAGCCAGCAGCCAAACCGGCTGCAGCGAAGAAACCGGCAGTGAAGAAGCCAGCGGCCAAGCCAGCAGCTAAACCTGCAGCAGCGAAGCCGGCGGCACCTGCGGCCAGCGCTGCACCGGCGCCAAGCCCGGTACCGGTAGCCAATGCTGCACCGGTTGCTTCGGCGCCGTCAGCTCCGGCAAGCCCGATCAGCCAGTCCTGATACTGGCTTTATCGCGGGGCAGTGCGGCGACCCGACTTGCCCCGCGATGCTTTCAACCCTCCAGATACCTTAGCGCCAACTGCTCGGCTGCATGCCGCGAGCCCGCCTCCAGGTGCGGCGCCACCAGCATCATCACCTGATACACCACCACCCCTACCTCACCCTCACGGGCCAGCACCCGTTGGTAATCGAGCGAGAACAGCAGCGTCAGGGTGATCTGCTCAACAAGCTGCCCCAACGCCCGCGTATCGCTGAGCACCTGCCCCTGGGCCTTGAGGCTGGCCAGCAGCGCCGCCAGGGTACGCTTGAGCGCGTTGAGCAGGTTGCGCATGCCACGGGCCAGCTTGGGCAGGCGCCCGGTCAGGTTCGACAGGTCCTGGAACAGGAAGCGGTACTGGGCCATGCGCTCGACGATCAGGTGCAGGAACAGCCAGTAGTCCTCGGCATCCAGGCGCACTTCCAGCGGCGGGTCGAGCAGTGGCGTGAGCTCGTCCTCGAAGCGTTCGAACAGCCCCAGCACCAGCGGCTCCTTGCCGTGGAAGTGGTAGTAGAGGTTGCCCGGGCTGATGCCCATTTCGTTGGCAATCTCCAGGGTCGAGACATTCGGCTCGCCCTGGCGGTTGAACAGTTGCAGGGCACACTCGAGGATACGGTCGCGGGTTTTCATCCGTTCTACTTGTTCAGCGCGCCTGCACGTAGCTGCCGGGCGCGGGGTCCATGGGAGGGTAGTTCTGGTTGCCGAGGGCCATCAGGGTTTCGCGCTGGGCGCCGGAGCGCGCCTGAATCCATTCCAGCCATTGCGGCCACCAGCTGCCGTCGACCTGCTTGCCATCGTAGAGCCAGGCCCGCGGGTCGCTGCTCAGGCGCTGATTGTCGACGTAATGCGCCTTGGGGTTGCCCGGCGGGTTGATGATGCTTTGCACATGGCCGCTGTTGGCGAGGATGAAGCGTTTGTCGCCACCGAGCAGCAGCACCGAGCGATACACCGCATCCCAGGGGGTGATGTGGTCGTTGCTGCCGGCGACGCTGAAACTGTCGACGTTGACCTTCTGCAGATCGATCGGCGTGCCGCACACTTCAAGCCCCGCTGCGTGGGCCAGCGGGTTGTGCTTGAAGAAGTCCAGCAGGTCGCCATGCAGCGCGGCCGGCAGGCGGGTGTTGTCGTTGTTCCAGTAGAGGATGTCGAACGCCGGCGGGGCCTTGCCGAGCAGGTAGTTGTTGACCCAGTAATTCCAGATCAGGTCGTTGGGGCGCATCCAGGCGAACACCCGGGCGATCTCGCGACCGTCGAGCACGCCTTGCTGGTAGGAGCGGCGCTTGGCGGCTTCAAGGGTTTGTTCGTCGGCAAACAGGCTGGCCGGGCTGTCGATCTGGCTGTCGAGCAGGCTGACCAGGTAGGTGGCGCTGCTGACCCGGCGCAACTGGCGCTTGGCCTGCAAATGACCTTGCAATGCGGCCATGGTCAGGCCACCGGCACAGGCGCCCATGAGGTTGACCTCGCGGCTGCCGGTGATCGCCCGGCACACGTTCATCGCCTCCTCCACGGCTTCGACATAGCTCGACAGGCCCCACTCACGGTGGCGCGGGTCGGGGTTGCGCCAGCTGATCATGAAGGTCTGCAGGCCGTTCTTGAGCATGTACTGGACGAAGCTGTTGGCCGGGCTCAGGTCGAAGATGTAGAACTTGTTGATCTGCGGCGGTACCACCAGCAATGGCCTGGCGTATTGTTTTTCGCTCATCGGCTTGTACTGGATCAGTTCCAGCAGCTCATTGCGAAACACCACCGAGCCCGGCGTGGTCGCCAGGTTGCGGCCGACCTCGAAGGCCTGCGGGTTGACCTGGCGCGGCAGGCCGTCGTTGTGCCGCAAATCATCGAGCAAGTGGTTGATGCCGCGCACCAGGCTCAGGCCTCCGGAGTTGAACAGCTCCTTGACCGCCAGGGGGTTGAGCAGTGAGTTGCTGGGCGACACGGCATCGTTGAGCAGAGTGAACAGAAAGTGCGCGCGGGCGCGGTCGTCTGGCGCCAGCTGGCTTTCGTCGATCCACAGGCGAGTGTGCTTCTGCCATGCCAGGTAGGCCTGCAGGCCGCGGCTGTACAGTGGGTTCTGGCTCCAGGCCGGGTCCTTGAAGCGGTTGTCGCGGGGGCTCGGTTGATAGGGAGTTTCGCCGAGCAGCACCTTGCCCAGTTGATTGCCCAGGGCCAGCATGTGCTTGGCGGTGTGCAGCGGGTGGCGCAGACCATGGCGGCTGACGCTGCGCAAGGTCGAAAACAGGTCACGTCCGCGCAGGCCGCTGATTGCACTCTGCACGTTCATATAGGTGGCGGGGACCGGTACCGATCCCTTCGCGGGTTTGTCTTTCATCAGGCAACACTCCGTCGTCAGGCCATCAACAAACACATCAATGCAAGAGCGACACCAACCTCACGCCGCGCACCCGGGTTGCCTGGCGTCCCGCCATGGGCTCGGGTGTGGCAGGCGTCTCAGCTGCTGGGGGCGGGCCGAGGGTGCATGACGGCGCGTTGGCGCTCTTGCTGGAGAAACTTCATGATGATCGGGGCGACGGCCTCGGCCCGGGTGATCAGGAACAAATGACCGTCGTCGATTATGTGTAGCTGGGCATTGGGAATTCGCCAGGCCAACAGGCGCATGTTGATCAAGGGGATCAGCGGATCGTCGTCGCCGGCCAGCACCAGGGTGGGCTGCTGGATCTTGTGCAGCCAGTGAATGCTGGTCCAGCCGAGCCCGGCGAACAGTTGCCAGTAGTAGCCGAGCTTGCCTCCGGAGCGCACCTTGGCCGCGTGCGAAAGGGCCAGGTCCGGGTCACGGCGGAAACCGCCACCATAGATCTGCGGGGCAATACGGATCACATGGGACGGCTGCACATAACGCCGGGGGCTAGCCATCAGCCACAGCACCTTGGGCTTGCCCGGCACCATCACTGCGCCCGCGGCGGTGGCAGCCAGTACCAGCTTTTTGCAGCGCTCGGGGTAGTCATGGGCAAACTGCTGGGCCAGGGCGCCGCCCCAGGACACGCCAATGACATTGACCTGGCCATAGTCGAGGTAGTCGAGCATGCGTGCGGTGAGTTTGGCCAGGCCAGGGAAACGATAGGGGTGGCGTGGGGTCGATGAACCGCCCACGCCAGGTACATCGAAGGCAATGACCTCCAGGTCCGGGTCCAGGGCCTGGATGAAGGGGAATACCAGCTCCAGGTTGGCGCCGATGCCGTTGAAGATCAGCAAGGGCGTCAAGTGCGGCTTGCCGGGTCGGACGGCGGTGCGGATGGTTTGGCCATCCAGGTCGACGGTCCTGAAAATATACTGTTGCGGCATGCGCGAAGCCCTGTGGTTTGTAAGCGCCGCAGCCCTTGCGAGCTGCGGCGGTGTTCGCTGTCAACGCTCGTGAACGTAGGTCCCTGGTGCTGCGGCACCGGCCACATGGGCCTTGTTGCCGAGGTTGGCCGGAGCTTTTTTCAGCTTGCCCGAACGCTCGGCCAGCCAGGTCTGCCAGTACAGCCACCAGGAGTCGGTGTGCTTGGTCGAGTTCTCTTGCCAGTCGAGGGCGCTGGGGGGCATTTCACTGTTGGTCATGTAACGCGCCTTGGGGTTGCCCGGCGGGTTGAGGATGCTCTGGATGTGACCGCTGTTGGACAGCAAAAACTCGACCTTGCCACCGAACAGCTGTGCCGACTTGTAGCACGACTGCCACGGGGTGATGTGATCGGCGGTACCGGCGACGCTGAAGATGTCAGTGGTCACCTGCTTGAGGTCGATCGGCGTGCCGCACACTTCCAGTGCATCGGGGCGCAACAGTGGGTTGTTTTTGAACAATTCGATCAGGTCGCCGTGGAAAGCGGCCGGCAGGCGTGTGGTGTCGTTGTTCCAGAACAGGATGTCGAACACCGGCGGCTCGTTGCCCAGCAGGTAGTTGTTGACCC
The DNA here is from genome assembly GCF_054788455.1 of Pseudomonas sp. ZL2. Taxonomy (NCBI): domain Bacteria; kingdom Pseudomonadati; phylum Pseudomonadota; class Gammaproteobacteria; order Pseudomonadales; family Pseudomonadaceae; genus Pseudomonas; species Pseudomonas sp. ZL2. Next base: position 293,576 of record NZ_JBGOGX010000001.1, on the reverse strand, counting down.
AGTAGTTCCAGATCAGGTCGTTGGGCCGCATCCAGGCGAACACCTTGGCCATGTCGCGGCCTTCCAGCACACCAGCCTGGTAGGAGTGGCGCTTGGCCGCCTCCAGGGTCTGCTCGTCGACGAACAGCGCCACCTGGGTGTCGAGGGTGGTGTCGAGTACGCTGACCAGCAGGGTCAGGGCATTGACCTTCTTCTCGCCGAGTGCCGCGTAGTGGCCCACCAGCGCGGTGCAGGTGATGCCACCGGAGCAGGCGCCGAGCATATTCAGGTCCTTGCTGCCGGTGATCGCCAGGACTACGTCGACCGCCTCCTTGAGCGCATCGATATACGTCGACAGGCCCCATTCGCGTTGGGATTTGGTCGGGTTGCGCCAGCTGACGATGAAGGTCTGCACGTTGGAGCGCAGACAGAAACGCGCCAGGCTCTTTTCCGGGCTGAGGTCGAAGACGTAGAACTTGTTGATCTGCGGCGGCACCACCAGCAGCGGCTTTTCCAGCACCTGTTCGGTGATCGGCCGGTACTGGATCAGCTCCAGCACGTCGTTGCGAAACACCACCGCGCCTTCGCTGGTGCCGAGGTTCTTGCCGACCTCGAAGGCATCCATGTTCACCTGGCTGGGCATGCCGCCATTGTTGACCATGTCCTTGGCCAGGTTCGACAGGCCATCGAGCAGGCTCTTGCCGCCGGTTTCGAAGAAGCGCTTGACCGCCGCCGGGTTGGCCGCGGTGTTGGTCGGCGCCATGGCCTCGGTCATCAGGTTGATGACGAAGTGGCCGCGGCTGATGTCCTGGTCGGAAAGGTTGCTGGTATCGATCCAGTCGTGCAGTTCCTTGCGCCAGGCCAGGTAGGTCTGCAGGTAGCGGCGATACAGCGGGTTCTGGCTCCAGGCCGGATCGTGAAAACGACGGTCGTCATTCTCCGGTTGCAAGCTCGACTTGCCGAAGATCACATCCTTGAGTTCCATGCCGAAATGGGCGACATGCTTGGCACTGTGCAGCGGTTGGCGAATGGCCTGACGCAGCACCATTCGAGCAGAAGTCAGCAAATCCTTGCGGCGCAAGCCGATCACCGGGTTCAGACCCAGGGTGTTTTCCGAGGCTTGGCGCTGCAGGTCATCGTTATTCTTGTTACTCATCTACGACGCTCCGTTGTCCTGAGACGAGTACCGGTTTGACTGTGCGCGTTACACAGACGAACGCCCGGTACTGCTGCTCGGGTGACCAGTGATAACGAACTGCGGTCCTGCGGCCGGATGCAAACGACGATGAGCCCTGCGGGTTTTTTCTGCGTGAGAAGACTGCCTGCTTTCGCTCGCGACCTCTACATACCAGCCCGACCCTGCATTAAATCCGATGCAGGGAGCTTGCCAGATCCATTGGTTACCCGACTTTTTGGTATTGCGCAAGACGGCCAGTCATTGGCCGTGGTGCAGGCATTCAAGCAAATAGAATTAGAAAATGCGCTCTAAACCCTGAAGGGCCCGAGCTAGAGCATCAGCTTGACGATCGACTCGTTGGGGTCGCGGGATTTACCGGCTTTTGCCAGCTCGCCGAGATAGTCCGCCCAGAGTTCGTCCTGGCGCAGGCACAGCTGTTCTAGGTATTCCCAGGTGAACAGGCCGCTGTCGTGGCCGTCGTCGAAGGTCAGTTTCAGTGCGTATTGGCCGGCAGGTTCCAGCCCGCTCAGGCCAACGCCGAGCTTGCCGTACTGCAGGATCGGATTGCCGTGGCCCTGGACCTCGGCGGAGGGGGAGTGCACGCGCAGGAATTCGGCGGGCAGGTGGTACACCTCGTCTGGCCCGTAGGTCAGGGTGAGGGTCTTGGAGGCTTTATGCAGATTGATGCCGGTGGGGATTCTGGTCATGGATAAGGGCTCTTGGGCTACAAGCTGCAAGCTACAAGCTGCAAGAGAAGGCGTCCAGCGCGCTTAACTTGCAGCTTGCCGCTTGAAGCTTGCCGCTTTAGAGAATATAGCGTGACAGGTCTTCGTTCTGCGCCAATTCGCCCAGGTGGCTGTTGACGTAGTCGGCGTCGATGCGGATCGGCGCTTCGCTGTGGGCGCTGGCCAGGTCGCCGGCGCTGAACGACACCTCTTCGAGCAGGCGCTCGAGCAGGGTGTGCAGGCGACGGGCACCGATGTTCTCGGTTTTTTCGTTAACCTGCCAGGCAATCTCGGCCAGGCGCTTGATACCGTCGGCGGCGAACTCGATGTTCAGGCCTTCGGTTTTCAGCAGCTCACGGTACTGCTCGGTGAGCGAGGCGTGCGGTTCGCTGAGGATGCGCTCGAAGTCTTCCGGGCTCAGGGCCTTGAGTTCGACGCGGATCGGCAGGCGGCCTTGCAGCTCGGGTACCAGGTCGCTCGGCTTGCTCAGGTGGAAGGCACCGGAGGCGATGAACAGGATGTGGTCGGTCTTGACCATGCCCAGCTTGGTGTTCACCGTGCAGCCTTCAATCAGCGGCAGCAGGTCGCGCTGCACGCCTTCACGGGACACATCGGCACCGCCGACGTTGCCGCGCTTGGCGACCTTGTCGATTTCGTCGATGAACACGATGCCGTGCTGCTCGACCGCTTCCAGGGCCTTGGCCTTGAGCTCGTCTTCGTTGACCAGGCGCCCGGCTTCTTCGTCACGCACCAGCTTGAGTGCTTCCTTGACCTTGAGCTTGCGGCTCTTGCGCTTGCCCTTGCCCATGTTGGCGAAGAGGTTCTGCAACTGGTTGGTCATTTCCTCCATGCCCGGTGGCGCGGAAATGTCGACGCCCATGGCTTCGGCCACTTCGATCTCGATTTCCTTGTCGTCCAGCTGGCCTTCGCGCAGGCGCTTGCGGAACAGCTGGCGGGTGTTGGAGTCCTGGCTGGCGACCTGGTCTTCGTTGAAACCGGTGCGTGCCGGTGGCAACAGGGCATCAAGGATGCGCTCTTCGGCAGCGTCTTCGGCGCGGTGACCGACGCGGATGATTTCCTGCTCGCGGAGCATCTTGATCGCGGCATCGGCCAGGTCGCGGATGATCGACTCGACATCACGGCCGACATAGCCGACTTCGGTGAACTTGGTCGCTTCGACCTTGATGAACGGTGCGTTGGCAAGCTTTGCCAGGCGGCGGGCGATTTCGGTTTTGCCGACGCCGGTCGGGCCGATCATCAGGATGTTTTTCGGCGTCACTTCAACGCGCAGCTCGGCCGGCAGTTGCATGCGCCGCCAGCGGTTGCGCAAGGCGATGGCGACGGCGCGCTTGGCGTCGTCCTGGCCGATGATGTGGCGGTTGAGTTCGTGGACGATCTCGCGGGGGGTCATGGACATGGTAGTGATGGTCCTTGGGCTCGATAAGTCAGCGTGGAAAAGCCCGGCCACCGGGGCCGGGCGCCAGAACAGCTGAATTACTCGGCCAGGTCCTGCTCCTCGATGGTCAGGTGATGGTTGGTGAACACACAGATGTCACCGGCGATGTTCAGCGCGGTCTCGGCGATTTCGCGGGCCGAGAGGTCGGTCTTCTGCAGCAGGGCGCGAGCGGCGGCCTGGGCGTAGGCGCCACCGGAGCCCATGGCGATCAGGCCGTCTTCGGGTTCGACCACGTCACCGTTGCCGGTAATGATCAAGGATGCGTCCTTGTTGGCCACGGCCAGCATGGCTTCCAGGCGGCTCAGGGAACGGTCGGTACGCCATTCCTTGGCCAGCTCCACGGCGGCACGGACCAGATGGCCCTGGTGTTTTTCCAGCTGGCCTTCAAAGCGTTCGAACAGGGTGAAGGCGTCGGCGGTGGCACCGGCGAAACCGGCGATGACCTGACCGTGGTACAGGCGGCGGACTTTCTTGGCGTTGCCTTTCATCACGGTGTTGCCGAGAGAAACCTGGCCGTCGCCGCCCATGACGACTTTGCCGTGGCGGCGAACTGAAACGATGGTGGTCAAGGGAGAGTCTCCACGCAGCGGGGCGAAAATGCCTGATGCAGACTCATATGGGGGTGGTAGGAAAGATTTCAACCTTGAAGGATGAGCGGTAATCCTTCAGGGCCCCATCGCCGGCAAGGCCGGCTCCCACAAGGATCGGTGCATACAGGACCTGTGGGAGCCGGCCTTGCCGGCGATGGGGCCGCAACGCGGCCCCGGATATCAGGCCTCGTGGCTGATATGCCCATCGACCAAGGTATAACGCACCGCGCCCGGCAGGCAGTGGCCGATGAACGGGCAGTTGTCGCCCCTGGAGCGCCACTGCTCGCCGGCTACGGTCGAGGCCTTGGCATCGAACAGCACCAGGTCGGCCGAACTGCCAACCTTCAGCTCGCCCGCGGGCAGGCGCAGCGCCGCGGCCGGGCCCGCAGACAAACGCTGCAACAAAGTCGGCAGGTCGAGCAGGCCGTCTTCCACCAGGGTCATGGCCAGCGGCAGCAACAGTTCGACACTGCTGATGCCCGGTTCGGTCGCACCGAACGGCGCCAGCTTGGCATCACGCTCATGGGGCTGGTGATGGCTGGAGATCGCCTGGATCACCCCGGACCTCACCGCCTCGCGCAGGCCGTCGCGGTCGGCGCGGGTGCGCAGCGGCGGTTGCACGTGGTAAAGGCTGGAGAAGTCGCGCAGCGCTTCGTCAGTGAGGATCAGTTGGTACAAGGCAACGTCGGCGGTCACTGGCAGGCCCAGTTCCTGGGCCTGGGCGATCAGCCGCGCGCCGCGGGCGCTGGTCAGCTGGCTGAAGTGCGCTCGCACGCCGGTCTGTTCGACCAGCAGCAGGTTGCGCGCCAGGGCCACGGTTTCGGCGGTTTCCGGAATTCCCGGCAGGCCGAGGAAGCTGGCCATGGCGCCTTCGTGGGCCAGGCCGTCCTGAGCCAGGTCGCGGTCCTGGGAGTGGAAGATCACCGTCAGGTCGAAGGTCGCGGCGTATTCCAGCGCGCGGGCCAGGGTGCGGTTGTTGCCAAAGGCATTGAGGCCGTTGCCAAAGGCCACGCAGCCGGCGTCACGCAACGCAATCAGCTCGGCAAGCTGCTCGCCTTCCAGGCCTTTGCTCAGGGCGCCGATCGGGTAGACCTTGCTGTGCCCGGCTTCGCGGGCGCGGTCGAGAATCAGCTCGGCCACCGCCGAGGTGTCCAGCACCGGCTTGGTCTGCGGCGGGCAGCACAGGCTGGTGACGCCACCGGCAGCGGCGGCGCGGGTTTCGCTGGCGATGCTGCCTTTGCGGCTGTAGCCGGGCTCGCGCAGGGCGACGTTGAGGTCGACCAGGCCGGGCGCGGCGACCAGGCCCTGGGCATCGATACTGCGTGCAGGCTTGAAGCCTGCCGGGGCGGTGCCGATGGCGATGATCTTGCCGGCATCGATGTGCAGGTCAGTGGTCTGGTCCAGGCCGCTCAGGGGGTCGATGACCCGGGCGCCGAGAATACTGAGGGTCACTGGGCGTTCTCCTGCTCGAATTGACGTTGCGCGGTCTGCCCGCTCATGGCCATGGACAGCACCGCCATGCGTACGGCGATACCGTAGGTGACCTGGTTGAGGATCACCGAGTGAGCACCGTCGGCCACCGCTGATTCAATCTCTACGCCGCGGTTGATCGGGCCCGGGTGCATGACGATGGCATCCGGCTTGGCCCCGGCCAGGCGTGCGGTGGTCAGGCCGAACAGGCGGTAGAACTCGCCTTCGCTGGGCAGCAGGCCGCCGGCCATGCGCTCACGCTGCAGGCGCAGCATGATCACCACGTCGACGTCCTTCAGGCCCTGCTCCAGGTCGGTGTAGACCTTGACGCCGTACTGCTCGATACCGATCGGCAGCAGGGTTTTCGGGCCGATCACGCGGATGTCCGGGCAGCCCAGGGTTTTCAGTGCAAGCATGTTCGAGCGCGCTACCCGCGAGTGCAGGATGTCGCCGACGATGGCCACCGAGAGGTTTTCGAAACCGCCCTTGTGCCGACGAATGGTGAGCATGTCGAGCATGCCCTGGGTCGGGTGGGCGTGGCGGCCGTCGCCGCCATTGATGATCGCCACCTCCGGGCATACGTGCTCGGCGATGAAGTGCGCGGCGCCCGAGTCGGCATGACGCACGACGAACATGTCGGCCGCCATGGCTTCGAGGTTGCGCAGGGTGTCGAACAGGGTTTCGCCCTTGCTGGTCGAGGAGGTCGACACGTTCAGGGTGATGACGTCCGCCGACAGCCGCTGGGCGGCCAGTTCAAAGGTGGTACGGGTGCGGGTGGAGTTCTCGAAGAACACGTTGCAGACGGTCTTGCCGCGCAGCAACGGAACCTTCTTGACGGCCCGGGCACCGACTTCGAGGAACGAGTCGGCAGTGTCGAGGATTTCGGTCAGCAGTTCGCGGGGCAAACCGTCGAGCGAGAGGAAGTGGCGCAGCTGGCCCTGATCATTGAGCTGCAGCGGGCGCTTGGCGTCGATTGGCGTCATCGCAGGGGACTCTTAAAGGGCGGAAGCGGAGGCGAGGTCCTGGCGCTCGAGGGCGAGCGGTGCGGGTCCGGTCAATTTTACCCGTTCATGGGCGGCCAGCGACAGGGTGGCACCGACCACATTCGGCCGGATCGGCAATTCGCCGGCATCCAGGTCGAGCAGGCAGACCAGGGTTACACTGGCCGGACGGCCATAGTCGAACAGTTCGTTGAGGGCGGCACGGATGGTGCGTCCGCTCATCAGCACGTCGTCGATCAGCACCAGGTGCTGGCCTTCGATCTCGAACGGCAAGTCGGACGGGCGCACCTGCGGGTGCAGGCCGTTCTGGCTGAAGTCGTCGCGGTAGAAGGAAACGTCGAGTGTGCCCAGGGCGGTGTCGCTGCCCAGTTCTTCAAGCAGTGCCTGGGCGACCCAGACACCACCGGTGCGGATGCCGATGAAGCGCGGTTCGGCAATGGCGCGCCGGGCCAGATGGGCGCGAAGGTCGACGGCCATCTGCCGGATCAGTTCGGCGGGATTGGGTAGGCTCATGCTTGCTCCTCAAGAGGCCGGGGAGCGGTGCGCTAGCCCGGCTTGAATGCGATGATCGGGGCTCAGGCCCCGGTATTGGCCTCCAGCCAGCCCTGCAGCAGCAAGGCGGCGGCAATGGCATCCACCGGGTTATCGCGGTAACTGCCGCGCTGGCCGCCACGGGCCATGCGCTCGCCCTTGGCCTCGAAGGTGGTCAGGCGTTCGTCGTGGGTGTGCACCGGCAGGTTGAAACGGCCATTGAGGCGGCGGGCGAATTTTTCCGCGCGCTCGCTCATCTCGCTGGGGGTGCCGTCCATGTTCAACGGCAGGCCGACCACCAAGGCGTCGGGCTTCCATTCCTTGATCAGTTTTTCCACCTGGGCCCAGTCCGGCGTGCCGTTCTGCGCCTTGAGGGTGCACAGCTCGCGGGCCTGTCCGGTGATCACCTGGCCGACCGCGACGCCGATCTGGCGGCTGCCGTAGTCAAAGCCCAGCAGTAGGCGTACTTCAGTCATCAGGCGTGCCCCGCCTGGCTGGTCAGCAGGCTGAGGTTGATCCCAAGGCTTGCGGCGGCCGCTTCAAGACGCTGCTCGCAGGCCATGCCGAAGATGATCTCGGGGTCGAACGGGCAGTTCAGCCAGGCGTTGTCGGCCAGCTCCGCTTCCAGCTGCCCGGCTTCCCAGCCGGCGTAGCCGAGGGTGATCAGGCTCTGTTTGGGGCCGAGGCCGTCGGCAATGGCGAACAGCACGTCCTGGGACGTGGTCAGCGACAGGCCGTCGAGCTCGACGGTAGCCTGGAAAGTACGGTCACTGGTGTGCAGGACGAAGCCGCGGTCGGTTTGCACCGGGCCGCCCATGTAGATTGGTACGTGAATGCAACTGGCCGGTGGGTCGACGTCCGGACGCAGCTGTTCGAGGATATCGGCCAGATTGAGGTCCTGTGGCCGATTGACCACCAGCCCCATCGCCCCATTGGCGTTGTGCTCGACGATGTAGGTCAAGGTCTGCGCGAAGTTCGGGTCGGCCATGTGTGGCATGGCGATCAGGAACTGGTGCTTGAGGTAATCCGGGCTGAGGTTCTTCATGGTTGATAGTGTGGCGGTGAGCGGCCACGCTGACAAGGTGCTGGCGTCACCTTGTCAGCTTTACTGCGGGGTTACTTGAACAGCTTGACCACTTCTTCGGTATACAGGGTTGGCGACTCTTCAGCGGCCGACAGCACGTACTCCTGGACGGTCTTCTGCTTGGCCTGCGGGTACTTGGCCAGGTAGCTTTCCGGGAACGCCGGGGCCTTCAGGCTGGAGCCGGCCTTGATCAGTGCGGCGACGCAGTCCGGGTTGTCCGAGCGGGCGGCTTCTTCCAGCGGCGTACCAACCGGGAAGGTGCCGTGCTGCTCGTGGTAGGCATCGATCGAGCTGCCTTTTTTCAGCAGCAGGGCGATGCGCTGGGCGGCTTGCGGGTCGGGCTGGCCGTTCATTTCAAAGGCGCGTTCGCAAACATGGTGCAGCGGCGTCGAGCCGGTCTGGGTGACCTGGTACGGATTGGCGCCGGCAGCGACCAGCAGCTTGATCACCTCCAGGTTCGAGGCACCCGGCCCGGTCAATGGGGTAAAGCCGTTCGGCCGGACGGCCTTGGCATCGGCGCCGGAATCCAGCAGCAGCTTGATCAGTTCGGGTGAGCCCTTGCGTGCTGCGGTGTTCAGCGGCGTGGCGGAATCGCCCTGGGCTAGCACGTTGACGTTGGCGCCGGCCTTGATCAGGCCCTTGACCATGCGCAGGTCAGCCTCGGAGGCCTTCGACTGTTCGGCCTGGTTGAGGACGAACAGCAGCAGGGTTTCGCCGTTTTCCTGGATTGGCGTGTTGACGTCACCGATCTTTGGCAGGAACAGCTCGAACGGCGCGACGATCTTGTAAGAGGCGGCCAGGAACATCGGCTGGCCTTTCGGGTCGGCACCCTGGTCGAGCAGGCCCTGGATCTTGGCCAGGCGCGCCGGGGTTTCGTCGTACTTGTACTCGCCAACTTCGTTGTACAGCTTCTGCGACAGCTCGGCGGCGTCGGCGAAGGCGGCAGCAGGCAGGGCGCAGGCGGCCAGGGCCAGGCCGAGAGCAGCGGTTTTGCGGGCAAAATTGATGCGCGACATCAACAGAATCCTTTCTTGAGGGGGATATACGGGCGCGCATCATCGCAAAATGGCTATTGTTTTGCCATCAGGCGGAGCCTTAGATCAGTTGCTTTGCAACCGGTCGCCGCGGGCGAAACGCCAGGTACGGATGATCTCCAGCCGGTCGATATCGGCCAGGTCGCCGGTGAACGGCGCGAACGGCGCAGCCAGGCGCACGATGCGCTGGGCAGCCTGGTCGAGCAGGGGCTGGCCGGAGGACTCCAGCACCAGCACTTCATACAGCGAGCCGTCGCGGTTGATCGACACCATCAGCCGCAAGCTGCCGTAGATCTGCTGGCGCCGGGCTTCGTCGGGGTAGTTGAGGTTGCCGATGCGCTCGACCTTCTTGCGCCACTCGTCCTTGTACCAGGCGCCCTTGTCGCGCATGGTCGAGGCGGCGTTGAGGCGGTGGATGCGCGGACGCTTGGCATACAACTGCTGCTCATGGGACAGCTCGGCCTCGAGGCTGGCGATCTGGCTGGACAGCTGTGAGCTGTCAAAATCCGGGGTCGCAGTCTGGGGTTTGGGCTGCGGCTTGGTTTCCTTGGGCCGGGTCTCGACTTTTTCCGGCTTCGGTGCCTTGGTCGCTACCACGGCTTTAGGCGGCGTCGGTTGCGGCTGCACTTCAGGCTTGGCTGCCGGAGGCGGTGTGACCTTGTTGATCTTGCTGTCCTGGAAGGGCGCCACTTCGGTGGTTTTCGGCACCGCTTTCTTGTCCAGGGTGCCACTGCCTTGCTGGTTGTCCTGGGCCAGGTAGTCAGCCTTCTGCGGCGCTTTTTCGCTCTTGAAGGTGGCCAGGGTAATTTCCATGGTCCGGCGGATTTCTTCGGGCTTGGCGAAGGTGAAACCGACGCCGAGGATCAGCACCAGGTGCAGCAGCGCCGCCAGGAACAGGGTAAAGCCCAGGCGATCCACCGGGCGTACGCGGGGTGGAGAGAAGTCGGCAGGGATGTCAGCAGGAAGCGTCATCAGGTATCCAGCAACTGCAAAAACCGGGGAAAACCGGCAGAGCAGGTGCCCAGGTCATAAAAAAACGACTGGCATGATACCCCACTCTGCGCGGTTGCTCCGCGTCGGCTGTCAGCGCGCCTTGAGCTTGCGATCAATGGCATCCATCAACTGCACGCCGATCTGGGTGCCGAAGGCATTGTCGATCTCGCGGATGCAGGTCGGGCTGGTGACGTTGATTTCGGTCAGGTGCTCGCCGATCACGTCCAGGCCGACGAACAGCAGGCCCTTCTCGCGCAGGGTCGGGCCGACCTGTTCGGCGATCCAGCGGTCGCGGTCGGTCAGCGGGCGGGCTTCGCCACGGCCGCCGGCGGCGAGGTTGCCACGGGTTTCGCCCGAAGCCGGGATGCGCGCCAGGCAGTAAGGCACCGGCTCGCCGTCGATCATCAGGATGCGCTTGTCGCCGTCCTTGATGGCCGGCAGGTAGCCTTGCGCCATGATTTGCTGGGTGCCGTTGCCGGTCAGGGTCTCGAGGATTACCGAGAGGTTCGGATCGCCCGGTCGATGGCGGAAGATCGAGGTGCCGCCCATGCCGTCCAGCGGCTTGAGGATGGTGTCGCCCTGCTGGTTGACGAATTCACGCAGGATGTCGGCGCGGCGGCTGACCAGGGTCGGCGGCGTGCACTGCGGGAACAGCGTGGCGAAGAGTTTTTCGTTGCAGTCGCGCAGGCTCTGCGGACGGTTGACCACCAGCACGCCGGCGGCTTCGGCCTGTTCCAGCAAGTAGGTGCTGTAGACGAATTCCATGTCGAACGGCGGATCCTTGCGCATCAGGATCACGTCCAGCTCGCTCAGGGCGCTGTCTTGTTCGGCTTCCAGCTCGAACCAGTGCTCCGGGTCGGCGAAGACTTTCAGCGGGCGCATGCGCGCGCGGGCTTGGCCGGCGCCCTGGTAGAGGTCCTGCTGCTCCATGTAGAACAGCGACCAGCCGCGCTCCTGGGCGGCCAGCAACATGGCCAGCGAACTATCCTTTTTATAGGAAATGCGCGCAATGGGGTCCATGACAATCCCGAGGCGAACGCTCATGGGCTAAATCCTCTCAGCGGCAATGGGCCGCATTGGCTCGAACGAAAAGTGGCGTCAGGGTGGCGCTCACAGCGCTGGCGGTCAAGGGAAAAACGCATCCTGGGCGGTGCTGCGGCGGGCGTCGGCGCGGGCCGATGGAATGCACCCCCCAGAGTGTGCTAAAAAGGCCTGGCACGTGGCCTGCACGGCCGTCTCCAGCTGCAAGCCACAAGGCATAAGCCACAAGAAAAAGCACGCCGCGTTCACCCTGCTTTTTCTTGCCGCTTGAAACTTGTAGCCTGCCGCTCATAGCGAGCAGCGATGGTAGAGCAATTATGGAACAGCCCGGCGCGGCATTGAAGGTGATGGTGATCGACGACTCCAAGACGATTCGCCGCACCGCCCAGATATTGCTCAGCGAAGCAGGATGTGAGGTCATCACGGCCATCGACGGTTTCGATGCCCTGGCCAAGATCATCGACCACCAGCCGCAGATCATTTTCGTCGACGTGCTGATGCCGCGTCTGGACGGCTACCAGACCTGCGCCCTGATCAAGCAGAACAGCACCTTCAAGGACACGCCGGTGATTCTCCTGTCGTCCCGCGATGGCCTGTTCGACAAGGCCCGTGGCCGCGTCGTCGGATCTGATCAATTTTTGACCAAGCCTTTCAGCAAGGAAGAACTGCTGGACGCAATCAAGGCCCATGTGCCCGGATTCGCCGCAGAAGAACAACACGCACCCTGACGCTGCGCCGCCGCAGGCGTCTATTCCTTCATGGGGAACAGCATGGCCCGAGTTCTGATCGTCGACGATTCGCCGACCGAAATGTACAAACTGACCGGTATGCTCGAAAAACACGGGCATGAAGTGCTCAAGGCCGAAAACGGCGCCGATGGCGTGGCCCTGGCCCGCCACGAAAAGCCCGATGCGGTACTGATGGACATCGTCATGCCCGGGGTCAACGGCTTCCAGGCCACTCGCCAGTTGAGCAAAGACCCGGAAACCGCGCACATCCCGGTGATCATCGTCACCACCAAGGACCAGGAGACCGACAAGGTCTGGGGCCAGCGCCAGGGCGCCAAGGACTACCTGACCAAGCCGGTGGACGAAGACACCCTGATCAAGAAACTCAACGACGTGCTCAAAGGTTGACCACCCGGCCCATGGGCGAGTCGCTGACGGCCTTCGAGCTGCTGCTGGACATCGACCGGCGCTGCCGGCTGCTGGCCGCCGACCTGCCGTTGCAGGAAACCCGCCTGCAGAGCTGGAGCGGCATCGGCTTTCGCATCGCCGAGCAATGGTTCGTCGCGCCCATGGGCGAAGTCGCCGAAGTGCTGCACGAGCCGCGCCTGAGCCGCATCCCCGGGGTCAAGCCGTGGGTCAGCGGGGTGGCCAACCTGCGTGGCCGGCTGCTGCCGGTGATGGACCTCTGCGGCTTTTTCGGCCTGGGCCTGTCGGCCCCGCGCAAGCAGCGGCGGGTGCTGGTGCTTGACCACGACGAGCTGTTTGCCGGCTTGCTGGTCGATGAAGTGCTGGGCTTGCAGCATTTTCCGCTGCACAGCCTCGACCTGTCGCCGCCAACGCCGTTGCTCAGCGCTGCCGCGCCCTTTGTTCAGGGGCATTTTCAGCGTGAGCGCAGCTGGGCGATCTTCAGCCCCTTCGCCCTGGCCCAGGCGCCGGGTTTCCTCGACGTCGCGCTGTAAAGGAATGCCACCTCCGTGACCACGACCAAGACGGCTCCATCGACCCAGGGTTCCCGCAGCAGCGCGCAGATCGCGGCGCTGTTCGTGGTGCTGATCCTGTCGATCATCCTGCTGTTCGCCAACTTCGCCTACCTCAACACCCAGGCCAACTACGACAAGCAGTACATCGGCCATGCCGGTGAACTGCGGGTGCTGTCCCAGCGCATCGCCAAGAACGCCACTGAAGCGGCGGCCGGCAAGGCCGTGGCTTTCCGCCTGTTGAGCGAGGCGCGCAACGACTTCGAGCAGCGCTGGGGCTACCTGAAAAAAGGCGATGCCAGCACCGGCCTGCCCGCCGCGCCGCCGGCGGTGCGCAAGGAAATGGACGCCGTGCTGCGCGACTGGGAAAACCTGCGCAAGAACAGCGACGCGATTCTTGCCAGTGAGCAGACCGTGCTGTCGTTGCACCAGGTCGCCGCGACCCTGGCTGAAACCGTGCCGCAGTTGCAGGTGGAGTACGAGAAGGTCGTCGAGATTCTGCTGCAGAGCGGCGCCCCGGCCAGTCAGGTCGCCGTGGCCCAGCGTCAGTCGCTGCTGGCCGAACGTATTCTCGGCTCGGTCAACACCGTACTGGCCGGGGATGAGACCGCCGTGCAGGCCGCGGATGCCTTCGGCCGCGACGCCAGCCGTTTTGGCCAGGTGCTCGAAGCCATGCTTGGCGGTAACGAGGCGATCCAGGTTACCCGCGTGCAGGACCCGGACGCCCGCGCGCGGCTGGCCGAGATCGCCGAGCTGTTTCAGTTCGTCGCCGGCTCCGTGGACGAAATCCTCGAAACCTCGCCTGAACTGTTCCGTGTGCGCGAAGCCGCCGGGAGCATCTTCGGCCTGTCGCAAACCCTGCTCGATGAAGCCTCGCGCCTGGCCACCGGTTTCGAGAACCTGGCCAACGGCCGAACCCTGGATACTGTCGGCGGCTACGTGCTGGGCTTGCTGGCGCTGGCCTCGATCATCCTTATCGGCCTGGTGATGGTGCGTACCACGCACCGGCAACTGCGCGAAACCGGCGAAAAGAATGAACGCAACCAGCAGGCAATCATGCGCCTGCTCGACGAAATCGAAGACCTCGCCGATGGCGACCTGACCGTGACGGTCTCGGTGACCGAGGACTTCACCGGCGCCATCGCCGATTCGATCAATTATTCCATTGACCAACTGCGCGACCTGGTGGCGACCATCAACCTCAGCGCCGAGGAAGTCGCCGCCGCCGTGCAGGACACCCAGAACACCGCGCGTCAGCTGGCCAAGGCCTCCGAGCACCAGGCCCAGCAGATCAGCGATGCCTCGGTGGCGGTGGGCGACATGGCCGAGTCCATCGACCGGGTGTCTACCCACGCCTATGAGTCGGCGAAGGTGGCCGAGCGTTCGGTCGCTATCGCCAACAAGGGCAACGAGGTGGTGCACAACACCATCAACGGCATGGACAACATCCGCGAACAAATCCAGGACACCGCCAAACGGATCAAGCGCCTGGGCGAGTCGTCCCAGGAGATCGGCGATATCGTCAGCCTGATCGACGACATTGCTGATCAGACCAACATCCTTGCCCTCAACGCGGCGATCCAGGCCTCGCTGGCCGGGGAAGCCGGGCGCGGCTTTGCCGTGGTTGCCGACGAAGTACAACGCTTGGCCGAGCGCTCGTCGTCGGCCACGCGCCAGATCGAAGCGCTGGTGCGCACCATCCAGGCCGACACCAACGAGGCGGTGATCTCCATGGAGCAGACCACTGCCGAAGTGGTGCGCGGTGCGCGTCTGGCCCAGGATGCCGGGGTCGCCCTGGCCGAAATCGAAGGCGTGTCGCAGACCCTCGCCGACCTGATTCACAGCATCTCCGATGCCGCCCAGCTGCAGACCTCTTCGGCCGGGCAGATCTCGCATACCATGGCGGTGATCCAGCAGATCACCTCGCAAACCTCGGCCGGCTCTACCGCCACCGCCGAGAGCATCGGCAACCTGGCGCGCATGGCCAGTGAAATGCGCCGCTCGGTGTCCGGCTTTACCCTGCCGCCGACGTCGCCGCGTTGAGGGCATCATGGTGATGGGAGCAGTTATGGCGGATCGGCACGATACGGTGGCGCTGGCCTGGGTCAAAGGGGCGATTGCCGATTGCCTGGGCCAGGCGCGCCTGACCCTTGAACACTTCGCCGCCGAGCCCGGGGACGAAGCCGTGCTCGACGGTTTCGTCGAACAGCTGCATCAGGTGCGTGGCTGCCTGCTGATGCTCGAACTCAGCGGCGCGGCCCTGCTCGCCGAAGAAATGGAACAACTGGGCCTGGCCTTGCGTCAGGGCCGCGCCAGCCAGCGCGGTGAAGCGCTGGGCGCGCTGTTTCGCGGCCTGGAGCAGCTGCCGCTGTACCTTGAGCGCCTGCGCAGCGCCCGCCGCGACCTGCCGCTGGTGGTGCTGCCGGTGCTCAACCAGTTGCGCGCCGAGCGCGGCGCCCAGGCCCTGGCGCAGGACAGCCTGCTAGCCAGCAGCCCCGCCGACGCCGAGGAGCTGGCCAACCTCGACCTGTACCTGGGCACCTGGCGCGATCGCCTGCAGGCCGGACCTGACCGCGATGCCTTGCGCTCCGTTGTCGCCGCCCTGTGCGAAGACCTCAAGCGGGTCAAGGAGCGCCTCGACCAGTTCGTGCGCGGGGATCGCCAGCAACTGGATGAACTGGAGCCGCTGCTGGCGCCGTTACGGCAGATCGCCGATACCCTGGCAGTGCTCGGCTTTGGTCAGCCGCGGCGGGTGATCATCGATCAGGTGCTGGTGCTGCAAAGCCTGGCCCAGGGCCAACGTGAGCCGGCCGATGCGTTGTTGATGGATACTGCCGGCGCGCTGCTGTATGTCGAGGCAACCCTGGCCGGGATGGTCGGGCCGCTGGAGCAGAACAGCCAGAGTCCGCTACCGGGCACCGATCTGGCCGAGATTCGCCAGCTGGTGCTGGAAGAAACCTTTGCCGTGATGCAGCAGGTCAAGGACCTGATCGGCGATTGCCTCGACGCCGGCTGGCAGCCCCAGCGCCTGCAGCCGCTGCCGGGCTTGCTGCAACAGGTTCGTGGCGCCCTGGCGATGCTGATGCTGCCGCGCGCAGCGGCGTTGATCGGTCATTGCGGCGACTATGTGCATGAGCAACTGCTGGGCAGTGAAACCCTGACAGATCCTGCTGCCCTGACCGAACTGGCCGAGGCCCTGAGCGCCTGCGAGTGCTACCTGCAATGGCTGATTGCCGACCCCCAGGCCAATCCCTCGCGGTTCCTCGAGGCGGCTCAGCACAGCCTTGCTGCCTTGGGTTATCGCCTTGAGCCAGAACCTGCGGCGCTGGTAGTGCCTGCTGTAGTGGCGCCCGAAGAAACGCCGATCGATGACGAGTTGCGCGAGATATTCCTTGAAGAAGCCAACGAGCTGTTGCCGTTGCTCGATGAAATGTGGGCGCGCTGGCAAGCCGACGGCGCCGATCGCGACGCCCTGATCGAACTGCGCCGGGGCCTGCACACCCTCAAGGGCAGTGGGCGCATGGTTCGAGCGCAGGTCCTGGCAGAGCTGGCCTGGGCGGCAGAGCATTTTCTCAATCGAGTGCTGGAAGGCCGGGTAGAGATTGGTGATGCACCGCTGGCGGCGTTGCAGCAGGCCCTGAACAAGCTGCCAGCACTGCTCGGTGAGTTCGCCCAGGCCCTGGCGCCGGCCCATCCCGAGGTCGAACAACTGGCCGCGCACCTGCACGCACTGGCCATGAACGATCCGCACAGCGAGACCGAGGCCGACGAAGCCATCGACCCGCAACTGCTGGAGATATTCCGCAACGAGGCCCTGGGGCACCTGGACAGCCTCGAAGCCTTCTTGCACGAGGCCGACAAGCACCTGCCGCTGCCGGTCAGCGACACCCTGCAGCGTGCCCTGCACACGCTCAAGGGCAGTGCGGCGATGGCCGGGGTAGTGCCGATTGCCGAGCTGGCCGGTGCCCTGGACTTGCTCGCGCGTGAGTTCAAGGCTCATCAGCTGGCCTTCGATCTGGAGGAAATCTACCTCCTGGAAACTGCAGAGCCGCTGCTGCGCCGTGGCGTGCAGCAGTTATCAAGCACGCCGCTGGCAGCGATAGCCGGGGCGGCGATGCTGATTGACGATGTTCACCAGGTGGTCGATGCACGCCTGCAAGCGTTGCTCGATGCGCCGAGCCAGGGCCTGCGGGTCAAGCGCGACCCGCAACTGATTGCCAGCTTCCTGGCCCAGGGCATGGACATCCTGCTCGACGCCGAGTCGTTGCTGCTGCGCTGGCAGGAGCACCCGGGCGAGCGCCAGGAACTCAATGCCCTGCTCGATGAACTGACCACCCTCGGCCAGAGCGCGCACCTGGCCGACCTGTGGCAGGTGGATGAACTGTGTGAGGCCCTGCTCGATCTTTATGGGGCAGTGGAAGAAAGCAGCCTGGCGGTCAGCCCGCGATTCTTTAACGAGGCCCAGAGCGCACATGAAGCGCTGATCGACATGCTCGACCAGATCGCCGCCGGCCAGGAAGTCGACCCGCGCCCGGAACGTCTGCAGGCCCTGCGTGAACTGCTCGACGAAGGCCTCGACCCGTCGGCCATGGGCCTGGTCAGCAGCCAGGGCGGAGCCGTCACCGAGCTTGCCAGCGCCACCGCCGAACTGGCGGCCCAGGCTCCGGACTTAGCCATGGTCGAGCTGTTCCTCGATGAAGCCAGCGACATTCTCGACAGCGCCGACCAGGCCCTGGCGCGCTGGCTGCTGGATACCGACAACGCCTCGGCACTGTCGTCACTGGCCCGTGACCTGCAGACCCTCAAGGGCGGCGCGCAGATGGCTGCCATGGGTGCGTTCGAAGTGCTGGCGCAGGAGCTTGAACTGCTTTACGAGGGCCTGGTGGACCGACGCTTCAGCGCCGGTGCCGAGCTGTTTGCCCTGCTCAAGCGCAGCCATCAGCAATTGGCGCAGATGCTCGAACAATTGCAGCAAGGCCAGGTGCCCGCCGCCCAGGTCGAGCTGCTGGCGGCGCTGTGCGAGTTTCGTCATGACGCACCGCCGCCAACGCCAGTGGACAAGCCAGTCGAAGCGCAGCAGGACGCTGGCGACAAAGAGTTGCTGGAGATCTTCCTCGAAGAAAGCCTCGACCTGGTCGAAAGCTCCAGTGCGGCCTTGCTGCGCTGGCAGGCCGAGCCGCGCAATGGCGTCGAGGTGGAAAACCTGCTGCGTGACCTGCACACCCTCAAGGGTGGTGCGCGAATGGTCGAGATCGCCCCGATCGGCGACCTGGCCCACGAACTGGAATTTCTCTACGAGCTGCTCGCCGCCGGCCAGTTGCAGCCCAGCCCGGCGCTGTTCAGCCTGCTGCAGAACTGCCATGACCGCCTGGCCCACATGCTCGACGCCGTGCGCCTGCAACAGCCGCTGCACGCGGCCACGGCGCTGATCGACTACATCCGCAATTTCAGCAGCGCAGCACTGGCCGACACCGCCGCCAGCCAGGCGCACCCGGACACGGCACCGCCGGAGCTGCCGGTGACCGCGCCTGAACGTGGCGCTGGCGATATGGTCAAGGTGGCCTCGGAACTGCTCGATGATCTGGGCAACCTGGCCGGGGAGAACTCGATCATCCGTGGCCGCATCGAGCAGCAGGTCAACGATGCGCAAGTGGCCCTTAACGAGATGGAAACTACCCTGGAGCGCATGCGCGACCAGTTGCGCCGCCTGGATACCGAAACCCAGGGGCGCATCCTCAGCCGCCAGGCCGATGGCGACGGCCAGGCCTACGACGACTTCGACCCGCTGGAGATGGACCGCCATTCGCAACTGCAGCAGTTGTCGCGGGCGCTGTTCGAGTCGGCCTCCGACCTGCTTGACCTCAAGGAAACCTTGAGCGTACGCGCCCATGACGCGCAGAGCCTGTTGCAGCAGCAGGCGCGGGTCAACAGCGAACTGCAGGAAGGCCTGATGCGCACGCGCATGGTGCCGTTCGAGCGCCTGGTGCCGCGTTTGCAGCGGGTGGTGCGGCAGGTGTCCAGCGAGCTTGGCAAGCAGGTCGAACTGGTGATCGGCAATGCCGAGGGCGAGATGGACCGCAGTGTGCTGGAACGCATGATGGCGCCGCTTGAGCATATGCTGCGCAACGCCGTCGACCATGGCCTGGAGTCGCGTGAGGCGCGCCTGGCGGCCGGGAAGCCGGAGCAGGGGCTGATCTCGCTGAACCTGCTGCATGAGGGCGCCGATATCGTCATCGAGATGACCGACGACGGTGCCGGGGTGCCGCTGGAGGCCGTGCGGCGCAAGGCGATCAAACGCGGCCTGCTCGACCCTGCCGCCGTGCTCAGCGACCACGAGATCATGCAGTTCATCCTCCAGCCGGGGTTTTCCACTGCCGAGAAGATCACCCAGATTTCCGGGCGCGGCCTGGGCATGGACGTGGTCCATGAAGAGGTCAAGCAGCTTGGCGGTTCGATGATGATCGAGTCGAACCCGGGCAAGGGCGCGCGCTTCCTGATTCGCCTGCCGTTCACCGTGTCGATCAACCGGGGCTTGATGGTTCACTACGGTGACGAGCAGTACGCGATTCCGCTGAACACCATCGAAGGTATTGTCCGCGTGCCACCGGCTGAACTGGAAGCGTGTTACCAGCTCGACCCGCCGCACTACCAGTACGCTGGACACCGCTATGAGCTGCGCTACCTGGGCGAATTGCTGCAGGGCGCGACGCAACCAAAACTTTTGGGCCAGAGCCTGCCGCTGCCGGTGTTGCTGGTGCATTCCCATGATCAGCAATATGCCGTGCAGGTCGATGGCCTGGCGGCCAGCCGCGAGATCGTGGTCAAGAGCCTTGGGCCGCAGTTTGCTGCGGTCCAGGGGTTGTCCGGGGCGACTTTGCTGGGTGATGGCCGGGTGGTGCTGATTCTCGACTTGCTCGGTCAGTTACGCGGTTTGCAGCAGCAGTTGGTCCTGCACCACCGTGGCAGCGATGGTCAGCGTCGGGAAAACCTCGGCAGCGTGCCGGCGAGGCCGCTGCTGGTGATGGTGGTGGATGATTCGGTCACCGTGCGCAAGGTTACCGGGCGCCTGCTCGAACGCCACGGCATGAACGTGCTGACCGCCAAGGACGGGGTCGACGCCATGGCCCTGCTGCAGGAGCATCGTCCGGACATTCTCCTGCTGGACATCGAGATGCCGCGCATGGACGGCTTTGAAGTCGCCACGCAGATTCGCCACGATCCCAAGCTCAAGGACTTGCCGATCATCATGATCACTTCGCGTACCGGCCAGAAACACCGCGACCGGGCCATGGCCATTGGCGTCAACGACTACCTGGGCAAACCCTATCAGGAATCGGTACTGCTGCAGAGCATTGCCCAATGGAGTCGCCGCGATGCTTGAGCAGCCCGCCCGGCATAACCGGCGCAGCAGCCTGACCGGCTTGCTGTTGTCCTTGAGCGACCGCTGTCTGGTGCTGCCCAATGTTGCCGTAGCCGAGCTGATCGGCTTTCAGCCCGGCAGCCCGGCGCTGGAGCCGCCTGAGTGGTTGCTTGGCTGGATCGACTGGCGTGGCCAGCGCTTGCCGCTGCTCAGCTTCGAGTCGGCCTGCGGTGGTCAGCTACAGGTTGGCGAACGGGCGCGGATCGTCGTGCTCAATGCTCTGGGCAGCAGCCCGTTGCGCTTTGTTGCCTTGCTGGTGCAGGGCATCCCGCGTTCGTGCAAGCTCGACAGCCAGCTCAATTATGTCGATGTACCGCTGGCAAGCCTGGAACTGGCGGCGGTGCAGGTAGGCGAGCAGGTGGCGCGGGTGCCGGACTTGCCCGCACTGGAGCAATTGTTGGTGGACGCAGGGGTGGTTTGAAACATTTGCCTGTGTAGGATGGAAGGCCTGTTTCTGGTCAGGAGGATCCTGCTGCATGTATCACGGTGAACGTTTCAATGCCTGGACCCATCTGGTCGGTGCCGTGCTGGCCTGCATCGGCGCCATCTGGTTGCTGGTGCTGGCAAGCCTGCAAGGCGACCCCTGGAAGATTGTCAGCCTGGCGATCTATGGCTTTACCCTGCTGTTGCTCTACAGCATCTCGACGCTTTATCACAGCGTACGCGGCAAGGCCAAAGTGATCATGCGCAAGCTCGATCACCTGTCGATCTACCTGTTGATTGCCGGCAGCTATACGCCGTTCTGCCTGGTCAGCCTGCGCGGCCCCTGGGGCTGGAGCCTGTTCGGGGTGGTCTGGGGGCTGGCGGTTATCGGCATGCTGCAAGAGATCAAGCCGCGCTCCGAAGCGCGGGTCCTGTCGATCATCATTTATGCACTGATGGGCTGGATCGTGCTGGTGGCGGTCAAGCCGCTGCTGGCCAGCCTCGGCGCCGCAGGCTTTGCCTGGCTGGCGGCCGGTGGTGCGTTCTACACCATCGGCATCATCTTCTTCGCCTACGACAGCCGCTTTCGCCATTGGCATGGCATCTGGCACCTGTTCGTGATTGCCGGCAGCCTGCTGCACTTCATCGCGGTGTTTTTCTACGTACTCTAGAAGTCGCCCCACAGCTGCTGGGCGACGGCCAGGGCCACCACCGGCGCGGTTTCGGTGCGCAGTACCCGCGGGCCCAGGCGCGCGGCATGGAAGCCGGCAGCCTTGGCCTGTTCGACTTCCGCTTCGCTGAGGCCACCCTCGGGGCCGATCAGAAAGGCCAGGGTGGCCGGCTGCTGATGGCTGACCATCGGTTCTGCGACCGGATGCAGGACCAGCTTGAGGTCCTGGTCGCAGGCCTTGAGCCAGTCGGCGAGCAGTTGCGGCGTGTGGATGATGGGCACGCTGGAGCGCCCGCACTGCTCGCAGGCGCTGATTGCCACCTGGCGCCAGTGAGCCAGGCGCTTGTCGGCGCGTTCATCCTTCAGGCGCACTTCGCAGCGCTCGCTGACGATCGGGGTGATGGCGCTGACGCCCAGCTCGGTGGCCTTCTGGATTGCCCAGTCCATGCGCTCGCCACGGGACAGGCCCTGGCCGAGGTGAACCTGCAGGCTTGAGTCGGCTTGCCCGGCGAAGGCTTCGTCGAGCTGCACACGCACGGATTTCTTGCCGACCTCGAGCAGGTGGCCGCGAAACTCCTGGCCACTGCCATCGAACAGTTGCACGGCGTCGCCGACGGCCATGCGCAGCACGCGGCCGATGTAGTGGGCCTGGGCTTCGGGCAGGTCGTGGGCGCCGAGGCTCAGGGGGGCGTCGATGAAGAAGCGGGACAGTCTCATGTACTAACTCTAGAAAATAGGTGGGCAGTTCGGGCGCCATCGCTGGCAAGCCAGCTCCCACAGGATCGGTGAACTCTGTGGGAGCTGGCTTGCCAGCGATGCTTTTTTCTAGCCCGGATCGCGGAAGTCGGGATGGAAATCAGCCGGCACCGCCACACTGACGCTGCTGCTGGTGGCAATGTCGATGCCCTCGGTGGCCACCTCGGCGAGGAAGTCGATCTGCTCCGGGGTGATCACGTACGGCGGCAGGAAGTACACCACGCTGCCCAGCGGGCGCAGCAGGGCGCCACGGCCCAAGGCGTGCTCGAAGACCTTCAGGCCACGGCGTTCCTGCCACGGGTAGGCGGTTTTGCTGGCCTTGTCCTGAACCATCTCGATGGCCAGGGCCATGCCGGTCTGGCGCACTTCGGCGACATGCGGGTGGTCGACCAGGTGCGCGGTGGCGGATGCCATGCGCTGCGAGAGGGCCTTGTTGGCCTCGATGACATTGTCCTGCGCGAAGATATCCAGGGTCGCCAGTGCCGCAGCGCAGGCCAGCGGGTTGCCGGTGTAGCTGTGCGAGTGGAGGAAGGCGCGCAGGGTCGGGTAATCGTCGTAGAAGGCGCTGTACACCTCGTTGGTGGTCAGGCAGGCGGCCAGCGGCAGGTAGCCGCCGGTCAGGGCCTTGGACAGGCACAGGAAGTCCGGGCGGATGCCGGCCTGTTCGCAGGCGAACATCGTCCCGGTGCGGCCAAAGCCCACGGCGATTTCGTCGTGGATCAGGTGCACGCCATAGCGGTCACAGGCCTCGCGCAGCAGCTTGAGGTACACCGGGTGGTACATGCGCATGCCGCCAGCGCCCTGGATCAACGGCTCGACGATGACCGCCGCGACCGTGGCGTGGTGTTCGGCCAGGGTCTGTTCCATGGCCGCGAACAGGTTGCGTGAGTGTTCCTCCCAGCCCATGCCTTCGGGGCGCAGGTAGCAGTCCGGGCTCGGCACCTTGATGGTGTCGAGCAGCAGTGCCTTGTAGGTCTCGGTGAACAGTGGCACATCGCCGACCGACATCGCCGCGATGGTTTCGCCGTGGTAGCTGTTGCTCAGGGTGACGAAGCGCTTTTTCTCCGGCTGACCCTTGTTCAGCCAGTAGTGGAAGCTCATTTTCAGCGCCACTTCGATGCAGGACGAACCGTTATCGGCGTAGAACACCCGATCCAGGCCTTCAGGGGTGATCTGCACCAGACGCTCGGACAACTCGATCACCGGCTGATGACTGAAACCGGCGAGGATCACGTGCTCGAGCTGGTCGACCTGGTCCTTGATACGCTGGTTGATGCGTGGGTTGGCATGGCCGAAGACGTTGACCCACCAGGAGCTGACGGCATCGAGATAGCGCTTGCCTTCGAAGTCTTCCAGCCACACGCCTTCGCCACGCTTGATCGGAATCAGCGGCAGTTTTTCGTGGTCTTTCATCTGGGTGCAGGGGTGCCACAGGACCTTGAGGTCACGTTGCATCCACTGTTGGTTGAGGCCCATTTCGATTCTCCTGGCGACGGCGGCTCGGACATGCCGCGCAAGCCTATGCAATGCGTCGGTCGAGAACAACCCATGCGCTGCAATCTGGGTGCGGGCGTTGCTGGCGGGGGCGCTTGGCGTGGCGTATCCTTCGGCTATTCTTTCTGGGGGGATCCCCCCAAACACTTCTGCTTTTATCCGGAGTTCGCCAAATGTCTGCTGGTTGGCTGCGCGCCTGTGCGCTGGTAATGATAGGACTGTTCAGCGGCGCTGCGCTGGCCAAGGACAAGGCCCCGACGGCAATCGTCGTCGGTGGCGGTCTGGCCGGCCTGACAGCCGCCTATGAGTTGCAGAACAAGGGCTGGCAGGTGACCCTGCTGGAAGCCAAGACCGGCATGGGCGGGCGCTCGGGCCTGGCGACCAGCGAATGGATCGGCAACAGCAAGGCCCAGCCGGTGCTCAACCAGTACCTGGACACCTTCAAACTCAGCACCTTGCCGGCACCGGAGTTCGTGCGGACCCCGGGTTACCTGATCGACGGCGAGTATTTCAGCGCTGCCGACCTCACCACCAAGCAACCGGCCACCGCCGAGGCGCTCAAGCGTTATGAGAAGACCCTCGACGACCTGGCGCGTTCGATCGACGATCCGCTGAACCCGGCGGCCAACAGCACCCTGTTTGCCCTCGACCAGCTCAACGTCTCCGGCTGGCTCGACAAGCTGCAGTTGCCGGCCACCGCACGCCAGTTGGTCAATCAGCAGATCCGTACCCGCTACGACGAGCCGTCGCGCCTGTCGCTGCTCTATTTCGCCCAGCAGACCCGCGTCTACCGTGGTGTCAGCGACCGTGACCTGCGCGCCGCGCGCCTGCCAGGCGGCAGCCCGGTACTGGCCCAGGCCTTCGTCAAGCAACTCAAGACCATCAAGACCCAATCGCCGGTCAGCGCCATCATCCAGGACAAGGACGGCGTCACCGTCAAGGTCGGTAGCGTTGGTTACCAGGCCGATTACGTGGTGCTGGCCGTGCCGCTGCGCGCCCTGTCGAAGATCCAGATGACCCCGGGCCTGGACACCAAGCACCTGGCCGCTCTCAAGGGCACCAACTACGGCTGGCGCGACCAGCTGATGCTCAAGTTCAAGACGCCGGTATGGGAAAGCCGCGCGCGGATGTCCGGCGAGATCTACAGCAACACTGGCCTGGGCATGCTCTGGATCGAGCCTGCGCTCAAGGGTGGCGCCAACGTGGTGATCAACCTGTCCGGCGACAACGCGCGTCTGCTGCAAGCCTTTGGCGACAAACAGATGGTCGACCAGGTGCTGATCCGCCTGCACGCCTTCTACCCGCAGGCCCGTGGCGCCTTCACCGGCTACGAAGTGCGCCGTTACAGCACCGACGTCGGTACCGGCGGCGCGTATCTCGCCTATGGCCCGGGCCAGATCAGCAAGTACTGGCGCCTGTGGGAGCGTCCTGTGCAGCGTATTGCCTTTGCTGGCGAACACACCGATGCGATGCACCCGGGGACCCTCGAAGGCGCCCTGCGCAGTGGCCAGCGTGCTGCCAGCCAGGTCCAGGATCTGGCGGCCGGCAAGTCGTTCGAACCGGCCAAGGCTGTTGCCGCTACGGCCGCTGCAGGCACCGCTGCTGCGGCGGCGAGCAAGGGCAACTTCTTCAGCAACCTGTTCAGCGGTTCTTCCGACAAGACGGCCAAGGCCGAGGAGCCGGTGAAGAAGGAAGAGGGCAAGCCTGGCTTCTTCAAGCGCATGTTCGGTGGCGATGACAAACCGGCCCCTGCGGCCAAGCCTGCCGACGTGGCACCGACCTCAGCCCCGGTAGATGCACCAGCACCTGCGGTGGCACCGGTAGCCAAGGAAGAGCCGGCCAAGGCGCCGGTGAAAGCGGCCCCGGCCAAACCTGCGGCCAAGCAGGCACCGGCGAAAAAGCCGGTGGCCAAGGCCCAGCAGCCGAAGAAGACTGCAGCCAAGGCTGCGCCCGCGAAGAAAGCCGCCGCCAAGGCGGAGCCGGTGAAAAAGCCGCTGGCCAATACCCAGGCCAAGGCGCAGTAATGCGCTGACTTCATCGCCGGCAAGGCCGGCTCCCACAGGGTTAAGCACACACCGAACCCGTGGGAGCCGGCCTTGCCGGCGACGGGCCGCGCGGCGGCCCCCAGACCCAACGGGGCTTCCCTTCCCACGTGGTTAATGTTTCCTTAATGGCTCCGCTTCATACTAAAGATCGTATTTCTCGATATTTCAAAGCGAAATTTTCCGCTTTAAATCGATAGATAACTCGTTAGTCTTGAGCACAGTTCTTACAGGGAAACACGGCAATGCAACTGCGCAATTCACCTTCTCGTTATGGCTTTGTCAGCATCGTCCTGCACTGGGGTGTTGCTCTGGCTGTATTCGGCCTGTTCGGCCTGGGCCTGTGGATGATGGGCCTGGACTACTACAGCCCATGGCGCAAAGACGCTCCCGACCTGCACAAAAGCATCGGTCTGGTACTGCTGGGTGTAATGCTGCTGCGTGTGCTCTGGCGCTTTATCAGCCCGCCGCCACCGGCACCGGTCAGCCACGGCTCGCTTACCCGCCTGGCCTCCAAGGCCGGCCACGGCCTACTGTACCTGGGGCTGTTCGCGGTGATGATTGCCGGCTACCTGATTTCTACCGCCGATGGCGTCGGCATCCCGGTGTTCGGTCTTTTCGAAGTGCCAGCGCTGGTCAGCAACCTGCCCGACCAGGCCGACGTCGCCGGCGAGATCCATTTCTACCTGGCCTGGGGGCTGGTGATTTTTGCCGGACTGCACGGCCTGGCAGCCCTGAAACACCACTTTATCGACCGTGACGCGACCCTGATCCGCATGCTGGGCCGCAAAGCTTGATGTTCAACCTCAACTCCAAAGGGATATAGACGCATGTTGAAAAAGACTTTTGCCGCTCTGGCGCTCGGTACCGCACTGCTCTCGGCCGGCCAAGCCATGGCAGCAGACTACAAGATCGACAAGGAAGGCCAGCACGCCTTCGTTGACTGGAAGATCAGCCACCTGGGTTACAGCTTCATCCACGGTACCTTCAAGGATTTCGATGGTTCCTTCAGCTGGGATGCCACCAAGCCTGAAGCCAGCAAGATCGCTGTCGACCTGAAAACCGCTAGCCTGTGGTCGAACCACGCCGAGCGTGACAAGCACATCGCCAGCAAAGACTTCCTCGATGTGAGCAAATTCCCAGAAGCCAAGTTCGTCTCCACCAGCGTCAAATCGACCGGCGAGAAAACCGCTGACGTGACCGGCGACCTGACCCTGCACGGCGTGACCAAGCCGGTGATCTTCAAGGCCACCTTCAACGGTGAAGGCAAGGATCCATGGGGCGGCGAGCGCGCTGGCTTCAACGCCACGACCAAGCTGAACCTGAACGATTTCGGCATCAAGGGCCCGGGTCCTTCTTCGCAGACCCTGGATCTGGACATCTCGATCGAAGGCATCAAGCAGAAGTAATTGCTGCGCAACAAACAAAAACGCCGCCCCTAGGGGCGGCGTTTTTGTTGGCGCGCTCGCTGAATCAGCGGTTACGCGTCAGCAGCGCAGGCTTCTCGCCACGCGGACGGCTTGGCAGCTGTTCGAGCTGTTCGGCAGTCGGGAAGCGGTCGATCTTCGACTCTTTGTGCACAATCTTTGGTTGCGGCTGGCCTTCACGCGGATTACGTACGGCCGGCTCTTTGCTCGATTGTTCGTCCCGAGCCGGGCGGCGATTGCGACCGCCACCGTCACGGCTGCCACCACCATTACGGGCACCACCACCGCGCTTCTCGCCGTTGGCCGAAGCACCGCCGCCGCTGCGCGGGGCGTTGTTGCTGCGCGGCTGGCCGCCGCGTGGCTGGCCACCGGTACCGGCGCCCGCCTGGGCAGGTGCGCCCGGGCGACGGTTGCGGCCCTGGTTGCCTTTGTTCTGGTAAGGGCTGACGTAGTCGGCGCGGTTACCGAAGTTATCCACTTCGTCATCCAGAAACTCTTCCGGATCACGATTGGCTTGCACCGGCGCAGTGCCTGGCTGGGAGGACTGGGCCTGACGCGGCTTGTTGTCGCGAGGCTTGCGCTCCTGGCGGCCACCAGCGGATTTCTCCGCAGTTTTTTCCTTGTCCTTGTCGCGGCCTTTGTCTTTGCCCTGATCCTTGCCCTTGTCCTTGCGACCGCCGCTGCCGGCATTGCTGCCATCGGCACGCTGGCCACGGCCACCGCGAGGATTGTTTTGCGGGCGTTCACGGGTTTCGGGTTTTTCTGCTTCGACTTTGGACGCGTCAAAACCCATCAGGTCGCCATCAGGGATCTTCTGGCGGGTGACGCGCTCGATGCTCTTGAGCAGCTTTTCTTCATCCGGGGCGACCAGCGAGATGGCCTCGCCCGAACGACCGGCACGGCCGGTACGGCCGATACGGTGGACGTAGTCTTCCTCGACGTTGGGCAGCTCGAAGTTGACCACGTGCGGCAGCTGGTCGATGTCCAGGCCTCGGGCGGCGATGTCGGTGGCGACCATGATGCGCACGGTGCCGGCCTTGAAGTCGGCCAGGGCCTTGGTGCGCGCGTTCTGGCTCTTGTTGCCGTGGATTGCGGCGGCGGTCAGGCCGTGCTTTTCCAGGTACTCGGCCAGGCGGTTGGCGCCATGCTTGGTACGGGTGAAGACCAGAACCTGTTCCCAGGCACCCGTGGTGATCAGGTGAGCCAGCAAGGCGCGCTTGTGGCTTGCCGGCAGGCGGTAGACGCGCTGCTCGATACGCTCGACGGTGGTATTGGGCGGCGTGACTTCGATGCGCTCGGGGTTGTGCAGCAGCTTGTCGGCAAGGTCCGTGATGTCCTTGGAGAAGGTTGCCGAGAACAGCAGGTTCTGGCGCTTGGCCGGCAGGCGGGCAAGGACCTTCTTCACGTCGTGGATGAAGCCCATGTCGAGCATGCGGTCGGCTTCGTCCAGCACCAGGGTTTCGACGTGGGACAGATCAACGCTGCCCTGACCGGCCAGGTCGAGCAGACGGCCCGGGCAGGCCACCAGCACGTCAACGCCCTTGGCCATGGCCTGAACCTGCGGGTTCATGCCGACACCACCGAAGATGCAGGCGCTGACGAATTTGAGGTCGCGGGCGTAGACCTTGAAGCTGTCGTGAACCTGGGCGGCCAGTTCGCGCGTCGGGGTCAGCACCAGGACCCGCGGCTGGCGTGGGCCATGACGCTGGGACTTGTCCGGGTGACCACCGGGGAACAGGCGTTCAAGGATCGGCAGGGCGAAGCCGCCGGTTTTACCAGTACCTGTCTGGGCGGCAACCATCAGGTCGCGGCCTTGCAACACGGCGGGAATGGCCCGCTGTTGCACCGGAGTGGGCTGGGTGTAGCCCGCTGCCTCGATAGCGCGGACTAGAGCCTCGGAGAGACCGAGGGAAGCAAAGGACATGAGTAATCCTGTTCTAATGGGGGCTGAGCCCGATGGGATAATCTTGCCTGGCGCGACGGGCATCAGGTGATGCTATCGCGTCCGGTCCAGCAGGGTCTTCAATGCGCATCCGGGGCGGCGGGCGGGCTCTTGGCCGCGCTGTCCTGCCGGTCGGGATGCCTTTTGCAAGGCCGAGCGTCCGGGCGTAAGCCTGGCGGGAAGGCCCGAGTATAACAGAGCATTCAGCGCGTGCTGCGTTCCTGCTGCTCAACGGCGGGTTGAAAGTTTTCCCCGGCACTGGCGTAGCGTGCGTGCAACTCGGCATAGGCAGGCTCGCGCTTGAAGCGCCGCAGTTCGGCGGCAAAGCGCTGGGCCAGCAGGTCCATGCCGACATTGCGGCGTACTGCCAGGTACTGGCTCTGGCGGCTGATCACCAGCGGTAGCTCACTGATCTGCTGCTCCAGGCCCAGGTTGCGCACCAGGTAGCGACCCACCCGGCGGTCGGTGATCAGCAGGTCGATGCGCCCACGCTGCAGTTTGCCGAAGTTGGCCTCGTGGGTGGGTGCGGGCTCGCGGGTGAACAGCGGCGAATCGATGAACGCCGCGCCGTAGCTGTAGCCGGGCGAGGTACCGACCGTCAGGCCGCGCAGGTCTTCCAGGCGCTTGATCTTGTGTGGGCGGTCGTTGGCGTAGAACAGGGTGAATTCGACGTCGGACAGCGGCTCGCTGGGGTAGAACAGCTGGCTGTCGCGCTGTTCGGTCTGGAAGATGTCCAGTACGCCATCGGCCAGGCCCTGCTCGATCATGGCCAGGCAGCGCTTCCAGGGCAGGAACTGCCATTCCACCTCGACCCCCAGGCGCTTGAACACCTCGGCGGTCACCTCGTAGTCGATGCCTTTGGCCTGGCCGTCCTCAAGGTACACATAGGGCGCCCAGGGTTCGGTGACGATACGCAGCTTCTCGCCGTGGGCAAAGGCACTCAGGCAAGTGAGAAACAGGGCGGTCAACAGGCGGGTGAAATCGGGCATGGCTGGAGATTACGACGTGTGCACGGCTATGGCTAGTAGCCGTGCATGTCGATCCAGCCGGGTTGTCAGCGCTGTGATCGCTTTAACAGGGAGTCACGCACGGTGCCATGCTTGCGGCCCAGCGACAGGCGCATGCCTGGGTGCGCGAACCACTGGTGCAGGGTGTCGGGGCAAATCGGCCGTGGATGGCGGGCCTTGGCGTTGTCGAGGGCTTTTTCCCACCAGGCCGAAGCGCACGCGCGATCGAACTCGTTGGGGTAGTCGTAGCAGCCGTTGAGCAATTCGCGCATGAACTGGCGCTGTTCGGCCGGCAGAGTCAGGCTCAGTGCCTTGTAGCCCAGGCGTTGCAAGGTCGGCGGCTTGGGCAACTGAGCGTTGACCCGGGCGACATCGGCAAGTGCCTCGGCGCTCAACGGTGCTTGCTGGTGCTTGGCCAGCCAGGCCTGGACCTTGGCTCGGAACAGCCGCTTGCGGCTCCAGTAGTGATGGATGAGGTCGGTGCACTGGTTGACCTGCATATGCCGGTAGGCTGCGACAGCCAGGCAGAACTCTTCCAGGGTGTAGGCACCCTTGGCATGGGGATAGTACTCGTCCATCAAGGCGATGGAGCGATCGAGCAGCGGCGCGTCTTCCTGCACCAGGCCGATGACTCCGGAGTTCAGCAGCGGCATGTGCTGGTCTGCCAGGTCGCGCTCCTTGAGCATGGATGCCAGGGTCTGGAACAGCGGGCAGTGCGGATCATCGCCGTAGGTGCTGCCGATGGCGTTGCACAGCAGAGTGCCTGGCTTGACCCGGCGAAACAGTTCGATGGGCGACTGATGGAAAAAGGTGTCGGTATCGATCAATACGGCCATGGGCGCGCTGGCCAGCACCTGGCGCAGCACCACGTGCTTGCTGCGAAAGTGATACCCATAGGGCTGGTTCCAGGCTTCACGGGTTGCCTGGTCCAGTAGATGAACGGTTACCGGCAGGTGCTGGTAAGGTTCGGGATTGTCGCTGTAGACCTGGATGTCGAGTGCTTCCCCCGGGGTCTTGCGCAGGTTGGCCAGGGCGCTGACGATACTGAACTGGGCTTCCTGATGATAGGTAGGTGGCCCGAAGACCAGGTAAACGAGTTGCGGTCGAGCAGGGGTAAGTCCTTGGCGCATGTAGGCACGAAAATCCGTCAGGGGGAAGAATGCAGAAAAGGCCCTTAGCGTAAGCGAAAGGCCTTTTCAGAATTCTGAAGCAATTGTTACCAGTGGTGTAGCGGGTCGATCAGCGGGGCAACTTGAGGTTGTTCCAGATCGCCAGGCTCGGATCGGCCTGGTTCAGGGTATAGAAGTGCAGCCCTGGTGCGCCGCCTTGCAGCAATTGCTCGCACATGCGGGTGATGATTTCTTCACCGTAGGCCTGAATGCTCTTCACATCATCGCCATAGGCTTCCAGCTGCTTGCGGATCCAGCGCGGGATCTCGGCGCCGCAGGCGTCGGAGAAGCGCGCCAGCTTGCTGTAGTTGGTGATCGGCATGATCCCCGGTACTACAGGAATATCCACACCCATCTGCTGCACGCGCTCGACGAAGTAGAAGTAGCTGTCGGCGTTGAAGAAGTACTGGGTGATGGCGCTGTTGGCACCGGCGTTGGCCTTGCGCACGAAGTTCTTCAGGTCATCTTCGAAGTTGCGCGCCTGAGGGTGCATCTCCGGGTAGGCGGCGATTTCGATATGGAAGTGATCGCCGCTTTCCTGGCGGATGAACTCGACCAGTTCGTTGGCGTAGCGCAGCTCACCGCTGGCCATGCCCATGCCCGACGGCAGGTCGCCGCGCAAGGCGACGATACGCTGGATGCCGGCTGCCTGGTACTGGGTCAGCAGCGAGCGCAGGTCGTCCTTGCTGTCACCGACGCACGACAGGTGCGGCGCCGCCGGGACTTTCACTTCGCTTTCCAGCTGCAGCACGGTGTTGAGTGTGCGGTCGCGGGTCGAGCCACCGGCACCGTAGGTGCAGGAGAAGAAATCCGGGTTGTAGCTGGCCAGCTGGCGGGCAGTGGCGAGCAGTTTTTCATGTCCAGCATCGGTCTTGGTCGGGAAGAACTCGAAGCTGTAACGACGTTCCTGAGACATAGAAGATTCTCTTCAGCGGCAAGCTACAAGCCGCAAGCGACAAGCAGAAGCGGCGCGAACCGCTTGCAGCTTGCCGCTTGCAGCTACCAACTATCAGTAACGGTAGGCGTGTGGCTTGAACGGCCCTTCAATAGTCACGCCGATGTACTCGGCCTGTTGCGGGGTCAGTTGGGTCACTACGCCACCGAAGCCGCGGACCATTTCCAGGGCCACTTCTTCGTCGAGTTTCTTCGGCAGGACTTCAACGGTCAGGCGCTCGGCTTTCTGAGCGGCTGGCAGGTCGGCATACTTCTGCTCGAACAGGAAGATCTGCGCCAGGACCTGGTTGGCGAACGAGCCGTCCATGATCCGGCTTGGGTGGCCGGTAGCGTTGCCCAGGTTCACCAGGCGGCCTTCGGCCAGCAGGATCAGGTAGTCGTCGTTCTGTGGGTCGAAGTCGCCATGGCCGGTACGGTGAATCTTGTGTACCTGTGGTTTGACTTCTTCCCAGGCCCAGTTCTTGCGCATGAAAGCGGTGTCGATTTCATTGTCGAAGTGGCCGATGTTGCAGACCACGGCGCGCTTCTTCAGGGCCTTGAGCATATTGGCGTCGCAGACGTTGACGTTACCGGTGGTGGTCACGATCAGGTCGATCTTGCCCAGCAGGGCCTTGTCGATGCTCGCTTCGGTACCGTTGTTGATACCGTCGATGAACGGCGAGACCAGCTCGAAACCGTCCATGCAGGCTTGCATGGCGCAGATCGGGTCGACTTCCGAAACCTTGACGATCATGCCTTCCTGACGCAGCGACTGGGCCGAGCCCTTGCCCACGTCACCGTAACCGATGACCAGCGCCTGCTTGCCCGACAGCAGGTGGTCGGTGCCGCGCTTGATGGCGTCGTTGAGGCTGTGACGGCAGCCGTATTTGTTGTCGTTCTTGCTCTTGGTGACCGAGTCGTTGACGTTGATCGCCGGGACTTTCAGCTCGCCCTTGGCCAGCATGTCGAGCAGGCGGTGCACGCCGGTGGTGGTCTCTTCGGTGACGCCATGGACGCGATCCAGAACAGCCGGGTACTTCTTGTGCAGCAGCTCGGTGAGGTCGCCGCCGTCGTCGAGGATCATGTTGGCGTCCCATGGCTGGCCATCCTTGAGGATGGTCTGCTCCAGGCACCACTCGTACTCTTCTTCGGTTTCGCCTTTCCAGGCGAAGACAGGGATGCCGGCAGCGGCGATGGAGGCAGCGGCCTGGTCTTGAGTCGAGAAGATGTTGCAGGACGACCAGCGCACTTCGGCACCCAGGGCAACCAGGGTTTCGATCAGCACGGCAGTCTGGATGGTCATGTGGATGCAGCCGAGAATTTTCGCACCCTTGAGCGGTTGCTCTTCCAGGTACTTGCGGCGCAGGCCCATCAGCGCAGGCATTTCCGATTCAGCAATGATGGTCTCGCGACGGCCCCAGGCGGCCAGGGAGATATCGGCGACTTTGTAATCGGTAAAACCAGCAGGCGTGTTTACAGCGCTCATTGAGAGCCTCCATTCGTAGTGTGCGAATGGGCGCCGTTGTGCGTTTAGTGTCCGCAGGCAGGCCTTGCGGACAACGCCCCATCCGAGCCTGACAGGTTTAACCTGCTGCAGCGCCCCTCGGACAGGTGGCGGGAACGGTGGCCAATGCGGCCACCGTCGAATAATGCCGGGCGATTATAGCCGGGCTTTTCGAGCTTCCCAAGCGATAAAGACAAATCAAAGACTCAGTCTGTCGGCTCCGTCACCACCAGGTCCAGGTGCAGGCTCAGGTGGGCCAGTGGCTCGCAGTCCTGGGCCAGTACCGCGACCTGCCAGGTGAGTTTGAATTCGCCAGGCTGGTCGCTGCGCAGTTGCCAGTGGTAATCGTCGACCTCGCGGCTCGACGGTTGCAGAGGGGCAGAGGCTTCGGGAAGTGCCAGGCGCAGGCTGCGCTGTTCGGTCAGCTCGATAGCCAGCGGCGGCACGCTGGCAGGGCTGTGGCTGAAGAGTATTTCCTCGCCGAGCAGCGCCACCGGGACCACGCGCAGCAGCAGCGTTTTCCCGGCCTCGACGGTCAGTCGCGGCGACTCGACAAGCAAGGGGGCATCCGTTTCCGGGCGGGAGTGCAGGATGCAGAGGTGGCGGGGATCGAGATCGGCGGGCGAGTCGGGGTCAGTGGGTAGCGGGTCGAGATCGGCAAGCAGGCCCTTGGCATCGACGATCAGCAAAACGTGTTCGGGTTTCTCCGTGGTCATGATGAGCTCCTTCCATGAGCACCAATTGGGGCGGACTTTGATGTGCGCCGCCGGCTGGCCGGCGGCGCTTGCCCTGGATCAGTTGGTGATGGTGATGAACGGATCCCATTCGAAGTAGCCACAGCACTTGCAATCACGATCGACGATCATGAACTTGAAGTGGTAAGTGACCTGGCCTTGCGCGAGCAGGTCGCCGCGCCAGTAGTAGTTGTCGTTGACCTGGCATGTCGGCACGGTCTTGTTGTTGGCGTTAGGCACGGCCGTTTGCACTTTGGCCTTCAGTGCGCGAGGGTCTTCCAGCAGTTGGTGATTCGGGTCGGTGGAAACGAACCCATAAAGGATCACCGACTGCTCGAAACCAAACGAAATGCTCGTTTCACGCCAGCGGATAACGTCACCCACACGGCCCTTAAGGTGCAACTCGCCACCGGCCTGGCCGGCGATGACGTTGTCCTGGTAGGTAACCATGTAGATATGTTCCGGCGGGATGAACGTGGGCTTGTTCGGGTCCTTGCTCGGATTGGGGAATTTCTTGAGGATGGTTTCGGTGTCGAAATTGATGCTGACGTCGATGACTCTGGACATGAGTGGATTCCTTTTCACTGTTCGAGTAGGTCAATGGTGAGCCTCAGTTGCTCTCCACTGGCACTGCCCGGAGCTTCGCTGCCTGCGATGCCGGTTCTGCCGCGCCGTATGCCAAGTTCCGGTTGTCCGACTACCTGGAGTGATCTGCGGATCACATGCTCAGGCTAGACGCATCAAACGGGGTGTCAAAGGGCAACCAGTGGAATTTCCATGGCTACTGACCAATGGTCGTATTGGTCGATTCCACCCGAATGGGACTACCATGTAGAGCGAGGGCCGGAGGGCTGTGTTGCCCTTCGCTGCCCGACTTTCAGAGGCTATGCAGGTCAGGAGTACAGATGAATTTCCACACCCGCAAATGGGTCAAGCCCGAAGACCTCAACCCTAATGGCACCCTGTTCGGCGGCAGCCTGCTGCGCTGGATCGACGAAGAGGCGGCGATCTACGCGATCGTGCAGCTGGGCAACCAGCGCGTGGTGACCAAGTACATCTCCGAGATCAACTTCGTCAGCGCCTCGCGCCAGGGCGACATCATCGAGCTGGGCATCACCGCCACCGAGTTCGGCCGCACCTCGGTCACCCTCAAGTGCGAAGTGCGCAACAAGATCACCCGCAAGAGCATCCTCACGGTCGACCGCATGGTCTTCGTCAACCTGGGTGAGGACGGCTTGCCGGCGCCGCACGGGCGCACCGAGATCAAGTACATCAAGGATCAGTTCGATACCGCGGTAGAGTAACAACAGCATCGCGGGTCAAGTCGGGTCGCCGCACCGCCGCTCCCACCTAGATCCCTGTGGGAGCTGGCTTGCCAGCGATAGCGGCCTCAAGGCTGCTCGGTAACCCCACGCACCACCCGCCCGATCGTCAGGCCCTGCAACAGGATCGACGACAGCACCACGATGTAGGTAATGCTCAGCAACAGGTCGCGCTCGGTACCGGTTGGCAGCGACAGGGCCAGGGCCACCGACACGCCACCGCGCAAGCCACCCCAGGTCAGGACCCGCACGGTGCCACGCGGCACCGGGCGCCAGCGGCGCAGCATGACGATGGCCGGGGCCACGGTCAGCAGGCGCGACAACAGGATCGCCACCGCCAGCACGCCGGCGGCCGCCAGGTGCATCCACGAGAACGGCAGCAGTAGCAGCTCCAGGCCGATCAGGGCGAACAGCAGGGCGTTGAGCATGTCGTCGATCAGTTCCCAGAAACCGTCCATGTAACGACGGGTCATGTCGTTCATTGCCAGGTTGCGGCCAAGGTTGCCGATGATCAGGCCGGCGACCACCATGGCGATCGGCGCCGAAACGTGCAGCTCGTAGGCCATGGCCGAACCGCCGATGACCAGTGCCAGGGTCAGCATGACCTCGACCTGGTACTGCTCGATGCTCTTGATCATGCGGTAGGTGATGTAGCCCACCAGGCCGCCGAACACGATGCCGCCAATGGCTTCGCGGGCGAACAGGATCGCGGTGTCAGCCACCGTTGGTGTTTCGCCGAGTTGGGCGATGCCCAGCAGCACGGTGAACACCACAACGGCGGTACCGTCGTTGAACAGCGACTCACCGACGATGGTGGTCTTCAGTGGCTTGGAAGCATTGGCAGTACGTAGCGCGCCGAGTACCGCAATCGGGTCGGTCGGCGAGATCAGGGCACCGAACAGCAGGCAGTAGAGCAGGCTCACGTGCCAGCCGAACAGGGCGAAAATCCAGTGGGCGAGAAAACCGATGACCACAGTGGCGATCAACACGCCGACGGTCGCCAGCAGGCCAATCGGCCAGCGATAGCTGCGCAGGTCGGCAAGGTTTACATGCAAGGCGCCAGCGAACAGCAGGAACGACAGCATCCAGTGCATCAGCAGATCGTTGAAATCGATCTGGTTCATCAGGCCTTGCACGCGTTCTTCCAGGCCGGGGTAACCGATCACGCTCAGGCCTTGCAGCAGCAGCGAGAACAGCAATGCGGTCACCATCACGCCGATGGTCGGGGGCAGGCCGATAAAGCGGTAATTTACATAGGTGAGGAGGGTGGTCAAACAGATAAACGCAGCAACGAGCTCAAGCATCCTAGGTCCTGTAGTGGCTTCCAAGTCGACACCCGATAACCTCGGGCATTTCTTTGATGACCTGCCGAGGGCTTCGGGACACACTTTTGACTGGATGCGTTGACCGCGTTCAGCCGATTTCGTTTCCAGCACCCGGCGCCGAAGTGGTTATATAGCGGCTGGCCATTGATGACCTCTCCTGTCTTGCCAAGGACCTTTGCGTGCTCGCCACTTCACTGGTACTGGTCGCCGCGCTGCTGCACGCGACCTGGAACACCCTGATCAAATTCAGCGGCGAACGCCTGCTGGTGATTGCCAGCATGGACGTGGTAGCGCTGGTGTTTGCCGTTGCCATGGTGGCGTTCGTCCAGGTGCCGCCGGCTGAAGTCTGGCCGTGGATGCTGGCGTCGGCGCTGTTTGAACTCTTCTATCGTTTTCTGCTGATTCAAGCCTATCGGGTCGGCGACCTGGGGCTGGTCTACCCGCTGATGCGCGGCTTGTCGCCGCTGGTGGTGCTGGCGCTGACCCTGACGTTTGCCGGCGAATCCCTGAGCAGCCAGCAGATTATCGGCATCCTGCTGATCCCCTGTGGCATGGTGTGTCTGCTCTGGCAGGGCGGCGGCGGTGACCGATTGCCCTGGTCGATGCTGCCGGTGGTGGCACTGATTGGCCTGTGCATCGGTTGCTACACCTGGCTCGACGGTCAGGCAATCCGCCTGTGGTCGCAGCCGCTGGACTATCTTGTATGGCTGACCCTGGTCAGTGCCTGGCCGTTTCCGCTGCTGGCAGGGGTGGCCCGACGCGCGCCGTTCATGCTGTTCTGGCGTCTGCAGTGGCGGTTGGGGCTGGCGGTGGGTTTTTGCGTGTTGTTCAGCTACGCCCTGGTGCTCTGGGCCATGCAGTTGGGCTCGGTGGCCGAGGCCGCGGCGCTGCGCGAGGTCAGCGTAATCCTGGTGGTGCTGTTCGGCATGCGCTACCTCAAAGAACCTTTTGGCGGGCCGAGGCTCTTAGCCTGTGCGCTGGTGCTGATCGGCATGCTGATCATGAAACTCTGATAATTCTACTGACAAGGACCTGGCCATGACCGTTGCCTTCTGGTGTGTACTGATTGCGTTGTTCCTGCCCATTGTGTGTACCAGCATCGCCAAGGTTGGCAGCGGGCGCTTCAACCTGCGCCAGAACCACGACCCGCGGGCTTTCCTCGACAAGCTCGAAGGCTTTCCGCGTCGGGCCCACGCGGCGCAATTGAACAGTTTCGAAGCTTTCCCGGCGTTCGCCGCAGCAGTGATCATCGCCGACATCGTCGGCAATGCCGAGCAGGTGACCCAGGACGTGCTGGCGGTGCTCTACATCACCAGCCGCCTGCTCTACATCATCTGCTACCTGGCCGACTGGGCCGCCCTGCGTTCGCTGGTGTGGTTCGTTGGCCTGGGCCTGATCGCGTCGTTCTTCTTCGTCTCGATCTGAACCGTATCATGGCACCTGGGGCACGGCCGGCAGGGCTGTGCCCTTGGGCCACAACAGCCAAATCTGACCCTGCTGCTTCATGTCACCGGCCAGCTTGCCAGCTTCACTGCCGGTGCCCCAGAACAGATCGGCGCGCACCTCTCCGGTGATCGCCCCGCCGGTGTCCTGGGCGGCGACCGGGCGCACTACCGGGGCCCCGTCAGGGCGGGTGGTGGACAGCCACAGCAGACTCCCCAGCGGAATCACCTTGCGATCGATGGCTACGCTGTAACCTGCGGTCAGCGGCACGTTGAGCGAGCCTCGTGGGCCTTCGTTGCTGTCCGGGCGAGTGCTGAAGAATACGTAGCTGGGATTGCTCGCCAACAGCTCCGGTACCCGCGTAGGGTTGCTCTGTGCCCAGGCATGGATGCTGCCCATGGTCACTTCTTCTTTTTTCAACTGCCCCTGTTCCACCAGCCAGCGGCCGATCGGGCGATAGGGGTGGCCGTTCTGGTCGGCGTAACCGATGCGCAGCTGGCGGCCGTCTTCCAGTTGAATGCGGCCCGAACCCTGGATCTGCAGGAACTGCAGGTCCATCGGGTCGGTCAACCAGGCCAGTACCGGTGCCTTGGCGCCCTGGGCATTGATGGTTTCTGCGGTGTCATAGGGTTTGAGCACCCGGCCTTCAAGGCGGCCGCGCAGGCGCTTGCCCTTGAGCTCGGGATAGACGCTGTCCAGGGCTACAACGATCATGTCGTCCGGTACGCCATAGATGGGCACATTGGCGCTGTCGGTCTGGGCCAGGCTGCCGGGGTAGACCGGCTCGTAGTAGCCAGTGATCAGGCCATTGGCGTTGTTCTCGGCCGAACGCATGCTGTAGACGT
This sequence comes from Pseudomonas sp. ZL2, assembly GCF_054788455.1. NCBI lineage: Bacteria > Pseudomonadati > Pseudomonadota > Gammaproteobacteria > Pseudomonadales > Pseudomonadaceae > Pseudomonas > Pseudomonas sp. ZL2. Next base: position 254,334 of record NZ_JBGOGX010000001.1, on the reverse strand, counting down.
CCAGCTGCGCCTGGAGAAAACTGCGTACTTCAGCCGGGCTTGAAGGAACGGCTGCCGCTGCCGTGCAGGTGTTGGCCCAGACTGCATCGCGCTTGAGTCGCTCGCAGGCACTGCGCCAGGATTCGAAGCCGGCTACCAGGTCGCTATCGCTGACCTGTGGCAGGTCTTTCCAGGTAGCGCCGACATAGGTGGCCAGCGGGTGTGGCTTTGGTTTTTCCGGCGCGCTGCCGTTGCAGCCGGCCAGCAGGGCCAGCACTGACAGGGTCCAGCCAAGGTGGCGCAAAGGAAGTTTCATCAACGAGGTTCCTCGGCGGTTTGCGGGGCTTCCAGCGTATTTTGCAAACCGTAGTTTTAATAAGGGTATTGGTCTTTGCCGGTGAGGCGAGGATACTGGCCGCCTTTTTCCGTGAGCCGAAGTGATCAAGATGCTCAAGCGACTTTCTGTGGTACTGCTGGCGTGTTTGACCCTGAGTGCCTGTGGCGGGGTCGATCCCAACTCGCCATTGGGCCAGCGCAAGACGATCTTCAAACAGATGCTCAAGACCAGCGAAGACCTGGGCGGCATGCTGCGCGGGCGCCTGGCGTTCGACGGGCAGAAGTTCGCCGATGGCGCGGTCAAGCTCGATAACCTGTCCCGTGAACCGTGGAAGCACTTCCCGCAGGTTCGCGAAGAGGATGATACCAGCGCCCGCACCGATGTCTGGGAGAAGCAGGCGCGCTTCCAGGACCTGGCACGGCAGATGGAAGCCACCACCGCCGAACTGGTGGCGGTGACCCGTGCCCAGCCGCTCAAGGCCGCGCAGCTGACCGAGCCGATGAACAAGGTCGAGGCGGCGTGCAAAGCCTGTCATACCGAGTTTCGAAATCACTGAGTGATCAAGGGGCGCGGGGCGCCCCATCGCTGGCAACGCCAGCTCCCACAGGGTGCACGGCAAGTCACATTGTGGGAGTTGGCTTTGCCGACGATGGGCTGCGTAGCAGCCCCAATGTTCCCGCCTGCTGTTACTTCTCCAACTCATCCAGGGCGTGCTGCAGCTCCTGCTTGGACTCGGCCAGCTTGTCCTTGCGCTTGTTGATCTTCTCGGCATCGCCTTTCTTCATGGCCTTGTCCAGGTCCTTGGTACGCTGGTTCACTTCGTGGCGGGCGTCGAGGACTTTCTGCTCGCGCTCCTTGCGCAGGCCGGCGTCGGTGCAGTGCTCATTCACTTCGCTCAGCGCCTTTTCCAGACCAGCTTGCTGATCGCTGTTGCCATGGGCGCGAGCCTGTTCGATCTGCTCGCTGATGGCTTGCTTCTTGGCTGCGCAACCGGTCAGGCCTGGCTGTTGTTCGGCAGCCAGCAGGGGCGTGGCCAGGAGTGAACAGGCGGTGAACAGGGCAAGCGGGGAAAGCAGTTTCATTGGGGGCTCCGTTGTCGCGGGCTTGGCAGAATCCATGATGCTGCCTTGATCCGGGAAAATTAGAAACCCTCGATTGTGTGTCTGCGCAATTGTTCGGCCACTATTTGCACCTCCGGGGAGCGGAAAAAAGCCAATAGCTGCGCACTGCGACCCGGGCCTATGCCTGGTTCTGCCAACCACTGCTCGGCATCGCGCTGGAGCAGATCTGCCCAGGTGAGCGTTGGCTTTAACGGGATTGCGGCCGGTACGCCCAAAGCGCTGAGCCAGCGCGCAAAGGGTTGCTGGCGGGCCTGGTCGAAGGCATGCAGCAAGTGCTGGCGGCTGCTTTCGCCAAGTCCAGGTACCGACTGCAAGTCTTCGTCCTGCAGGTCCAGCCAGTCGCCCAGGCCTCGCACATGACCACTGTCGATCAGTTTTTCCCAGGTGCCCGGTCCCAGTCGCGGCATGTTCAGGCCTTGCTTGCCACTGAGCCAGTTGAGGCGGGCGATGAACTGGCGGCGGCAGCCATCGCTAGGTTGCCAGCAACTGAGCGGGTGGTACCGGGCAGGGTCCGGAACCGCGAGGTCCATGCGCTGAACACTGCGCAGTACTACCTCATCCAGGCGCGGGATGGTCAGCCCGGCCAGGCTGATGGCAACCTGGTCGCCGGGGCGGATGTCCAGCTGCTGCCAGCGCTGAAAGGAACCGAGGCTGACCTGGCGGATCTGCCGGTCATCCAGTTGCACCGGCTCGATTTGCAGCACCGGGGTGATGCGCCCGGTGCGACCGATAGTGAACTGCACGCCACGGACTTCGGCCAGGGCCTGGGCAAAGGGGTACTTCCAGGCCGTTATCCAGTATGGGTCGCGTGCTTGCCAGCGGGTGCCGTCCGGGCGCTTGCCCTGACGCAGCACAACGCCGTCGCTGGCGAAGGGTAGTGGGCTGCGGTACCAATGCTCACGCCATCTGGCTGCATCGGCAAAGGTGCTCAAGGGTTCGCTGTACCGCTCGCTGTATTCGAAGCCCAATGCACTCAAGCCCTTGAGCCGCTCGCGCTGGTCGGCCGGCCCCAGCGGCCAGGCCCAGACAAACAATCCGACCACAGCGCCCTGTTCGGCACTGATGCGTTTGCGCGCGAGCAGGCCGGCGACATTGCCGCGGGCGTTGAGGCTGCCGGCGTTGGCTTGCACGTGGCCGTCCAGGCGCCAGAACAGTTCGCCCTGGAACACCAGGTCGAGGGGCTCGGGAAGCTGCTGGTTGAGTGTGGCCAGAGCCGGTATGTGCCGGCTCCAGTCATGGCCATGGACGCCATCGCCACGGCTGATCAGTTGCACCAGCTTGCCGCCGCGATAGACCAGGGTGGCGGCCACACCGTCGACCTTGGGCTGAATCCACAGGTCTTGCTTGTCATGCAGCCAGGCTTTGACTGCGGCATCGTCGGCCAGCTTGCCCAGGCCGGTATGGGGAATCGGGTGGCGCAGAGGGCCGACGGCGTGTTTCAGTGGGTTGCCCTGCGACTTTGTCGGCGAGGGGAAGCAGCTTTGCAGATGCGTCAGGCGCGTACGGCTCTGGTCATAAAGTTCGTCAGCGACCAGCGAGACCCCCTGGCGATGATAGTGGTCGTCCCAGTCGGCAAGGGTTTGCTGGAGCTGGCGGACTTCTGCCCGGGCCTGAACGGGCGTCCAGGCGGGGCAGGTCTGCGCGTGTGCCGGGAGCAGCCAAAAGAAGAGCAGAAGGGACAACAGGGACTTGTGCAGCATGGCGAGCATCCTTGCTCGTGATGGAATGCATAGCCTAGAAAAGTTTGGTGGCGTTAGCAGTCCTCAACTGTCAGGTCATGTTGCGTACTTCATCGCGGGGCAAGCCCGCTCCTACAAAAAAGCCCCAGCCGAGTGACCGGCTGGGGCTTTTTTTACAACTTCAGCTTTTACAGACCGGCAGCGGCGCGCAGGGCGTCGACGCGGTCGGTGCGTTCCCAGGTGAAGGTGGTGAAGGTGTCGTCGCCGACGGTCTTCTGTTGCGGGATACGGCCGAAGTGACCGTAGGCAGCAGTCTCCTGGTACATCGGGTGCAGCAGGTCGAGCATGGTGGTGATTGCGTACGGACGCAGGTCGAAGCACTCGCGAACCAACTGGACGATCTTGTCGTCGGAGATCTTGCCGGTACCGAAGGTGTTCAGCGAGATCGAAGTCGGCTGAGCGACGCCGATGGCGTAGGAAACCTGGATCTCGCAACGCTCGGCCAGGCCGGCGGCGACGATGTTCTTGGCCACGTAGCGACCGGCATAGGCGGCAGAACGGTCAACCTTGGACGGGTCCTTGCCGGAGAACGCGCCACCACCGTGACGGGCCATGCCGCCGTAGCTGTCGACGATGATCTTGCGGCCGGTCAGGCCGCAGTCGCCTACCGGGCCACCGATGATGAACTGGCCGGTCGGGTTGATGTGGAACTGAGTGTCCTTGTGCAGCAGTTCAGCCGGCAGGGTGTGCTTGACGATCAGCTCCATCACCGCTTCCTGCAGGTCTTTTTGCGACACTTCAGGGTTGTGCTGGGTCGACAGCACCACGGCATCGATACCGACTACCTTGCCGCCTTCGTAACGGCAGGTAACCTGCGACTTGGCATCCGGGCGCAGCCACGGCAGCAGGCCGGACTTGCGCGCTTCGGCCTGGCGCTCGACCAGGCGGTGCGAGAAGCAGATCGGTGCTGGCATCAGCACGTCGGTCTCGTTGCTGGCGTAACCGAACATCAGGCCCTGATCGCCGGCGCCCTGGTCTTCAGGCTTGCTGCGGTCAACGCCCTGGGCGATGTCTACCGACTGCTTGCCGATGATGTTCATGACCGCGCAGGTCGCGCCGTCAAAGCCGACGTCGGAACTGTTGTAACCGATGTCGACGATCACTTTACGAACGATGTCTTCCAGATCGACCCAGGCCGAGGTGGTGACTTCGCCAGCGATGATCGCTACGCCGGTTTTCACCAGGGTTTCGCAGGCCACGCGGGCGAACTTGTCCTGGGTGATGATGGCGTCCAGCACCGCATCCGAAATCTGGTCGGCGATTTTGTCCGGATGCCCTTCAGACACGGACTCGGAGGTGAAAAGGGAGTATTCGCTCATCTCGACGGGTTCCTAAAATTTACCGATGGTGATGTCGCCAGCCGGTCGCTGAAAATGGCGGACCTGAATCTGGAAACCATTACGTAAGCCCACATAGAGGCTGTCCCCGGGAGCCAGTCCCGCAGCGCTGGCCCAACGGGCCAGGTCGTCCTGCTCGAAGCCCAGCCAGATATCGCCACAGGCCTCTCTGGCCCAGCTCTGGTCGTGGCTGCACAACTCTGTTACCAACAGGCTGCCGCCTGGTTTCACACGGTTGGCCAACTGCCGCAGGGCTTCGGCCGGGGCGCTGAAATGGTGCAGGACCATGTTCAGCACTACGCAGTCGGCTTCCACATCCGTTGCACTGAGTGCATCGGCCAACTGCAGGTTCACATTAGCCAGACCTTCGCGCACGCAGACCCGGCGGGCCAGGTCAAGCATGGTCGGGCTGTTGTCCAGGGCGGTGACCCGGGTAAAGCGCCGGGCCAGCTCGGGAAGAAATTCGCCATCGCCGGGGCCCACTTCAAGGGCATCGGCGCCGGCTTCAAAACTGAGTTTGTCGAGCAAGGCCAACAGGCTTTCGCGGTACTGCGGCAAGCCGGCAATCAAGTCCTGCTGTGCGCGAAACTTCTCTTCGACTCGCAGGAAAAAGTCCTGGCTGGTGGCCGCCCGACGTTGTTGCACCTGAGCGATACGGGCCTGGACATCATCGGCCAGGGTCAGCCCGTCGACCTCCTCAAGCAATGCCGCATGCAGCTTGCCACCGAGGCTGAGGCCGTCGGGCAGGGCGCGGCGGTAGAAGATCGCATTGCCTTCGCGGCGGGTCGCCACCAATCCGGCCTGGGCCAGCACCTTGAGGTGGTGGCTCATGCCCGACTGGCCAATGGCGAAGATCTGCGCCAGTTCCAGCACGCCGAACGAATCGCTGGCCAGTGCGCGCAATACGTTCAGGCGCAGCGGGTCGCCGCCGGCTTTGCACAGGGCAGCCAGCGCATCGCTTTGCTCTTGGCGGATCGACGGCACGGGTAGGTTCATGGAGCGGCAGTCTAGTCAGGCAACGATAACGTCGCAAGGTCAATATCAAAAAGTTTTGATATTGCGCGATAGGCGGGGCAATTCGTCGCAGGCTGTGCGACCGATCCGGCTGTTTGCCCGGGTTAACGCCTGATTCTTCTCTCATTCACAGGAAAATCATGCTGCATCGACCATCCGTCATTGCCCCCGGGTACGTGCCTGGGCGAAAATGGCCGCCTTTTTTCGTTTCGTAACTAATTCAACACCCAGGAGATAAGCGATGCCCAGCCGTCGTGAGCGTGCCAACGCCATTCGTGCCCTCAGCATGGATGCCGTGCAAAAGGCCAACAGCGGCCACCCCGGTGCCCCTATGGGCATGGCGGATATCGCCGAGGTTCTTTGGCGTGATTATCTGAAGCACAACCCGACCAACCCGAGCTTCGCTGACCGTGACCGCTTCGTGCTGTCCAACGGCCACGGTTCGATGCTGATCTACTCGCTGCTGCACCTGACCGGCTACGACCTGTCGATCGACGACCTGAAGAGCTTCCGTCAGCTGCACAGCCGTACCCCGGGCCACCCGGAGCTCGGTTACACCCCGGGCGTCGAGACCACCACCGGGCCACTGGGTCAGGGCCTGGCCAACGCCGTTGGTTTCGCCCTGGCTGAAAAAGTCCTGGCTGGCCAGTTCAACCGCAAGAACCACAACATCGTCGACCACCACACCTATGTGTTCCTGGGTGATGGTTGCATGATGGAAGGCATTTCCCACGAAGTCGCTTCCCTGGCCGGTACCCTGGGCCTGGGCAAGCTGATCGCCTTCTACGATGACAACGGCATCTCCATCGACGGCGAAGTCGAAGGCTGGTTCACCGATGACACCCCGAAGCGTTTCGAAGCCTACAACTGGCAGGTGATCCGCAATGTCGACGGCCATGACGCCGACGAGATCCGCACCGCCATCGATACCGCGCGCAAGAGCGAGCAGCCGACCCTGATCTGCTGCAAGACCATCATCGGTTTCGGTTCGCCGAACAAGCAGGGCAAGGAAGATTGCCACGGTGCTCCGCTGGGCAACGACGAAATCGCCCTGGCGCGCAAAGCGCTGAACTGGAACCACGGCCCGTTCGAAATCCCGGCTGACATCTACGCCGAGTGGGACGCCAAGGAAGCCGGCAAGGCCGTTGAAGCCGAGTGGGACCAGCGTTTCGCGGCCTACTCCGCGGCTCACCCTGAGCTTGCCAACGAACTGGTGCGTCGCCTGAGCGGTGACCTACCGGCTGATTTTGCCGAGAAAGCAGCGGCCTACATCGCTGAAGTCGCGGCCAAGGGCGAAACCATTGCCAGCCGTAAAGCCAGCCAGAACGCCCTGAACGCCTTTGGCCCGCTGCTGCCTGAACTGCTCGGCGGTTCGGCTGACCTGGCCGGTTCCAACCTGACCCTGTGGAAAGGCTGCAAAGGCGTCAGCGCCGAAGACGCCAGCGGCAACTACATGTTCTACGGCGTGCGCGAGTTCGGCATGACCGCAATCATGAACGGTGTTGCCCTGCACGGCGGTCTGGTGCCTTACGGCGCCACCTTCCTGATGTTCATGGAATATGCCCGCAACGCAGTGCGCATGTCGGCGCTGATGAAGCAGCGGGTCATCCACGTCTACACCCACGACTCCATCGGTCTGGGCGAAGACGGTCCGACCCACCAGCCGATCGAGCAACTGACCAGCCTGCGCAGCACGCCGAACCTGGACACCTGGCGCCCAGCCGATGCCGTCGAGTCGGCGGTATCCTGGAAGTTCGCCCTGGAGCGTAAAGACGGCCCGTCGGCGCTGATCTTCTCGCGTCAGAACCTGCAGCACCAGGAGCGTGATGCCGAGCAGATCGCCAACATCAGCCGCGGTGGCTACGTCCTCAAAGACTGCGCAGGCGAGCCTGAGCTGATCCTGATCGCCACCGGTTCCGAAGTCGGCCTGGCGGTTCAGGCCTTCGACAAGCTGACCGAGCAAGGCCGCAAGGTACGCGTGGTGTCCATGCCGTCGACCAGCGTGTTCGATGCCCAGGAGGCTGGCTACAAGCAGTCGGTGCTGCCGCTGGAAGTCGGCGCGCGTATCGCCATCGAAGCGGCCCATGCCGACTTCTGGTACAAGTACGTCGGCCTCGAAGGCCGCGTCATCGGCATGACCACCTACGGCGAGTCGGCACCTGCGTCGGCCTTGTTCGAAGAGTTCGGTTTCACCCTGGAAAACATCCTGGGTACTGCTGAAGAGCTGCTGGAAGACTGATCCCGTTTCCCTGTGGGACTGGCGTCGGCTTCATCGCTGGCAAGCCAGCTCCCACAGGGGCTGCGGTGATCCCTGTGGGAGCTGGCTTGCCAGCGATTGAAGTCAACTCGATTCCCGCAGGTTGCAGATAACGCTTCTGTTCCGTGAGCATCCCATGCCCCAAACGCGTCCTTACAAAGTTGCACTCAACGGCTACGGCCGTATTGGTCGTTGCGTCTTGCGCGCACTCTTTGAGCGGGGGGCGAAGGCGGGCTTCGAGATCGTTGCACTGAATGACCTGGCCGACCAGGCCAGTATCGAATACCTGACACGCTTCGACTCCACCCACGGGCGTTTCCCCGGTGAGGTGAAGGTCGACGGCGATTGTCTGCATATCAATGGCGACTGCGTGAAAGTATTGCGCAGTGCCACCCCGGAAGGGGTCGACTGGGCGGCGCTCGACGTCGATCTGGTGCTGGAGTGTTCCGGTGCCTACAACACCCGCGCCGATGCCCAGCGTTTTCTCGACGCCGGTGCGCCGCGGGTGCTGTTCTCCCAACCCATGGCCAGTGAGGCAGATGTCGACGCCACAGTGGTCTACGGGATCAACCAGGATTGCCTGGATGGCACCGAGAGGCTGGTCTCCAACGCCTCCTGCACCACCAACTGCGGCGTGCCGCTGCTGCGCGTGCTGGACCAGGCCTTTGGCCTGGAGTACGTGTCGATCACCACCATCCACTCGGCGATGAACGACCAGCCGGTCATCGACGCCTATCACCACGAAGACCTGCGCCGTACCCGTTCGGCGTTCCAGTCGGTGATCCCGGTGTCCACGGGCCTGGCCCGCGGCATCGAACGGCTGCTGCCGGAACTTGCCGGGCGAATTCAGGCCAAAGCCGTACGCGTGCCGACCGTTAACGTGTCGTGCCTGGACATCACCCTGCAGACCGCCCGCGACACCACTGCGGCCGAGGTCAACCGGGTGCTGCGCGAAGCCGCCCTGAGCGGCCCGCTGCGAGGTCTGCTGGCCTACACTGAACTGCCGCACGCCAGCTGTGATTTCAACCATGACCCGCATTCGGCGATTGTCGATGCCAGCCAGACCCGCGTTTCCGGCCCCCGGCTGGTCAACCTGCTGGCCTGGTTCGACAACGAATGGGGTTTTGCCAACCGTATGCTCGACGTTGCCGATCACTTTCTGCACGTCGTCAATCAAACCCGCTCCACTTGTAAACAGCCCTGAAGGACTGCATTCATGACCGTGTTGAAGATGACCGACCTCGATCTGCAAGGTAAGCGCGTACTGATCCGCGAAGACCTCAACGTGCCTGTGAAGGACGGTGTGGTTGCCAGCGATGCGCGCATCCTCGCTTCGCTGCCGACCATCAAGCTGGCCCTGGAAAAGGGCGCGGCCGTGATGGTCTGCTCGCACTTGGGCCGCCCGAGCGAAGGCGAATTCTCCGCCGAGAACAGCCTCAAGCCGGTCGCCGAGTACCTGAGCAAGGCCCTGGGCCGCGACGTGCCGCTGGTTGCCGACTACCTCGACGGTGTCGAAATCAAGGCCGGTGATATCGTCCTGTTCGAGAACGTGCGCTTCAACAAGGGCGAGAAGAAGAACGCCGACGAGCTGGCGCAGAAGTACGCCGCCCTGTGCGACGTGTTCGTGATGGATGCCTTCGGTACCGCTCACCGCGCTGAAGGCTCGACTCACGGTGTCGCCAAGTTCGCCAAGGTGGCTGCTGCTGGCCCGCTGCTGGCCGCCGAACTGGATGCCCTGGGCAAGGCCCTGAAAGCCCCGGCCAAGCCGATGGCGGCCATCGTTGCCGGCTCCAAGGTCTCGACCAAGCTGGACGTGCTCAACAGCCTGAGCCAGATCTGCGACCTGCTGATCGTCGGCGGCGGCATCGCCAACACCTTCCTGGCCGCTGCCGGTCACCCGGTTGGCAAGTCGCTGTACGAGCCAGACCTGATCGACACTGCCAAGGCCATTGCCGCCAAGGTCAACGTGCCGCTGCCGGTGGACGTAGTCGTGGCCAAGGAATTCGCTGAAAGCGCTGAAGCGACCGTCAAGCTGGTTGCCGACGTTGCCGAAGACGACATGATCCTGGACATTGGCCCGCAAACCGCAGCCAACTTCGCCGAGCTGCTGAAGTCGTCGAAGACCATCCTGTGGAACGGCCCGGTTGGCGTGTTTGAATTCGACCAGTTCGGCAACGGCACCAAGGTGCTGGCCCAGGCCATCGCCGACAGCACTGCGTTCTCCATCGCCGGTGGTGGCGATACCCTGGCAGCCATCGACAAATATGGCGTAGCCGAGCAAATCTCCTACATTTCTACCGGTGGCGGTGCATTCCTAGAGTTCGTAGAAGGTAAAGTGCTGCCGGCCGTTGAAATGCTGGAACAGCGGGCCAAGGCCTGATCCATTCGGCCTGGCAAAGGGAGCGACCCGATGGTCAAGCAATTGCCTGTGATTATCCTGGCCGGGCTGCTCGGCGCTTGCTCCAGTAACCCGGAGCAGGCGACGCCAAAGCCCGGCGCGCCGAAAGGTGGCTGTTATCAGTCTGAATGGCAGGCCGAGACGGTACCGGTGATCAACAAAAGGCTGGGCCCGGATGGCCTGGAGAAATACGACGACGAACATCAGCACCGGGCCCCGGGGTGCCCTTGATCGGTTCAGGGCAACCTACCGGCCGGTTTGTGGTCTGCTAGAGGATATTGGATGAAAGCGGTAGTGGCCTTGATGGCCCTGGCAGTACTCGGTGGTTGTGCAAGCCTCAAGCCTGCGCCGGTGCCGACCGACAACTGGACCCGTTGGGTCTGTGACAGCCAGGCTGAAGTACTCTGGCGCTTTGCCGATAGCAGCCAGCAGGATGTGGACGTGCGCCTTGGTGGCGGCGACCAGGTCTACCGGCTCAAGCCGGAGCCCAGTGGCTCGGGTGCGTTGTACAGCGATGGAGTGCTGGCGTTCCACAGCAAGGGTGATGAAGGCCTGGTGTACTGGGTCGCCACCGATGATTTGATAGGGCGGGGCTGCAAGGCGCCGTGACTGGCCGGGCCGCTCGAAGGCCCACACTACTTGAATAGCAACCGCCGCTGCGGCAGGCTTGCACGAAAAACGACGCTTGTCGGGAGAGAGATACACAATGGCACTCATTAGCATGCGCCAGATGCTGGACCACGCCGCTGAATTCGGCTACGGCGTTCCAGCTTTCAACGTCAACAACCTCGAGCAGATGCGCGCCATCATGGAAGCTGCCGACAAGACCGACTCCCCGGTGATTGTCCAGGCCTCGGCCGGTGCCCGCAAATACGCTGGCGCGCCGTTCCTGCGCCACCTGATTCTGGCGGCCATCGAAGAGTTCCCGCACATTCCGGTGTGCATGCACCAGGACCACGGCACCAGCCCTGACGTCTGCCAGCGCTCGATCCAGCTGGGCTTCAGCTCGGTAATGATGGACGGTTCGCTGGGTGAAGACGGCAAGACCCCAACCGACTACGATTACAACGTTCGCGTTACTCAGCAAACCGTTGCCATGGCTCACGCCTGCGGCGTTTCGGTTGAAGGCGAGCTGGGCTGCCTGGGTTCGCTGGAAACCGGCATGGCCGGTGAAGAAGACGGTATCGGCGCCGAAGGCGTGCTGGATCACAGCCAGATGTTGACCGATCCGGAAGAAGCCGCCGACTTCGTCAAGAAGACCCAGGTCGACGCCCTGGCCATCGCCATCGGTACCAGCCACGGTGCCTACAAGTTCACCAAGCCGCCTACCGGCGACGTGCTGGCGATCGACCGCATCAAGGAAATCCACAAGCGCATCCCCAACACCCACCTGGTGATGCACGGTTCGTCCTCGGTACCGCAAGAGTGGCTGGCGATCATCAACCAGTACGGCGGCGACATCAAGGAAACCTACGGCGTACCGGTTGAAGAAATCGTCGAAGGCATCAAGTTCGGCGTACGCAAGGTCAACATCGACACCGACCTGCGCCTGGCCTCCACGGGTGCCATGCGTCGCCTGATGGCCACTAACCCGAGCGAGTTCGACCCACGCAAGTTCTTCGGCGAAACCGTCAAGGCCATGCGCGACGTCTGCATCGCCCGTTACGAAGCCTTCGGCACCGCGGGTAACGCTTCGAAGATCAAGCCGATCTCCCTGGAAGCGATGTTCCAGCGTTACGCCAAGGGCGAGCTGGCCGCCAAGGTCAACTAAGCCTGAACAGAAAAACCCGCAGCGATGCGGGTTTTTTTGTGCCTGCGCGCCAAGGAAGCAATGCGCATGGCCTGGATGGATAGACCGTTAGTCGGCTAACAGGCCTTTCCATGCATGATGGCAATGTGCTGACTTCAGATTTATGGCAGCCGGGTCTAGAGTTACGCACAGATTTCAGCCGAAGTCCGGCATTGGTGTCCTAAGAGAAGCAGCATGGATTGCGCGCAACCTCAGTCACACGATAGCGGCTCAGTACTGCTGGTCGTTGATGATTACCCGGAAAATCTGATCAGCATGCGGGCCTTGCTGGCCCGCCAGGATTGGCAAGTACTCACCGCGAGCTCGGGGATGGAAGCCCTGAGCGCGCTGCTCGAACATGAAGTGGACCTGGTGCTGCTGGATGTGCAGATGCCGGGCATGGATGGTTTCGAGGTTGCGCGCCTGATGCGCGGCAGCCAGCGCACGCGGCTGACGCCGATCATCTTCCTCACGGCCAACGAGCAGTCCCAGGCCGCCGTGCTCAAGGGGTATGCCAGTGGGGCGGTGGACTACCTGTTCAAACCCTTCGACCCACAGATCCTCAAGCCCAAGGTTCAGGTCTTGCTCGAGCAGCAGCGCAACCGACGCTCGTTGCAGCGCTTGAGCCGCGACCTGGAAGCGGCGCGGGCTTTCAATGCATCGGTGCTCAACAATGCCGCCGAAGGCATCCTGGTGGTGGGTGAAAACGGCGAGATTACTTTTGCCAATCCGGCCATCTCACAGTTGCTCGAAGCGTCGGTAGAGGTGCTGCAAGGCGCCAACCTGCTGGATTTCGTGCAATCGCCGGGGATGACGTTGTGGAGCGATTCGGCTTTCTACCAGGCCTACCTGGATCGGCAGATCTTCCGCTTGCACGACGCCCTGCTGCGCACGGCGGGTGGCCAGCCGGTGCCGGTGGCTCTGTCGTGCTCGCCGTTGACCGATGGCCAGCGCGCCATGGTGGTCACGGTGCTGGACATGTCGGTGGTGCGCAACCTGCACCAGCAACTGGAGTTCCAGGCGGTCACCGACCCCCTGACCGGGCTGCTCAACCGCCGTGGCTTCTATCAGGCTGCCGAAAGCGCCCTGGTGCGCAACGAGCGCAGCGACAAGACCCAGGCCCTGATGTACCTGGATCTGGATGGCTTCAAGCGCATCAATGATTTTCTCGGCCATGAGGCCGGCGACCGGGTGCTGCATTGGGTGGCTGAACAGCTCAAGGATTGCCTGGGCACCAGTGCGATCCTCGCGCGTATGGGCGGTGACGAGTTCACCGCGCTGTTCGATGCCCTGGAATACCCTGAGCAGGCCGCGCGCTTTGCCGAGCGGGTGATCGAGCGCATGTCGATCTGCCAGCAGATCGAGGGCATGGAAGTGACCCTGGGTGTGAGCATCGGTATTGCCACCTACCCCGATTGCGGCGCCAACCTCGACGGCCTGTTGCGCGCGGCCGACGCTGCGATGTATGCGGCCAAGCAGGCTGGGCGCCAGCAGTACCGCTATTACGACCAGGACCTCAACGGCAGGGCACGCTCACGCCTGATGCTCGAAGACTCGGTGCGCGGTGCCATTGAACACAAGGATTTCAGCCTGGTCTACCAGCCTCAGGTCGCCTTTGCCGACGGGCGTCTGCGCGGCTTCGAGGCGCTATTGCGCTGGCAGCATCCCAGCGTCGGCGATGTACCGCCAGGGTTGTTTCTGCCCTTGCTGGAAGAGGCGCGATTGATTTCGCGCCTGGCCAGCTGGATCTACGCCCAAGGCGTGGCGCAGCGGCGTGACTGGCAGGAATGCTTCGAGCCGGGCCTGGTGCTGGGGATCAGCCTCAGCCGCGTGCAGTTTGCCATGCCCAACCTGGTCGAGGAGCTCGGACGGGTGATTGCCAGCCAGGGCCTTGACCCGGCGCAGCTTGAGGTCGAGGTTGCCGAGACTTCGTTGATGGTTAACAACGATGTGGCCTTGAAGCAGTTGCACAAGCTGCGTGAGCTGGGCGTGCGTATCGCCCTCGACGATTTCGGTGCTGGCGATTGCTCGCTGCGCATGTTGCGCGACCTGCCGATCGACACCCTCAAGCTCGACCGCCATCTGGTCGCCCGGTTGCCCGGGTCGCAAGCGGACGCGGCTCTGGTTCGCTGTGTGGTTGACCTGTGCCGACAGTACGCGATCAGCGTCATCGCCGAAGGCGTCGAAACCCGCGAGCAGGCGCAGTGGCTGCAGGCCAACGGTTGTGAGTATGTGCAGGGGTTTCTGGTGGCGCGGCCCATGACGCCAGGGGACGCCGGGGCGTTTCCGGGCTTTTTTGACTGGCAGCGGGTGTAGTTCGGTACACTGGGCGTTTTATCGTCAACCGTTTTGGCCATGACCGCACTCAAGTACCTGCAAGCCTACCCGCCCGCCCTGCAAGACCAGGTTCGCCAGTTGATTGCCAGCAATCGCCTGGGCGACTACCTGCAGCAGCGCTATCCGGACAGGCACGCGGTGCAGAGCGACAAGGCGCTGTACACCTATGCCCAGGCGCTCAAGCAGGAGCACCTGCGCAACGCGCCGAACCTCGACAAGGTGCTGTTCGACAACCGCCTTGACCTCACCCATCGCGCGCTCGGGCTGCATACGGCCGTTTCGCGGGTACAGGGCGGCAAGTTGAAGGCCAAGAAGGAAATTCGTATCGCCTCGTTGTTCAAGGAGGCGGCGCCGCAGTTTTTGAAGATGATCGTGGTACACGAGCTGGCGCACCTGAAAGAGTCCGATCACAACAAGGCGTTCTACCAGCTCTGCGAATACATGCAGCCGGGCTACCATCAACTGGAATTCGACCTGCGGGTTTACCTGACCTACCGCGAGCTGCCCGCCAGCCTGTAGGCCCTGAGGATTTGCCAATGGAAGTGAGCAAGACCAAGAGCAGTTTCTACCGCCGGCTGTATGTCGCCTGGCTGATCGACAGCCAGACCGCCAGCACTGTCCCGGCCTTGATGGAAGCCACCGGCATGCCCCGGCGTACCGCCCAGGACACCATTGCCGCCCTGGCTGACCTGGATATCGTCTGTGAGTTCGAGCAGCAGGCAGGGGCGCGCAATCATGCCGGGCACTACCGGATTCGCGACTGGGGAGCGATCGACAAGCAGTGGATCATTCAGCATTTGCGCAGTGTTCGTGAGGTGCTTGGCTATCCCTGAGGGCCCCATCGCTGGCAAGCCAGCCCCCACAAGGTTCTGTGTGACTCCTGTGGGAGCTGGCTTGCCAGCGATGGGCTGCGCAGCAGCCCTGAATTTCAGCCGCGACGCATACCGATATGCGGGATATCGTCTTCCAGGTATTCCTCTCCCGCCACCTTGAAACCATGGCGCGCATAGTAGTCCTGCAAGTGCGCCTGGGCTGACAGGTACACCGGCACTTCAGGCCAGTAATGCTCTGCGTACTTGAGCCCATGCTCCATCAGTTCATGGCCCAGGCCGCGGCCGCGTGCTTCGGGGGCGATCAGTACCCGGCCAATGACCACGTCACCACCCTGGGCTTGCGGGTCCAGCAAACGCAAGTAAGCCAGCAGGTTGTCACCTTCCCAGGCCATCAGGTGGCAGGTATCGCCCTCCAGGTCCTGGCCGTCGACTTCCTGGTAGGCGCATTTCTGTTCGACCACGAAGACTTCGGTGCGCAGTCGCAGAATGGCATAGAGTTGTTCCTTGCCAATGTCACTGTGGTGTTTGCAGATCCAGTCGATAGCCATGGACGTCTCTCAAGTGGTTGATACCCCTGATCATGGCAGACAGCCGCGCGAGGGTCTAATTGCGCCAGGTCAATACAGGCTCGAAGTCGACCGGAATAGAGGCCATTTGATATCATTTGCCTCTGCCCGAGTACTTCTTCTTTGTGTAACCTGCAATGGCTGATTGGCACTGAACATTCTCAAGCAGTTGAAATCAACGGCGCGAACCAGGGGTTCGCTAAAGGATTTGAGCATGCGGCCATTGCTTCGAGTCTTGGCTTTGCTGGGAATACTGCTACTGGCGAGCACGACGGCGCAGGCCGCCACACTGCGCCTGGTTGCCGACAGCTGGCCACCTTTCACCGATGCCAACATGGCCAACGGTGGCCTTGCCACGGCCATTGTCACCACCGCCCTGACCCGTGCCGGTTATACCAGCCAGTACCAGCAGGTGCCCTGGGCGCGGGCGCTGCTGGGGGTGGGGGACGGGCGCTACGATGTGCTGGTCAATGCCTGGTACAACGACTCGCGAACCGAAATCGGCCAGTTCTCCGCTGGCTACCTGACCAACCGTATCCGCCTGCTCAAACGCAAGGGCGATGCGGTGCGCTTCAATGCCCTCAGCGACCTGTACCCGTTCCCCGTCGCCGTGGTGCGCGATTACGCCTACTCACCCGAGTTCGACAGCGACGCTAACTTGCAGAAAATTCCGGTACGCAGTTTTTCCGTCGCCGTCGGCATGCTGGCCGCCGGCCGCGTGCGCCTGGCGCTGGAAGATGAGTTTGTTGCCGGTTACTACCTCAAGCGCGAACCGAAAGAGGTGCGTGAAGCTGTGGAGTTCTTTGACAGGCCCGTCAGCGAGAACAGCCTGCATATTCTCGTCAGCCTGAAGAACCCCGAGCACCAGCAGATCGTCGCCGGCTTCGATCGTGCCATCGCCCAGATGAAAGCCGATGGCAGCTACGCCCGGTTGCTCAAGCAGCACGGCATGTAATCAGGCCGGCGTGCTGTCCTTGATCAGGTGCGCGGCGAGGGTGCGCAGCGGCCCCAACTGCCGGCAGATCAGCGCCAGCTGGGTTTGCACCAGACGCTGGTTTTCGTCGAGCTCTTCGGGCATCTGCTCAAGGTCGTTGGCCAGGGCTTCTTCGGCATCGCTGTGGATCGCCACCGGCAGTTTGCTGGCCAGGCCTTCGGCAATCTCATCCAGGCTGCTGGCCAGGCTCGCCCCGGCGCCATCGATCAACTGCTCGCGAACCGCGGCATCCAGCGCGCTGTCGCGGTGTGCGCCCAGGCCCGAGAGATAGCTGAGCAAGGTGTGCGAGAGCACCAAAAAGCGAAAACCGACATCCGCCTCCTTACGAAAATGCCCAGGCTCCATGAGCATGTTGGCCAGGGTGGTCGACAGCGCTGCATCGGCGTTGTGGGCGTTGCGCCGGGCCAGGCGGTAGGCCAGGTCGTCGCTCTTGCCCTGGGCGTACTGCTGCATGATCTGGCGCAGGTAGGTGCTGTTGCAGCTCAGGGTGTTGGCCAGCACCTTGTTCAGGCGGCGGCCCTGCCAGTCCGGGAGGAACAGGAACACCGCCAGGATGGCGATCAGGCTGCCCACCAGGGTATCGAACAGCCGTGGCAGGAACAGCCCGTAGCCATCGCCGATCTGGTTGAAGCAGAACAGCACCATCAGGGTGATCGCCGCCGTGGCCAGGGTGTAGCGGGTGGTGCGGTTGACGAAGAACACCACCCCGGCGGCCACGGCGAACAGCGACTGGACAACCGGGCTTGGGAACAGGTCGAACAGCGCCCAGCCGACGGTCAGGCCGATGGCGGTGCCGATGATCCTTTGTACCAGCTTGCGCCGCGTGGCGCCGTAGTTGGGCTGGCAGACGAACAGGGTGGTGAGGATGATCCAGTAACCCTGGGTCGGGTGAATCAAATGCACCATGCCATAGCCGATCGACAGTGCCAGGGGTAGGCGCAGGGCGTGGCGGAACAGCAGCGAGGTCGGTGTCAGTTGCTGGCGCAGGCGGCTCCAGACGTCCTTGAAGTTACGCGGCGAACGGTCGAGCAGGCTGCTGTCGCTGGCATCGGCGAGGTTGTCGGGGTTGCTGGCGTCGCTGAGCAGGCGGTCAAGAGTCGCCAGGTTCGCCGCCAGTGCGCGCAGCGAACGCAGTAGGCCACGCCAGGCCGGGTTGCTCTGGATGCGCAGGTGCTCGAGCGAAGCGTGCAGGTCTTCCAGGGCCTGGGCGAAACTGGTGTCGTAGGTGAACGGCTGGCGCAGCTGGATGGATTCGGACAGTTGCTGGCAAGCCACGCCCTGTTGGCGCAGCAGGCGCTGGCAGCGGAACAGCACATCGCTGTGGAAGAAGGCTTCGGTCAGGGCGTTGTACGGGTAGTGCGAAGAACTGGCGCGCTCGTGGATGTCCTGGGCGAGGAAGTACAGCTTCAGGTAGCGGCTGACCTTCGACCCCGGCCGGCCATTGCCGACCCGGTGCAGGATGATCTCCTTGGCTGCGTTGAGCGCGGCCACCACCCGGCCGTTCTGCTGCGCCAGCTCCAGGCGGCGGGCTTCGACGTCCAACTGGCGAATCGGCTCGAACAGGGTGGCCTTGAGCTTGAGGTAACGGCCCAGTTCGCGGAACAGCCGGGCCAGGCTCTGCTGCACCGGCTGGTTGGAGAACAACGCCTGCCACAGCACCGAGAGCAGGCCGTACCAGGCGGCGCCGGCCACCAGCAGCAGCGGCTCATGCCAGAAATCGGTGACTTCGCCGCCGCGCTGGTCGACGCCGATCATGGTATAGACCGACAGGATCAGGGTCGCCGAGGCAATCGCGCCGTAGCGTTCACCGAGGGCGCCGAGCATGGTCAGGGCGAAGCTGGCCAGGGCCAGGGCGCAGCCGAAGATGATCGGGTAGGGGAACAGTAGTTCCACCGACAGCGCGGCGATGGTGAAACACACCAGGGTGACTGCCAGGGCATTCAGGCGCCCTTGCCAGCTGTCGTCGGTCTCGGCCAGGGCGCTGGCGATAATCCCCAGGAACAGCGGAATCAGCAGGCTCATTTCGTCCTTGTACCAGCACAGCAGCATGCTGCCGGTCAGGGCGATAAGAACGCGGATGGCGTAGCTGAACTTGTCCAGGGCCCAGAGGCGGCGCAACGATTGGCTGAACGAGGAGGATGACATGTCGGGTGGGCAGGCCTTGGGCGATGATCGAAATTGAGCCAATCAGATGGCAGCAGTGTTACCGCTGCCATCTGACCAGCAAAATTTGTTCCTTGATGCGCTGATTCTACCGCGAAGGTTAGACGAACTGCGCGGCCGCGTACGCCGAGGCCCAGGCCCACTGGAAGTTGAAGCCGCCCAGGTGGCCGCTGACGTCGAGCACTTCGCCAATAAAGTACAGGCCCGGGCTTTTCAGTGATTCCATGGTTTTCGACGAGACCTCGCGGGTATCGACGCCGCCCAGGGTCACCTCGGCCGTGCGGTAGCCTTCGGTGCCGGCCGGCACCACCTGCCAGGCCCCGAGCTTGTCGCTGACCTGGGCCAGTTCCGCCGGGGTGTACTGCTTCATCGGCTTGGAGACGAACCAGTGCTCGGCCAGCAGGTTGGCCATCTTCTTGGTGAAGATCTCCCCGAGCAGGGTCTTGAGCTCGCTGTTGGGGCGCTCGGCCTGTTGCTGTTGCAGCCAGCTCAGGGCGTCGTGCTCTGGCAGCAGGTTGATCTCTAGCGTGTCGCCGGCCTGCCAGAACGAAGAAATCTGCAGGATCGCCGGGCCGCTCAGGCCGCGGTGGGTGAACAGCAGGTTTTCCCGGAAGGCGGTGCCGTTGCAGCTGGCCACGCAGTCCACCGAGGTACCGGACAGTTCAGTGCAGATCGCCTTGAGCTGTGGTTCGGTGATGGTAAACGGTACCAGGCCCGCGCGGGTCGGCAGCAGGGTGTGGCCGAACTGGCGGGCGACCTGGTAGCCGAAACCGGTGGCGCCCAGGGTCGGGATCGACAGACCGCCGGTGGCGATCACCAGTGACTGGCAGCGGAACTGTCCGGCGCTGGTTTCCAGCAGGTAGCCGCTGTCGAGTTTTTCGATCTGCTCGATGCGGGTATCCATGCGCAGCTCGGCGCCGGCGCTGGCGCATTCGTCGAGGAGCATGCCGAGGATGTCGCTGGACTTGTTATCGCAGAACAGCTGGCCGAGCTTCTTCTCGTGGTAGGGCACGCTGTGCTTGCCGACCATCTCGATGAAGTCCCACTGGGTGTAGCGGGCCAGGGCCGACTTGCAGAAGTGCGGGTTGTGCGAGAGGAAATTGCCCGGCTCGGTGTACATGTTGGTGAAGTTGCAGCGGCCACCGCCGGACATGAGGATTTTCTTGCCCGGTTTGTTGGCGTGGTCGAGCAACAGCACCTGACGGCCGCGTTTGGCGGCGCTCAAGGCGCACATCAGGCCGGCGGCGCCAGCGCCGATGATGATCACTTCGGTGGAACGCACTGCAAAATCCTCGAAATTCGATGGTGAAGCTATCGCGGGGCAAGCCCGCTCCTACAGCGATGGTGTGTAGGAGCGGGCTTGCCCCGCGAAAAGGTAATTAGACGATCCGCACCCGCAACGACCGCCCCTTGATCTTGCCGCTGTTGAGCCGCTGCAGCGCCTGCTTGGCCACCGCCCGCTCGACGGCGACAAATGCCTGGAAATCAAAAATGGCAATCTTGCCGACCTGCGTGCCCGGCAACCCGGCGTCACCGGTCAAGGCACCGAGGATATCGCCAGGGCGCAGCTTGTCCTTGCGCCCGGCAGCAATGCACAGGGTGCTCATGGTCGGCAGCAGCGGTGCACCATTCTGGGCCTTGAGGCTGTCCAGCTGTTCCCAGCGCAGGGCGGCCTTCTGCATGTCTTCGATGGCCTGGGCGCGATGACCTTCAGCCGGGGCCACCAGGCTCACCGCCAGGCCCTTCTCGCCAGCCCGGCCGGTACGGCCGACGCGGTGCACGTGGATCTCGGCATCGCGGGCCAGCTCGACGTTGATGACCATATCCAGGGCATCGATATCCAGGCCGCGTGCGGCGACATCGGTGGCCACCAGCACCGACAGGCTGCGGTTGGCGAACAGGGTAAGGACCTGGTCACGGTCGCGCTGCTCCAGGTCGCCATGCAGGGCCTGGGCGGCAATGCCCTTGGCCTGCAGGTGCTCGACCAGCTCCTGGCACTGCTGCTTGGTGAAGCAGAACGCCACGCACGACTGCGGACGGAAATGGTCGAGCAGCTTGCTCACCGCTTCCATGCGCTGGTCCGGGTTGATCTCGTAGAAGCGCTGCTCGATCTGGCTGTCGGCGTGCTGCGACTCGACCTTGACGGTCTGCGGGTCGCGCATGAAGGCCGAGGCCAGCTGCTTGATGCCGGCTGGGTAGGTGGCGGAGAACAGCAGGGTCTGGCGACGCTTCGGGGTCTGGCCGATGATGTCGGCAATGGCGTCGTAGAAGCCCATGTCGAGCATGCGGTCGGCTTCATCGAGCACCAGGGTGTTGAGGCCATCGAGCACCAGGGTGCCCTTGCTCAGGTGCTGCTGCACGCGGCCCGGGGTGCCAACGATGATGTGCGCGCCGTGCTCCAGCGAGGCGATCTGCGGGCCGAGGGACACGCCACCGCACAGGGTGAGGATCTTGATGTTGTCTTCGCTGCGGGCCAGGCGGCGCAGTTCTTTGGCCACCTGGTCGGCCAGCTCGCGGGTCGGGCACAGCACCAGCGCCTGGCAACCGAAGTAGCGCGGGTTGAGCGGGTTGAGCAGGCCGATGCCGAAGGCGGCAGTCTTGCCGCTGCCGGTCTTGGCCTGGGCGATCAGGTCCATGCCCTTGAGCATCACCGGCAGGCTCTGGGCCTGGATCGGGGTCATCTGGGCGTAGCCGAGGGCGTCCAGGTTGGCCAGCATGGCGGCGGACAGCGGCAAAGTGGCGAAGGCGGTGGCAATGGTGGTCACGAGACTGGCCTGCAAAACAAAATGTCGCGCAGTGTACCAGCCTCATGGCCTTTAGCCCTAAGGCTCGATCTCCGGTTCCGGACGAGGGGCACGCCTTCCGTCAGCCCTGGACAGCTGCATGAAGATCGCCGCCGCCAGCATGGCCATCAGGCCGATGGTCACGAAGGTCAGCTGGAACGCCCCGAGGGTACTCTCCACGCCCTCGGCGCTGCCCGCTGCGGTAAAGCCGCCAAGCAGGGCGCCGGCGCAGGCCACGCCGAGGCTCAGCGACAATTGCGCGACCACCGACAGCAGGCTGTTGCCACTGCTGGCGTTGTTGTCGTCCAGATCGATCAGGGTCACGGTGTTCATCGCCGTGAACTGCATCGAGTTGACCGCGCCCAGCAGGCCCAACTGCAACAGCAACAGGGCGTAAGGCGTCTGCTCGTCGACCAGGCCCAGGCTGGCCAGCAGCAGGCCTAGCAGCAGGGTGTTGCCGGTGAGAATGTTGCGGTAGCCAAAGCGCTCGATCAGCGGCCGGGCAATCGACTTGGCGACCATCGCTGCAGCGGCCAGCGGGATCATGCTCATGCCGGCCTGGGACGGTGAATAGCCCAGCGCCACCTGCAGCAACAGCGGCACCAGAAACGGCAGCGCGCCGCTGCCCAGGCGGGCGAACAGGTTGCCGAGGATGCCTACCGAAAAGGTCCGGGTGTGGAACAGTTTTGGCGAAAACAGCGGGTTGTCGATGCTACCCGCACGTAGCCAGTAGGCGGCCAGGCAGGCCATGCCGGCGAACAGCAGCAACATCACCCGCAGGTGCGGCAAATGCAGCTCGCCCAGGCCTTCCATGGCAATGGTGATCAGTACCATCGCCGCGCCGAACAGCACGAAGCCGATGCCGTCGAAGCGGGTACGTTCCGAGCCGCGCAGGTCGGGGATGAACTTCCACACCGCATAACAGCCGATGGCGCCAACGGGCAGGTTGAGCAGGAAGATCCAGTGCCAGCTGAGAATCTCCACCAGCCAGCCGCCCATGGTCGGGCCCAGCAGTGGGCCGAGCAGACCGGGGATGGTGATGAAGCTCATGATCCGCACCAGCTCCGAACGCGGGTAAGCGCGCAGTACGACCAAGCGCCCGACCGGCAGCATCAATGCCCCGCCCAGGCCCTGGATCACCCGCGCCGCCACCAGCATGCCGAGGCTGCTGGCCAGGGCGCAGAGCAGTGAACCGAGGCTGAACAGCAGGATCGCGCCAAAGAAGATGCGTTTGGTACCGAAGCGGTCGGCGATCCAGCCTGAAGCCGGGATCAGCAGGGCCACGGTGAGCATGTAGGCGATGATCACCGACTGCATGCGCAATGGGTCCTCGGCCAGGTCGCGGGCCATGGCCGGCAGGGCGGTGTTGAGGATGGTGCCGTCGAGCGACTGCATGAAGAAGGCGATGGCCACTACCCAGGGGATCCAGCGGGCGGTGGTCGGGTCCAGCGGGGCGCGGTTGGGCATGGGCATCTCTACAAGGTCGAGGGCCTCATCGCCGGCAAGCCGGCTCCCACAGGGACAAGTTCACACAGATCCGTGTGGGAGCTGGCTTGCCAGCGATCGGGGTTATCACAGTGTCAACGTCAGGCGTTTGACCAAAGCTCCCGGCAAATGGCTCGAACTGGTCTGGCGCTGCCCGTAGGTGCTGGTCGACAGAATCAACTCGCGCTCTGCGGTCAACGCTTCCAGCTGCGACCCCAGCAAGCTGTAGACGCTGTCGTCAAAGCGCATGGTGCTCACCGGCGCCTGGATCTCGCCGTTCTCGACCCAGAAGGTGGCAAAGCGGGTCAGGCCGGTCATGCGCGCGGCGGGCAGGTCCGAGTAGTTCAGGTACCAGAGGTTGCTGATGTACAGGCCGGTGCCCAGGCGGGCGAGGATTTCGCTGTGCGCAAGCAAACCCGGCGCCATGCTCAGGGCGCACGGCGACTCGTAGCTATCGGCACCGTTGGCCGCCAGTTCGAACTCGGCGGCGCTGCGGGCGCAGATCAGCCGGTCAAGGGCCTGGCCCTGATCGATCAGGCGCAAGTCGCTGCGCAGCAAGCCTTCGTCAGAGAACGACGGGCTCAGCGAACCGCTGACCTGCTCGGCAATGCTGGTCAACGGGCTCAGGCTGGCATCGCCGCTGTACAGGCGTTGCAGCGGGCTGTTCTTGGTGGCGATGGCCTGGGCCGAGAAGCCCCCCCAGCAGAGCATGCCCATGATTTCGTCCAGTGCCGCCGGTGCCAGGTAGGCGCGGTACTGGCCGGGGGCGAGCTTTTTCAGCGGGCGGCCGAGGTAGTCAAGCTGTTCGCGGGTCTGCTGCAGGCGCACGGCGAAGGCTTCGTGGTCCCAGGTTTGCCCGGCATAGTTGGCTTTGACCGCTTCGCCGTTGCTGTGGAACAGGCTCCAGTCGAAGTTGAAGCTGTTGGCCTGGTGCCAGCCAAAGGCCCCGAACGAGCTGGCGAAGCCCCGGCAGATCGGGCCCGCGGCGTAGATGCCAACCAGGTCCAGATCACCCGCGCCTTGCTCGATCTGCGCCAGTACCTCGGCGCTGTCAGGCAGCGGTTGATCCTGCACGCTATGGCTTTGCCAGGCGCTGTCGTTGAGTTGCAGGTAAGGGTCGGGTTCGAGCAGCGACAGGGTCTGGCGCAGTTGCTCCAGAGCCTGTTGCAAGCGCAGTTGGTCGACTTCGGCGTCGTTGCCGAGGGTGAACTGCAACTCGGCCTGACGCCCGTCGGCGATCAGCTTGAGCACGCAACTGGCCTGTTGCACTTCACCGGCCTGGCGTACCTTGGCGTGGTTGAAACGGATGAACTGCGAGTGTTCGCCGCTGTAGCTGAGGGTGAAATGCTCGGGGGCGCGTACTGCGTCGCGCAGGCTGGCGACCAAGTGCTGGAAGCTTTGCAGTGGATTGGCAGCCATCAGGCGTCTCCTCCGAATACGTCGATCTGGCTGAATATGCAGGCGGGGGAGGCGTGGCCTACCCGTACCACCTGGTTCGGCTCGCCCTTGCCGCAGTTCGGTGTACCCAGTACCTGCAAGGTGCTGGCGTCACCGACGGCGCTGAGGTTGCTCCAGAACTGTGCGGAGATCCCGCGGTAATTGGGGTTCTTGACCACACCCTTGAGCTCGCCGTTTTCGATCAACTGACCCCACTCGCAACCGAACTGGAACTTGTTGCGCGCATCGTCGATCGACCATGAGCGGTTGGTACGCATGAGGATGCCCTGCTCGATGCCGCCGATCAGTTGCTCAAGGGTCTTGTCCCCCGGCTCGATGTTGAGGTTGGCCATGCGGTCGATTGGCGCGCGGTTCCAGCCGCAGGCGCGGCTGTTGGCCACCCCTTCAAGGCCTGAGCGGAACTGCGACAGGGCGCCACCCAACGGGCGAATCAGCAGGCCGTCCTTGATCAGGTACTGCTTGTGCGCGGCGCTGCCGTCATCGTCATGGCTGTAGCTGGCGAGCTCCTCGCGGATCGACGGATCGAAGGTTACGTTGAGCAGTTTAGAGCCGTATTGCAGGCTGCCGAAGTCGCTGGCCTTGACGAAACTGGTGCCGGCGTAATTGCGCTCGTCGCCGAGGATGCGGTCCATTTCCAGCGGGTGGCCGATGGATTCATGGATCTGCAGCATCATCTGGTCGGGCATCAGCAGCAGGTCGCGCACACCGCTCGGGGTGTTCGGCGCCAGCAGCAGTTGCAGGGCCTGGTCAGCGACCTTGGCCCCGGCACCGACCAGGCCGCAACGCTCAATCACGTCCAGGCCGCCCTGCTGGCCGAAGTTGTCCCGGCCCAGGGTGCGGGTCTGGCTGTCCTGACCGTCGAAGGCGGTGGTGCTGAAGCCTGGGTAGATAAAACGCTGGGCCTGGCGCAGTTCGGCGCCGGCGGTGTTCAGGTAGATCTGCTCGATGTTGCTGACGCCAAGGCTGGCCTGCCAGTTCACCAGGCGGCTGTCATTCGGCACGCTGGCCGACTCTTGGGCGAGCAGGGCGTAGCAGTCGCCCAGAGACGGGAAAGCTTGCTCGAGGTTGGGTGAGCAGTAGTCGGAGCGGCCGGTGGCCACCGGTTGTTCGCGCAGGTCGAGCAGGGCGCGCCCGGTGATCTGCCGGGCCAGTGCCTCAGCCTGCTCCAGAGCGCGTTGCAAGCCGGATTGCGACAGGTCGGCGGTGGCCGCGTAGGTTTCCACGCCATTGAGGCGCACGGTGAGCATTGCGCCTTCGTCGCGGCCGAGGAACGGCGGCTCCGCGATATTCTTGCGCACCGACAGGTGCTGCTGGCTCTGCTGCACATAACGCAGGGAGAAAAATTCGCCACTGCTGCGCAGGGCGGCGAAGCGCTGGCGCAGCAATGCGGTCAACTCGAACATGCGGGAACCTCCGTGTGCGCGGTGGTTCCCCCTCAGAACCACTCGTCGTGCATGCTCAGGCAGGTATCGTCACGGGCCGCGAGCAATGCCAGCTCATTATGGCAGCCCGGCACTTCCCAGGTCAGGAAATAACGCGCCGCCTGCAATTTGCCCAGGTAGAAGTCGCGATCGGCCGGGTTGCCGCGGGCCAGACCCTGTTCGGCACGGACCGCCTGCTCCAGCCAGCGCCAGCCGATCACGCAGTGGCCGAAGGCCTTGAGGTACAGCGCCGAGTTGGCCAGGGCAGTGTTGACCTGACCCTGGGCCAGATCAGCGAGCAGGCCCAGGGTCACTTCCTGCAGGCGGTCGAGCAACTGCTCCAGCGGTACCCGCAGGCGATCCAGGCTGCTGTGTTGGTGGGCTTGCTCGCAAGTCGTGGCGATCAGGCGGACCAGTTGCTTGAGCCCGGCACCACCGTTCTGCGCCAGTTTGCGCCCGAGCAGGTCCAGCGACTGGATACCGTGGGTGCCTTCGTGAATGGGATTCAGGCGGTTGTCGCGGTAGTACTGTTCGACCGGGTACTCGCGGGTGTAACCATGGCCGCCAAGAATCTGGATGGCCAGCTCGTTGGCCTTCAGGCAAAACTCCGAAGGCCAGGATTTGACGATCGGCGTCAGCAGGTCGAGCAGTTCCTGGGCCTGTTGGCGAACCGCTTCGCTCCCGCCGCTCTGAGTGTCATCAAACAGCCGCGCCGCGTACAGGCCCAGGTCGAAGGCGCCTTCGACGTAGGCCTTCTGGGTCAGCAGCATGCGTTTCACATCGCTGTGGCTGATGATCGGCACGGCGGCGGTGGCCGGATCCTTGTTGTCTGGCAGGCGTCCCTGCGGCCGCTGACGGGCGTACTCCAACGAATACAGGTAGCCGGCATAACCGAGCATCACCGCGCCCATGCCGACGCCGATGCGCGCCTCGTTCATCATCTGGAACATGCAGGCCAGCCCCTGGTGCGGCTTGCCCAGCAGATAACCGACGCACTGACCGTTGTCGCCGAAGTTCAGCGCTGTCGAGGTGGTGCCGCGCCAACCCATCTTGTGGAACAGACCGGCCAGCAGTACATCGTTGCGCGGGCCCAGGCTACCGTCGGCATTGACCAGGAACTTGGGCACGATAAACAGCGAAATGCCCTTCACCCCGGGCGGCGCATCCGGCAGTTTGGCCAGGACCATATGCACGATGTTTTCCGACAGTGGATGGTCGCCGGCGGAAATGAAAATCTTGTTGCCGCGCAGCCGATAGCTGCCATCGCCAGCCGGTTCGGCGCGGGTGCGGATATCGGCCAGGGACGAACCGGCGTGCGGCTCGGTGAGGGCCATGGTGCCGAAGAAACGGCCTTCGATCATCGGCTGCAGGAACAGGCGTTTCTGCTCGTCGCTGCCAAAGCTTTCAATCAGGTTGGCGGCGCCCATGGTCAGGAACGGGTAGGCCGTGGTCCCGGCGTTGGCGGCCTGGAAGTGGGCGAAGCAGGCTTGCGACAGCAGGGTCGGCAACTGCATGCCACCGGCTTCGAAGTCACGGCAGGCATTGAGAAAGCCGGCCTCAAGGAAGGCATCCACCGCAGGCTTAACCTCGGGAATCAACACGGCTTCGCCATTTTCAAAACGCGGCTCGTGCTCATCGCCTTTGCGGTTGTGCGGGGCGAAGTACTTTTCGGCGATGGTCCGCGCGGTGGCCAGGGCGGCGTCGAACGTTTCGCGGTTGTGCTCGGTAAAGCGCGGGCGTTGGGTCAGGGCCTCGGCGTCGAGCACTTCGTAGAGTTCGAAGGCCAGGTTGCGGGCGCTGAGCAGAGTCTCGGACATGGCGGCATTCCTGTCTGGGGATGGGCCGAGTCTAGGTAGTGACGTTGCTACTGCACAGCGAAATAGATGCGGGTGATGGCAGGGCACAAGGCGTTTGGGAATGTTCGTACCCTTGCTTCGGAGCCAGAGGGCAGATCTGTGATGCACGAGCAGGCTTAGATGGTCGACCCATTACCGAAGGCCGTAGCCATGACCACTAACAGCACCGCTTCGATGAGCCCTGACCTCCCTGATACCCCAGTCAGCGGGCCAATGTTCTTCGTCGTATCGATCAGAAAGATGATTGTGATGAACCTGTTCACCTTTGGTCTTTATTGGGCTTTTTGCCATTACCAAAGCTGGGCGCTCTACCGGCGGGAAACCGGGGAGCGAGTCTTGCCGCTGGTAAGAAGCATCTTCGGCATTCTGTTTCTTTACAGCCTGCTGAGCAGGGTCGATCGGCAATTGCACCTGTCTGGTCGAAGCTACAGGTGGTCGCCGTTCTGGTTGGTATGCGCCTTGATCCTGCTGACAGCGCTCTCGTTGTGGGCAAATCAGATGATGGAGCTGGCGCCGCTGCCGTTGTTGAGTGCGGTATTGGCTATGGATGTTTTGATACTTTGGGTGGTGGCCAGAGTTCAGGGGGCGATAAATACCTGCGTGGGCGACCCGAAAGGCCAGTCAAATTCCCGGTTGTCACTCCTGAACTGGGCATGGATGTCGGTTGGAATCCTGGTTTGGGTAGTACTGGTGTCTTTTCTCGTGGTTTTGCTGGCGGGGCTTTTCATCGTGACGTTTGCTGATGCCTGAGGCCTTCAGTCGTCAGCCTATGAATCAGCTCCCACTTATAACCCGGTATTGGTGGGGTGGGATGGATGCATTTTTTATTGTCTTGTATGTCCAGGGCAGTCTTCGTAGAGGTCAGATCCTCTATTACACCGACGCCCAAAACATGATCGGGTTGCTTCAGGATCATGGCATTTTCGCCAAGTGGCTCGCGGGTATGAGCTTCACCTTGCATCTGTCGATCATTGTCAGCTGTTTGCTGTTGTTGGCGGGGCGGAAGTCGGGGGTTTATCTCGGTTTGCTACAGATTCCATTTCGGCTGATGTTCATGGTGCCGTCCATTTCGATTCTATTGGTATGGGCAAAGCTGTCGCCAGCCTACAGCCTCTGGCTCATGCTTGTTTTGGTCATTGCTTCCGAGGTCGTGAAGGCGGGTAGCCTGTGGTGGCTGTTACATCATCAGCGTGCGAAATTTCTGGGCTAGAAAGCATCGCGGGCCAAGCCTGCTCCTACGTTGTAGGAGCGGGCTTGACCCGCGATAGAGGCGCCGCAGGCTATCAGCCGATAGTCATCAGGCTCGCGTTGCCACCGGCAGCTGCGGTGTTGACGCTCAGCGCGCGCTCGATCACCAGGCGCTCCAGGGCAATCGCGGTTTCACCCGACGACAGGCCGTGAACACCGACGATGGCACCGGCGCGCTTGGCCACCTGCTCGCACACGGCGCGCAGTTGGTCGGAGTCGCCGTGATGAAGGACGGCGTCGAACACCACTTCGTCCTTGTTCCAGTCGGCCACCAGCTGGATGCGCGCTTGCACTTCCTTCGGCAGACGATTGCGCAGGGTCTTGCTCAACTCGCCTTCCGGCCAGACAGCCGAGCTACCTACGGCCAGGACCGCGGCCAACTGGGTCAGCAGGTCAGCTTCGACCTCGGCCAGGCACAGCACGTGCTCGCGCGGCAGGATGGTGTAGCTGTTGCGCTCGCCAGTCGGGCCCGCCAGCAGGCGGCTGATACCGCTTTGCGATTGCTGGGCGAACTGTTCGCACAAGCCGCTCAGGTCGTTCAGCTGATTGCTCGCCGCCCAGGTTTTGAGGGCTTGCAGCGGTTTGCTCAGGCTGTCGCGCAGGCGGGTGTCCGGGGCGTTTTCGCCGTCGGTGCGCTGGAACGACTGCTCGATGGCGCCGGCCGGACGGGTCGACAGCAGGCGGTACAGGTACAGCGGGCCACCGGCTTTCGGGCCGGTACCCGACAGGCCTTCACCACCGAACGGCTGTACGCCGACCACGGCACCGACGATGTTGCGGTTGACGTAGACGTTACCGGCGTTGACGTTGTCGATGACCTTGGCAATGGTTTCGTCGATCCGGGTGTGCACACCCAGGGTCAGGCCGTAACCGGACGCGTTGATCTGCTCGATCAGCTGGTCGAGGTTCTTGCGGTTGTAGCGCACCACGTGCAGTACCGGGCCGAAGATCTCGCGTTGCAGCTCGTCGAAGCTTTCCAGTTCGATCAGGGTTGGCATCACGAAGGTGCCGCGCTTGATCTCTTCACCATCGGCGATTGCCATCTGGTACACGGTACGGCCTTTGTCGCGCATACCCTGGATGTGCTTCTCGATACCCGCCTTGGCTTCGGCGTCGATCACCGGGCCAATGTCCACGGCCAGGCGCTCGGGGTTACCCAGACGACTTTCAGCCATGGCGCCCTTGAGCATTTCGATGACGCGGTCGGCGGAATCTTCCTGCAGGCACAGTACGCGCAGTGCCGAGCAACGCTGACCGGCGCTGTCGAAGGCCGACGACACTACGTCGATGACCACTTGTTCGGTGAGCGCCGAGGAGTCGACGATCATCGCGTTCTGGCCACCGGTTTCGGCGATCAGCGGGATCGGGCGGCCCTGGGCATCCAGGCGGCCGGCGATGTTGCGTTGCAGCAGGCGCGCAACTTCGGTGGAACCGGTGAACATCACGCCTTTGACCCGATCATCACCGACCAGACGGGCGCCGACGGTTTCACCGCGGCCTGGCAGCAGTTGCACCACGCCTTCCGGAATACCGGCTTCGAGCAGCAGGCGCACGGCCTGGGCTGCGACCAGCGGCGTTTGTTCGGCCGGCTTGGCCAGCACCGGGTTGCCAGCGGCAAGCGCAGCGGCAACCTGGCCGCTGAAGATCGCCAGCGGGAAGTTCCATGGGCTGATGCACACCACCGGACCCAGTGGGCGGTGGGCGTCATTGCTGAAATCGTTACGTGCCTGCACGGCGTAGTAGCGCAGGAAGTCGACTGCTTCACGCACTTCGGCAATGGCGTTGGCGAAGGTCTTGCCGGCTTCACGGGCAAGCAGGCCCATCAGCGGCTGGATCTCGGCTTCCATCAGGTCGGCGGCACGTTCCAGGATCGCCGCGCGTTCGGCTGGCGGGGTGGCCTGCCAGATCGGCGCGGCGTTGAGGGCGCACTGGATGGCGTTGTCGACGTCGGTAACGGTGGCTTCCTGAACATGACCGACCACATCGCGCAGATCGGACGGGTTCAATACCGGTGCCGCTGCCTCGTTACTCGAAGCGCAACCGAGCATCGGCGCGGCTTTCCAGTCATTGTGGGCAGTGGCCAGCAGGGCGCAGGACAGCGAAGCCAGACGGTGTTCGTTGGCCAGGTCGATACCGGCGGAGTTGGCCCGCTCGGCGCCATACAGGTCGCGCGGCAGCGGAATGCGTGGGTGCGGCAGGCCGAAGTTGCCTTCCTGGGTGGCCATCTGCTCGATGGTGGCGACCGGGTCGGCGACCAGTTCCTGGATCGAGATCGACTGGTCGGCAATACGGTTGACGAACGAGGTGTTGGCGCCGTTTTCCAGCAGGCGGCGAACCAGGTAGGCCAGCAGGGTTTCATGGGTGCCGACTGGTGCGTACACGCGGCACGGACGGTTCAGCTTGCCATCGGCGACCTTGCCGACAACCTGTTCGTACAGCGGCTCGCCCATGCCGTGCAGGCACTGGAACTCGTACTGGCCCGGGTAATAGTTCTGACCCGCAATGTGGTAGATGGCCGACAGGGTGTGAGCGTTGTGGGTGGCGAACTGCGGGTAGATGACTTCTGGCACCGACAGCAGTTTGCGTGCGCAAGCAATGTAGGAAACGTCGGTGTACACCTTGCGGGTGTAGACCGGGTAGCCTTCCAGGCCTTCGACCTGGGCGCGCTTGATCTCGCTGTCCCAGTAGGCGCCTTTTACCAGGCGGATCATCAGGCGATGGCGGCTGCGGCGGGCCAGGTCGATGACGTAGTCGATTACATACGGGCAGCGCTTCTGGTACGCCTGGATAACGAAACCGATACCGTTCCAGCCGGTCAGTTGCGGCTCGAAGCACAGGCGCTCGAGCAGGTCCAGCGACAGCTCCAGGCGGTCGGCTTCTTCGGCGTCGATGTTCAGGCCGATGTCGTATTGCTTGGCCAGCAGGGTCAGCGACAGCAGGCGCGGGTACAACTCTTCCATGACGCGCTCGTACTGGGCGCGGCTGTAGCGTGGGTGCAGGGCCGAGAGCTTGATCGAGATGCCCGGGCCTTCATAGATGCCGCGGCCGTGGGAGGCCTTGCCGATCGAGTGGATGGCCTGCTCGTAGGACGCCAGGTACTTCTGTGCGTCATGTTCGGTCAGAGCGGCTTCACCGAGCATGTCGTAGGAGTAACGGAAGCCTTTGGCTTCGAACTTGCTGGCGTTGGCCAGGGCCTCGGCGATGGTTTCGCCGGTCACGAACTGCTCGCCCATCAGGCGCATGGCCATGTCGACGCCCTTGCGGATCATCGGCTCGCCGCTCTTGCCGATGATGCGGCTGAGCGAAGAGGTGAGGCCGGATTCATTGTGGGTCGAGACCAGCTTGCCGGTCAGCAGCAGGCCCCAGGTGGCAGCGTTGACGAACAGCGACGGGCTGTTGCCCAGGTGCGGCTGCCAGTTGCCGGTACTGATCTTGTCGCGGATCAGGGCGTCGCGAGTGCCTTTATCGGGGATGCGCAGCAGCGCTTCGGCCAGGCACATCAGCGCCACGCCTTCTTGGGACGACAGGGAAAATTCCTGCAGCAGGCCCTGAACAATGCCGGCACGGCCGCCAGCGCTCTTCTGGTTACGCAGTTTTTCGGCGATGCCGGCGGCCAGCTTGTTGGTGGCTTCGGCCATGGCGGCCGGCAGGCGTGCCTGCTCCAGCAGCATCGGCACCACTTCCGGCTCAGGGCGGCGGTAGGCGGCGGTGATGGCCGAGCGCAGTACCGATTGCGGCAGGATGCTCTCGGCGAACTCGAGGAAGCACTGGTGGGCGTGGTCGGCCTGGACTTCGCCGGCATCGTCGGCATGAATGCCTGGCTGACCGTTGAGTTCGGTCAGGGTGGCGCCACCCTCGAGCTTCTCCAGGTAATTGAAGATCGCTTGCTTGATCAACCAGTGCGGCGTGCGGTCGATGGACGTCGCAGCTGCTTTGAGTCGCTCACGGGTAGGGTCGTCGAGTTTGACCCCAAGGGTGGTCGTCGCCATTTCTTATCCTCATTATTGCCACAGGTTGTGGCTTAAGCTGGCGCCAAGATTATCCGTGCGCGAATTTGGGTGCAACCTAGTGCAACCCAAAATATGTAGGAAATAAGTGCTACTCGTCCGGAGGGTAAAACCACACAGCAAAAATGGCTGTTTGTGGTGCGTTTTCTTCTGATAACGGTGGTTCTTGCTCCGAAAGGGAGCAAAAAACGGCTGTTACGCAAAAAATCCGACGAGGTGCAACTTGAAAGTAAAAACAGGTTGCACCCTCTTTGCGTTGTTGCATAGGATTCGCGGCCTGGGTGCAACCTCCTCTGAGGCTGTCGCTACATAAAAACAAACGCCAGGGCGCAACAATGAGTGTAAGCAATCCAACCTTGATCACGTTCGTGATCTACATCGCGGCAATGGTGCTGATCGGCTTCATGGCCTATCGCTCTACCAACAACCTTTCTGATTACATTCTTGGCGGTCGCAGCCTCGGCAGCGTGGTCACCGCGCTTTCGGCCGGTGCGTCGGACATGAGTGGCTGGCTGTTGATGGGCCTGCCGGGCGCTATCTACATGTCGGGTCTGTCGGAAAGCTGGATCGCCATCGGCCTGATCGTCGGTGCCTACCTGAACTGGCTGTTCGTCGCCGGCCGCCTGCGCGTGCAGACCGAGCACAACGGTGATGCACTGACCCTGCCGGATTACTTCTCCAGCCGTTTCGAAGACAACAGCGGGTTGCTGCGGATCATCTCCGCGGTGGTAATCCTGGTGTTCTTCACCATCTATTGCGCCTCCGGCATCGTTGCCGGCGCCCGTCTGTTCGAAAGTACCTTCGGCATGTCCTACGAGACAGCGCTGTGGGCTGGCGCAGCGGCGACCATTGCCTACACCTTTGTTGGTGGCTTCCTGGCGGTGAGCTGGACCGATACCGTCCAGGCCACACTGATGATCTTCGCCCTGATCCTGACTCCGGTGATCGTGCTGATCGCAACCGGTGGCTTTGACACGACTTTTGCCGCCATCGAGCTGAAGGATGCGGGCAACTTCGACATGCTCAAGGGCACTACCTTCATCGGCATTATCTCGCTGATGGGCTGGGGTCTGGGCTACTTCGGCCAGCCGCATATCCTGGCGCGCTTCATGGCCGCTGACTCGGTCAAGTCGATCGCTAAAGCCCGTCGCATCTCCATGACCTGGATGATCCTCTGCCTGGTGGGTACCTGCGCCGTTGGTTTCTTCGGTATCGCCTACTTCTCGGCGCATCCTGAAGTGGCCGGTCCGGTTACCGAGAACCACGAGCGTGTGTTCATCGAGCTGGCCAAGATCCTCTTCAACCCTTGGATTGCCGGTGTTCTGCTGTCGGCCATCCTGGCGGCGGTCATGAGTACCCTGAGCTGCCAGCTGCTGGTGTGCTCCAGCGCCCTGACCGAAGACTTCTACAAGACCTTCCTGCGCAAGGGTGCCTCGCAGCTGGAGCTGGTCTGGGTCGGTCGCGCCATGGTGCTGCTGGTGGCCGTGGTTGCCATCCTCATCGCTTCCAACCCTGAGAACCGCGTACTGGGCCTGGTCAGCTACGCCTGGGCAGGCTTCGGTGCCGCCTTCGGTCCGGTGGTGCTGATCTCGGTCCTGTGGAAAGGCATGACCCGTGACGGCGCACTGGCCGGTATCCTGGTGGGTGCGATCACCGTTGTGGTGTGGAAGCACTTCTCCATCTGGGGGCTGTACGAGATCATCCCGGGCTTCATTCTCGGCGCCCTGGCGATCTACTTCGTCAGCCGGGCCGGCAACCCGTCGAAAGGCATGGTGTCGCGCTTCGAAGCTGCCGACGAGGCGTTCAAGGCCGGTCGCTGATCGGCTGCTGAGCTTCGCCTGACAACGGCCCGGCCTCGCAAGAGCCCGGGTCGTTGTCGTTTTGGCGGCCCGTGCCTGACGCCGCCCGCATGACAAGGTAAACTGCGCGGTCTTGCAGGAGTTGCCATGAACTATCGTCACGCCTTCCACGCCGGTAACCACGCCGACGTCTTCAAACACCTTGTGCTGACCCGCCTCATCGCTTTGATGTCGCGCAAGGAACAGCCGTTTGCCTACCTCGACACCCACGCAGGCCTCGGGCTTTATGACCTGCAGGGCGACCAGGCGACGCGTACCGGCGAGTGGCTGGAAGGTATCGGCCGTCTCTGGGGGCGCGACGACCTGCCGGAGGTAACCGCAGATTACCTGCGCATCCTGCGCAAGATGAACCCTGACGGCGAGCTGCGCTACTACCCGGGTTCCCCGGAGCTGGCCCGGCGCCTGGCCCGCCAGCAGGACCGTGTGCTGCTCAACGAGAAGCACCCCGAAGACGGCCGCCTGCTCAAGGACAACATGAAGAAGGACCCGCGCGTCGCCGTGCACCTGGGCGAGGGCTGGCATGTACCGCGGGCCTTGCTGCCAGTGCAGGAAAAGCGTGCAGTGATGCTGATCGACCCGCCGTTCGAGCAGGCCGACGAGCTCAAGCGCTGCACCCAGGCGATGAAAGAGACCATCAGTCGCATGCGCCAGACCGTCGCAGCCATCTGGTACCCGATCAAGGATCAGCGCCAGCTGGTGCGTTTCTACCAGGACCTGACCAGCACCGGTGCGCCGAAGCTGCTGCGGATCGAGCTCTATGTGCATCCGCAGGACAGCCCGCAGGGCCTTAACGGTTCTGGCCTGGCAATTGCCAACCCGCCATGGGGCCTGGAAGAAGAGCTGCGTGCGCTGCTGCCGTGGCTGGCTCAGGTGCTGGCGCAGACCCAGGGTAGCTGGCGGATGGATTGGTTGATCGCCGAGTAACCGCTGTAGGAGCGGGCTTGCCCCGCGATGCGGTATGTCTGAATGTATGCAATCGCGGGGCAAGCCCGCTCCTACGCTTTGCGTTATAATCCCGCGCTTTGGCTGCCGCCCGCCCCAACGGCCCGCGCGCATATTTACAGATTGAAGAGGCTAGACCCTTGGCATTGACGATTCTTGGCCTGTCCGGCGCCCTTAGTCATGACCCTTCCGCGGCCCTGTACATCGACGGCAAGCTGATTGCCGCCGCTGAAGAAGAGCGCTTCGTGCGCGATAAACATGCAAAGAACCGCATGCCCTACGAATCGGCGAAGTTCTGCCTGGAACAGGCCGGTATCAAACCGTCCGACGTTGACGTGGTAGCGATCCCGTTCGCTCCGATCAGCCTGTTCGGCAAGGCACGCTGGCACTACGCCAAGCGTTATTGGTATGCCCCGGACCGCGCCCTTGACGCGATCCTGATGGGCAACCGTCGCTACAAGCGCTACCGCAAGAAGATCGTCTGGTGCCTGGAGCAGCTGGGCTTCGACCCGAAAAAGGTCAAGATCGAGCCGGTCGAGCACCACCTGGCTCACGCCTCCAGCGCCTACCACTGCTCCGGCTTCAAGGAGAAGACCGCGATCCTCGGTATCGACGGTAAAGGCGAATACGCCACGACCTTCTTCGGCTACGGCGAAAACGGCAAGATCCACAAGATCAAGGAATTCTTCGATCCGGACTCGCTGGGCGGTCTGTATGGCGCGATCACCGAGTTCCTCGGCTTCGAAATGCTCGATGGCGAGTTCAAGGTCATGGGCATGGCGCCTTATGGCGATGCCAGCAAGTACGATTTCTCGCGCCTGGCCTCGTTCGAGAACGGCGAGCTGGTGATCAACACCGACTACGCCAACGTCATCGGCTTGCGTCGTTATAAAGAGAAGGGCAAAGGCTTCTACTTCTCGCCGAAGCTGATCGAGTGGCTGGGCCCGAAACGCGAAGGCGACATCGCCGACGAGCCGTACATTCACTACGCCGCGAGCATGCAGGCGCTGTTCGAGAAGCTCGCCCTGCAGATGATCGAC
This sequence comes from Pseudomonas sp. ZL2, assembly GCF_054788455.1. Classification (NCBI taxonomy): domain Bacteria; kingdom Pseudomonadati; phylum Pseudomonadota; class Gammaproteobacteria; order Pseudomonadales; family Pseudomonadaceae; genus Pseudomonas; species Pseudomonas sp. ZL2. Next base: position 217,371 of record NZ_JBGOGX010000001.1, on the reverse strand, counting down.
CACTACCTGGGCGACATCCTCAAGGAGACTGGCAAGCTGGCCTTCGCCGGCGGTTGCGCGTTGAACGTCAAGCTCAACCAGAAGATCATTGCCCGTCCTGACCTCAAGGAGCTGTTCGTCCAGCCGGCTTCCGGCGACGCCGGTACTGCGGTCGGTGCTGCTGCCTATGTGTCTCACGCCCGTGGTGTGCCGGTCGAGAAGATGGAACACGTCTACCTCGGCCCTGCGTACTCCAACGAAGACGTGATCGCCGCCTGTGCCCGTCACGCGAGCCAGCCGAAATGGCGCAAGCTGGAGAACATGCCCGAGCAGATCGCCAAGATCATGGTCGACGGCAACCCGGTGGCCTGGTTCCAGGGCCGTATGGAGTTCGGTCCGCGCGCCCTCGGCGGTCGCTCGATCATCGGTTGCCCAAGTGTGGAAGGCGTTGCCGACCGCATCAACCACCAGATCAAGTTCCGCGAGCGCTGGAGGCCTTTCTGCCCGTCGATGCTCGACACCGTTGCCCCGCAGATGATCAAGATCGATCACCCGGCGCCGTTCATGACCTTCACCTTCGAAGTGGCCGAAGAGTGGAAGACCCGCGTGCCGGAAGTCGTCCACGAAGACGGCACCTCGCGGGCCCAGGTGCTCAAGCGCGAGTACAACCCGCGCTACTACGACATGATGAAGGCGCTGGAGACCCTGACCGGCAACGGCGTGTCGCTGAACACCTCGCTCAACCGTCGTGGCGAGCCGATGATCTGCTCGCCGACCGATGCGCTGAACATGTTCTTCGGCTCGGACCTGCAGTACCTGATCATGGAAGACATCCTGGTGGTCAAGGACGGCGCGGACACTTATGACGTCCAAGGCTGAAAAACGCGTCCTGCAGTTCTGTCATGGCTATGACGGTCCGTTTCTGGACTGCGCGCGCCAGTATGCCAGCCTGTTCGACGGCAGCGGCTATAAGGTCACCACGGTGTTCCTGACTGGCGCAGCCGACCCTCAGGTAGCGGCCGGCTGCGCCTCGGACGAAGTGATCTTCCTCGAGTTCAGCTCCAAGGCCATCCGTGGCCTGAAGCTGGGGGCGATCCGCGCATTGCGGCGGATCGTCGCCAGTCGCCAGTTCAGCTTCTGCATCGCGCACCGCTTCAAGCCGATCTATATCGCCTTGCTCGGCAGCCGCTTGCCGGTGATCGGCGTGCACCACGCCTTTGGTGACTACCTGCGTGGTAGCCGCCAGCTGTTTGCCAACCTGTTCAGCAAGCGCCTGAGCCTGCTCGGTGTTTCTGATGCGGTGCGCGACGACATGCGCAAGTGCCTGCCCAAGTGGCCGCTCGAGCGTATCCAGACCCTCTACAACCGCATCGACATCGAGGCGCTGCAGTCCAGCCAGGTACCTGCCGCGCAGGCGCGCGAGGCGTTGGGCCTGGATCAGCAGGCATGGATTGTCGGCAACGTCGGCCGCCTGCATCCGGACAAGGACCAGGCCACCTTGCTGCGTGGTTTTGCCCAGGCCCTGCCGCAACTGCCGGCCGGTGCTCGGCTGGCAATCCTCGGCAAAGGCCGTCTTGAGCAAGCGCTCAAGGCTCAGGCCGCCGAACTGGGAATTGCCGCGCAAGTGGATTTTCTCGGTCAGGTACCTGACGCCCGTCGTTACTTCCGTGCCTTCGACGCCTTCGCCTTGAGCTCCGACCACGAGCCGTTCGGCATGGTCCTGCTCGAAGCCATGGTCGCCGGTGTGCCGCTGCTGGCCACGGCTTGTGGCGGCGCGGTCGAGGTGGTCGAAGGTGTTGGCATCCTGTTCCCGCTGGGCGACGCCGAGCGCCTGGGGCAAGGCTTGCAGCACCTGGCCGCGCTGGACGAAGGGCAGCGCCAGGAATGTGCCGGGCGCATGCTCGAACGCCTGCGTGAGCGTTTCTCCGATGCCGCGGTGCGCGACGCCTTCTGGCAACTGCCGCACGTTCGTGCACTGACGGCGGAGGCCTGATGCTCAACCATATTCAAGGCTGGCGTGAGCGCGGCTGGACGCAGATCGATGCGCCTGCCTACGCCCAAGCCTGGGAAAAATTTGGTGGCAGTGTCGCCACTCATCCGCTGGTGGTCGAGCAACTGGCTGACCTGGCGCAAATTCCGGTGCGTTACCTGGGCTGGGAGCGCGACGGCGAGCTCAAGGCCGCGATTCCTACCTGGGGCCGCTACCTGGCGCTGTCCAAGGATGTGCTCAAGCGTCAGGGTAAAAAAGGCCTGTATGACCTGGGCAACGCCGAGCTGATCCTGCCTGCCGCCGCCGATGCCCAGGCGCCGCTGCGGCACGCCGGGCGCTATCTGTCCGAGCTCAATCAGGGTCGTTTTGCCCATCTCAAGCCGCAGACCGAAGCGCTGGCCATGGCGCGTATGCCGGAAGACCTGTCGAAGAAGTTTCGTTACAACCAGCGCCGCGAACTGCGTTTGCTGGAAGAGGCGGGCGGTCAGGTACGGCCGGTCACGGATTTCTCCAGTGCTGAACTTGCCGCAATCTACTGCGACCTGTTCCAGCGCCGGTGGGAGTTCCCGGCTACCGGTGCCGAACGCATGGCCGAGGTGATCGAGCGCCTGCGTGAGCTGTTGATCGGGTCGGTGCTGTTTCTTGACGATGCACCAATTGCCATCCAGTTGGTCTATCGGGTCGAAGCGTCGGAGTGGATCAGCGTTGAATACATCAACGGTGGTGTCGACCCGCAAACCAAGGCATTCAGCCCTGGCAGCGTACTGAGCTTCCTCAATACCCAGGCTGCCTGGGAAGACGCCCGTGCGCGCAACAAACCCCTGCGTTTCTCCTTCGGTCGTGCCGATCGCGAGTACAAGGACCGTTGGTGCAATCCCGTGCCGGTGTTTCAGGTGTGAGTCGCAAGCAGCAGTTGCTCAAGCGCCACCGGCGCAACAAGCGCCTGGGGCTGCTGGTCGGCCTGCTGGTACTGCTCGCCCTGGGCATTTTCGTTCAGTGGTGGCTGCCGCTGCTGTTGTTGCCGCTGCTGTGGGTAGCCCACGAGGCATGGTTTGCCGATCACCTGTTCTACTCTCCGGCCGAGGACTATCAATATCAGTTCCCGCCAGATTGCGTGGCGCATTCGGCCGAGCTGGTCGATGGCCTTGTGCACCTGCAGTCGCCGCTGCAGCTGGGCGGTGACGAAACGCTAATCCTGCAGGTGCGCCTGAAGGGTAGCTGGCTGGGGCGTTTCCTCGATCCTGCGGTAAGCCTGGGAAGTGAAGACGTTCAGACTTTCGAGCGGGGCGTAAACGGCCTTCGTTACCTGAACCTTACCGGGCTTGCCGAACCGCTTACGGCTGGGCGCCTGCGCCTGCGTGGGCGCTACTGTCGACTGATGGGTGAGGCGCAGCTGTGGGTTGCACCTTGCGCTGACCTGCGCCAGCGCCGGGTGATGGTGATCGCACCCCATGCCGACGATGCCGAACTCGCGGCGTTTGGCCTCTACAGCCAGGCTGAGGAAACCTGGGTGGTGACCTTGACTGCCGGCGAAATCGAAGCCGAACACTATCAGCAAATGGGTCTGGAAAAGTCCGAAGCTGCGCGCCTTAAGGGCCGTTTGCGGGCCTGGGACAGCATCGCCGTGCCACGCTGGGCAGGTGTCCCGGAGTCGCGTTGTGTGCAGCTTGGGTACTTCTGCCTGCAGCTCCCGGCCATGCAGGCCGCGCCTGCAGAGCCAATGGCTTCGCGAGAAGCCGGGCTTGTCGATACCCGCCTGTTCCGCCAGTTCAACCCGCTGTCCCTGCCGGGTGACCAGGACGGTGCGCCGACCTGGAACAACCTGCTGGCCGATTTGCGTGCACTGTTGCTCAAGGCCCGGCCGCAGGTGCTGGTGATGCCGCACCCGACCCTCGATCCGCACCCGGACCACATCTGCGCCCAGGCTGCTGTGCTTGAGGCGCTGCAGGGCCTGGAATGGCAGCCTGAAACCCTGTTGTGTTATGCCAACCATTTGCACGACAACGACCGCTGGCCCATGGGCGATAGCGGTGCGGGTATTGCCTTGCCGCCGCAACTCGAAGCGACCCAGGCCTGGACGCCCTATAGCCTGGTGCTGGGCCTGCCAGCCCAATGCGACAAGGCCATGGCCTTGGGCATGATGCATGACCTGCAGCCGCCTGCACCGTTCAAACGCCGCCTGCGCCGCCTGTTGCAACGCTGGCTGGCCGGGCGTCGGCCTTCGCCTTATGGCGAGAACGAGTTTTTCCGCAAGGCTGTGCGTCGACATGAACTGTTCTGGCGTCGTGACCTCTGATCATGACGCTGCAAGATTGAAAGCTGTGGCCCGAGCGCCGCAAGGAAAACGATGAAAGTTCTATTTCTGGTGCAGAAAGAACAACGGGCGATCCTCGATCGTTTGTATGACGGCGTTGCCGCGCATTGCGACTGCGACCTGCGCTGGCTGAGCAGCGACGACCAACGCAATCTGCGCAGTTATTTCCGTCGCGAGATCGACGTCGACAAGTACGACAGGATCGTGTTCTTCCTGCGTTTCAAGCAAGAGATTCGCCAGGTCGGTTTCATTCGCACGGTGCCCAACCTGGTCATCCTCGAACATGATGCCTACCAGAACTACATCCCGTGCAAGTACACCGGCAAGTTCAGTGCCCACTACCGCCAGTTGCCCTGGGCGCGGGTGATCAGCTCGGGTTACATGGTCAGTGAACGCCTGCGCCAGGAAGGCTTCGATGCCGAGTTCGTGCCCAAGGGCTACGATCAGCAGTTGCTGGCTGACCAGGGGCGCGAGCGGGATATCGAACTGGCCTTCGTCGGCAGCACCAACAGTGTTGCCTACAGCGGCCGCAAGGCCCTGCTCGATGAGTTGGCACAAGTGGAAAACCTGCTGGTGACACGCACCAATTCGGGCGAAGAATATTGCGACACACTCAACCGCATCCGTTTCTTTGTAAGCGCCGATGTCGGCATGGGCGAGTACATGATCAAGAATTTCGAGGCGATGGCCTGTGGCTGCGTTTTGCTGGCTTATGACCAGGGTGAAGCGGAAAACCGCGCCCTGGGCTTGAAAGACATGCATAACGTGGTGCTGTATGACAGCATTGCCGCGTTGCAAGAGAAGCTGAAAGTGTTGCGTGGCGACCCTGCACTGGTCGAGCGTATCGGCAACAACGGTCGTGAGCTGGCCGTCTCGCAATTCAGTTTCGCCCAGGTAGGTCGTAGCATCGTGGAAAAAATGCAGCCACCTCTTCGTCCCCGTCCAGCCCTGTCCGGCTGGCAACGCTTGCGTTTGAGACTGGGCATATGAGCCGGCTGTCCTGGAGCCAGGGAAGTAGTCTCGAACATCTGAATACAGTTTATGGGGAGGGAATCCGGTGCGATTCTGCCAAGATAGCGACGTAACCCTGGTGGTCACCAGTTGCGGGCGCTTCGATTTGCTTAAACTCACGCTGGAAAGTTTTGACCGGTTCAATACCGCGCCTATTCGTGAAGTGTTCATCACCGAGGATTCGGGGGATGAAGCGGTTCACGAGGCTGTGCCCGAGCATTGGAAGCCGCACTGCAAGGTTTTCGTCAATCGCCCGAAGCTGGGTCAACTGGCTTCGATCGACCTTGCCTACAGCCATGTAAAAACCTCTTACATCTTCCATTGCGAGGACGACTGGGAGTTCTACCGGCCTGGTTTTGTCGAAGACTCGCATGCGATCCTGGCGGTCAGCCCTGAACTGCTTCAGGTCTGGTTGCGCAGTTATGTCTATGACCTGAAACTGCACAGCCCCTATATCCATCTTGGCGAGCGCCAGGTGATTGCCGGCGTTCCTTGCTACCCGTTGCTGTCGGACAAGCCTGAGTGGCAAAGCTTCTCGCTGAACCCGGGCTTGCGCCGCTTGAGCGATTATCAGCGCTGTGCGCCGTTCGCCGCCTATGCTGGTGAAAAGGCTCTATCAAAACGCTATGCCGAATTGAACCTGACAGGCGTAAGCCTGGAGGGTGATGCCGTGTTGCATACCGGCTTCGGCATGCATGTAAGTCTTCCAGAAGAGCGCCAGCGTAAAGCCCGGCGGCGTCAGCGTGAGCGGATGAAGCTGGCCGTAACCTTGTTGATCGGCTTGGCAGTGGGAGTGGGTATTGGCGTTCTTGCGAGTTGATATTGCCGGTTTGCCAGTTGCCCAGTCCGATACAGGGGGTATAACCCCGTGAATATCGTCAACATCATGTGGGCTGGCGGTTCGCCTTACGTTTCGGTGCATAAGGTGCATCAGCAGATATTGTCGCAGGCCGAGCCTGGGACAAAGATCAGCAGTTGGCTATTGCAAGGGCAGGGCTCGTGCTGTGGTGCAGAATCAACGCGCGAGTGGCACCTGTCCCATCGTCTGCTCAAGGGGCGGCACCTTTGGCTGTTGCTCAGACCCTGGTTGCATGGACGCATGCGTGAGGCCCTGGAGCATGCCAATGCACAGGTGTTGGTGTTGGATGGTCTGGGTGTATCACGGCTGATTTTGCCGGTGGTGCAGAGAATGCCGGATGCTCGGGTGGCCATCGTCTTTCACGGCAAAACTCGTCTGCGTCGGTCGGATATCGCTTTGCTGCGAGCCTTCCCCGGCAGCCGCTTGAGCATCGTGGCGGTGTCCCAGACCCTTGCCAATGCATTGGAACAGGACCTCGGTGTCCCAGTAAAGGTCCTGCGGACCGCGCTTGAGCCAGAAGGCTTTCGCCAAGGCTTGCTGGGCTCAGAACAAGCCCGCGAGGCGCTGAATTTGCCGACGCAAGGTGTGCGGGTCATGGGGGCGGTGGGCCGTCTCGTCGACAGCAAGGGTTTTGACTACCTGCTTGACGCCTTTGCCCAGGCCAGTCAGCAGCAGCCGGATCTACGCCTGGTGATACTTGGTGAAGGTGTGCAGCGCCCGGTCCTGGAGGGGCAGATAAAGTTGCTGGGGCTGGAGCAGAAAGTGTCATTGCCGGGTCATTGCATTGGCCTTGCGCAACTTTATCGGGCATTTGACTGGATGCTGATACCGTCCCGCTCCGAAGGGCTGGGGCTGGTCCTGCAGGAGGCGGTGATGGCTGATGTGCCGGTGCTGTGTAGCGATTTGTCGGTCTTTCGCGAGCAGTTGGGCGAGGCCGGCTGCTATGCCCCGGCTGGTGATACGCCAGCCTGGGCCAAAGCCATCATAGAGTGTGCGATGCTGCCAGGCGCGCAGGTAGCCGCCGCTCAACAGCAAGCCCTCGCGCCAGAGCAGGCCTGGCAAAGTTTCAGTCAGGCCTCGCGGGCTTTGCTGTATACGCCCTGATGCGCCTTACGCCAGCAAGGCGCGCTCAAGTTCGGCAAGAGGAAACTGGTCCTCTAACTGTTCCCGAGCAATGTAACGAGCAAAGTGTTGTACGTTGCGTTTAACCATCCGGGCCGGCAACGGCGCGCGTAAAAAGCGCATGTCGGCCACGTCGATCAAGCCCCACTGCTGTTGCGGGGTAACAACAATATTACCTAGATGCAATGAGCGAAAGTAGATGCCCGACTGATGCAGGCGATGCACCAGGGTTATCAGGTCCGGCAAGCTTTTCTGCCAGCTGAAGCCCGGCTGGCGCGACAGTTGGCGCAGGGTCTCGCCCGGCAAGGGACGATACAGCACAGCTGTCATGCCTGGAGCATCTAGTGTGTAGTACTTCAGCACTTCCAGCGTAGGGATGCCGAGTTTTTGCAGGCGCAAGGCGTTATCGATGAAGCGACGCGAGTAAGGTCGCAGCAAGGCAGATGAAATTAACCGCTTGCGTCTGAACAGCTTGAGGATGTTGCCATCCGTTAGCAGGTAGACTTTAGCGCCGAAACTGTCGGCCTCCAGCACCTGGGCACCAAGCGTCAGTTGATTGAAATCGACCTGGGGTAGCCGTGAACATTGCATGGATAGGGGCCTTGTCATCGGGCAAGCAAAATGACCGGCAATAATGCCGAAAAGTTTAAGGATGCACCATGCCGGTGTTGTTGAATCAATGGGGAAGAGCATGATGTACGCAACGCGCTGGGCGCAGACCTGGCTGGCAATTGGGTTTTTGTGGTTCCTGGTGGGGATTGCATTGTCGCCAAGTAACAAACTGTATCAACAGGGTCTGGTGGTATTCCTCTGGTTGCCGACCCTGGTGCTGATCTGGTCCGCACGCGGTCGTCTGGTTCAGCTCTGGAATGCACAGCGGGCATTGTCTATCTCTATTCTGTTGATGCTTGCATGGACTACATCAAGCCTGCTGTGGGCGACGGGGGAGGAACCTGGCCGGGAGCTCAAGCGCTTGCTGTACATTGCTGTCTTCCTTCTGTTCTTCCCATTGTTGGCACAATCCGGAGAGCAGCGTCTGCGACAGCTGATGTTTTGCGGTGGCATAGGGCTTGCGGTCGCGGCTGTGCAGTCAATTGTGCAGTTCTACCTTGTTAGGGGTGAGGAATGGGCTTCGAGGCTATATGGCATAGGCGAAATCTCCCATCCCATCCTGGGGGCTTACGTGATTGGCGCCGCTATGGTGTGGATGATCCATTGGCAACCGCAAACGCGCCTGCTTCAGTTGCTGTGGTCGATCTCGCTGCTTTGCCTCGCTGCATTCTTACTGTTGTGCCAGAGCCGTGGTGCTGCGCTGGGGTTGTTGATTACCCTGGTTGCCATGCCGCTTTGGTGTCGTGACCGCAGAAGCTGCCTGATCGCCGGTGTGTCGCTGGCAACAGCAGCGGTAGTTTTTGTGGTGTTTTACTCGATGATCATGTCTCGCGGTGCTTCTTACAGGCCTGAAATTTTCCAGGTCACTTTGCAAATGATCGCCGAACACCCCTGGACAGGCGTAGGCCTTGGTTCTTTCTACACCATCATGGCTGCCGGCGCGCAGTTCGATCACACTCACAACATGTTCACTCACATCGCCCTTGAGTTGGGCATTCCCGGCATGCTGTTGTGGCTGAGTATTTGGTTGTGCGTATTGCGCGAAATCTGGAAAGCCCGTGATACCACCTTCGGCCAGGGCCTGATGGGTTTGTGGCTGTTCTCCACCCTGGCCATGCAATTCGATGCCGCCAGCCTCACCGGCACCCCGCGTGCCGAGTGGTTTATCAGTTGGCTGCCGGTCGGTCTGGCCACTGTCCTGGTCTGGGTGCGTGCCCGGGCTCCAGGCTGTGATAAAATTTCCGGTTCTATCTGAACAGCGAGCTCGACGATGGCCGAAACACCGCGAGAGGCGGAGCAGAGCTCCAGCCTGAAAATCTACTTCCGGCTGCTGAGCTATGTGAAGCCGTACATCGGCATTTTTTTGCTGAGTATCCTCGGCTTTGTGATTTTTGCCTCGACCCAGCCAATGCTGGCCGGGATTCTCAAGTACTTCGTCGATGGCTTGAGCAACCCCCAGGCGGTGTTGTTCCCCAACGTTCCTTACCTCAAGGACTTGCAGCTGCTGCAGGCCGTGCCATTGCTGATCGTGCTGATCGCAGCCTGGCAGGGCCTGGGTTCGTTCCTGGGCAACTATTTCCTGGCCAAGGTCTCCCTGGGCCTGGTGCATGACCTGCGGGTCGAGTTGTTCAACAAGCTGCTGGTGTTGCCCAACCGCTATTTCGATAACCACAACTCCGGCCACCTGATTTCACGCATCACCTTCAACGTGACCATGGTCACCGGCGCTGCGACCGATGCGATCAAGGTCGTGATCCGTGAAGGCCTGACCGTGGTGTTCCTGTTCGTCTATCTGCTGTGGATGAACTGGAAACTGACCCTGGTGATGCTGGCGATCCTGCCGGTGATTGCCCTGATGGTTGGCACCGCGAGCAAGAAGTTCCGCAAGCAGAGCAAGAAGATCCAGGTGGCCATGGGCGATGTCACCCACGTTGCCTCGGAAACCATCCAGGGCTACCGGGTAGTGCGCAGCTTTGGTGGCGAAAGCTACGAGCAGCAACGTTTTGCCAATGCCAGCCAGAGCAACACCGACAAGCAGCTGCGCATGACCAAGACTGGCGCGGTGTATACGCCGATGCTGCAACTGGTGATCTACACCGCCATGGCTACATTGATGTTCCTGGTGCTGTTCCTGCGCGGTGATGCCACTGCCGGTGATCTGGTGGCCTACATCACCGCGGCGGGCTTGCTGCCCAAGCCTATCCGCCAGCTGTCCGAAGTCAGCTCGACCATCCAGAAAGGCCTGGCCGGTGCCGAGAGCATCTTTGAGCAACTGGACGAGGCGCCAGAAGTCGATAGCGGCACTGTCGAGCTGGACCGCGTTGTTGGTCGTCTTGAAGTGCGCAACCTGAACTTCACCTATCCGGGGACTGATCGTCAGGTCCTCACCGACATCAACTTTACCGCCGAACCTGGTCAGATGATCGCCCTGGTGGGGCGTTCAGGCAGTGGCAAATCGACCCTGGCGGCGTTGATTCCGCGCTTCTATCACCATGATCAGGGGCAGATTCTGCTCGATGGTGTGGAGATCGAGAACTACCGCCTGCGCAACCTGCGCAAGCACGTCGCTCAGGTGACCCAGCATGTGACCCTGTTCAACGACACCGTGGCCAACAACATCGCCTATGGCGATCTGGCCGGGGCGCCGCGGGACGAGATCGAAGCCGCTGCCGCCGATGCTTATGCCAAGGAGTTCGTCGAGCAACTGCCCAAGGGCTTCGACACTCAGGTCGGCGAGAACGGCGTGCTGCTCTCCGGTGGCCAGCGCCAGCGTCTGGCGATTGCCCGGGCGTTGCTCAAGAATGCGCCGTTGCTGATTCTCGACGAAGCCACTTCGGCCCTCGACACCGAATCCGAGCGGCACATCCAGGCAGCCCTGGATCACGTCATGCAGGGACGCACCACCCTGGTGATCGCCCACCGGCTGTCGACCATCGAAAAAGCCGACATGATCCTGGTCATGGACCAGGGCAAGCTGGTCGAGCGTGGTACCCATACCGAGTTGCTGGCTGCCAATGGCTATTATGCCCGGCTGCACGCCATGGGCCTGGATGAGCCGGCCAAGGCCGACATCACCTGAGTTGCTCGCGCCGGGGCCTGTTGTGCCCCGGCTGCCTTTCCCTGGAGCGCTTGGCAACAAGGCGGTAAACAAGCCTTCGCTTTGCCTGTGCTAATATCCTGCCCCTGTTAATTATTTTGTATATGGGTTGCCCATGAAGTTGTCCATGCCGCGTTTCGATCAAGCCCCGGTACTGGTGGTGGGCGATGTCATGCTCGACCGCTACTGGCATGGCGGTACCTCACGGATCTCGCCTGAAGCACCGGTACCGGTGGTCAAGGTCGAACAGATCGAGGACCGTCCCGGTGGTGCGGCCAACGTTGCCTTGAACATTGCAGCCCTGGGGGCTCCGGCGGCGCTGGTCGGCGTGACCGGCCAGGACGAGGCTGCCGACAGCCTCGCCAATAGCCTGCTGGCTGCTGGCGTACGCTCGATCTTCCAGCGCATCGCCCATCAGCCGACCATCGTCAAGCTGCGGGTCATGAGCCGCCACCAGCAACTGCTGCGTATCGATTTCGAAGAGCCTTTCGCCACCGACCCGCTGTCCCTGGGCGCTGAGGTCGACGCGTTGCTCGATGGCGTCAAGGTGTTGGTGCTGTCGGACTACGGCAAGGGTGCGTTGAAAAACCACCAAAGCCTGATCCAGGCCGCACGGGCCAAGGGCATTCCGGTGCTGGCCGACCCCAAGGGCAAGGATTTCTCGATCTACCGTGGCGCCAGCCTGATTACCCCGAACCTCAGCGAATTCGAAACCATCGTTGGCCGTTGCGCCGACGAGGCTGAACTGGTGGCCAAGGGCGCCCAGTTGATGAGCGAGCTGGAGCTGGGTGCCTTGCTGGTGACCCGCGGTGAGCACGGCATGACCCTGCTGCGCCCCGACCACCCGGCCCTGCACCTGCCAGCCCGTGCCCGTGAAGTGTTCGACGTGACCGGTGCTGGCGATACGGTGATCTCGACCCTGGCCGCCGCCATTGCCGCCGGCGAAGAGCTGCCCCATGCAGTGGGCCTGGCAAATCTTGCCGCTGGTATCGTGGTCGGCAAGCTGGGTACCGCGGCCATCAGCGCCCCGGAACTGCGTCGTGCGATCCAGCGCGAAGAGGGTTCCGAGCGTGGTGTATTGAGTCTCGACCAGTTGCTGCTGGCCATCGACGATGCTCGCGCGCACAACGAGAAGATCGTCTTCACCAACGGTTGCTTCGACATTTTGCATGCCGGCCACGTGACCTATCTGGAACAGGCCCGAGCCCAGGGCGATCGCCTGATTGTCGCGGTCAACGACGATGCGTCGGTCAGCCGCCTGAAAGGTCCGGGCCGGCCGATCAACAGCGTTGACCGGCGTATGGCCGTGCTGGCGGGCCTCGGCGCAGTGGACTGGGTCATCAGCTTCCCTGAAGGCACGCCGGAAAACCTGCTGAGCCAGGTCAAGCCGGACGTGTTGGTCAAGGGTGGCGACTATGGCATCGATCAGGTGGTCGGCGCCGATATCGTCAAGGCCTACGGCGGTACCGTCAAGGTGCTGGGGCTGGTGGAGAACAGCTCGACCACCGCCATCGTCGAGAAGATCCGCAAGAACTGAAGGGCATAGCGCCGTAGGAAGGGCCGGGCGACGCTCGCTTGCCCCGCGATTGTTCCTACTTGCGCACCCCGCCACGCGCCATCTGCAACAACTCCCGCGCCCTGCCGGTCAGCCGCTTCAAGCCGCTGTCCGGCTTCGCCGGCGTCAGGCCTTGCTGCCTGACCCAATCCTTCCAGCGAATCCGCTCATCCCTGACCAGCCATCCTTCCTGCCGGGCAAAGCTTTCCGCCAGGTACAGCCCACGAGTGCTGGCCGGTACCAGGCGATCCTTGCTCAGGGTAAAGAGCTCGGCGCGTGGTTGGCCATCGTCCAGGGGCATCAGATATAGATCGGGACGCTTGCGGTTGAGACGGGCGACGAGCTGGTCGCCTTCAAGACGTTCATCGACGTGGAACAGGCTCAGTGATTTCGCCTCGCGTGGCACTTGCAGGCACAGGTCGTAAATCAGCTGCAGCGAGGCGGTCGGCAAGTGCACATAGGCGCGCGGGCGCTCCAGTAACTGCAGGTTGGCGCAGCGCACCGGGCGCGCTGCGCCGGACTGCGGGGTAAGCACAAAGGGCAGGGCTTCGCGGTAGTGCAGGGCGTCAGCATAGGGCGCCGGCAGCCAGGTGTCGTTGAAGCGCCCGCCAAGCCAGCCTTCCGGGGTTTCCAGCAGGCATTCTTCAGCAACCTCCTGAATCGCCGTATGCAGCGGCAGGTTCAGCTCCTGGGCTGGCACATATCCTGAAATCAATTTCAGCACCACATCGCCCCGGTCCTGGCGGCGTTGGCGTACAAGCACCCAGTAATCGCGATTTTGCCAGCGCAGGGTCAGGCGCACCGAGACACCGAGGTTGGCCAGTTCGACGGCGAAGCGCTGGCTGTCGGCAAGCTGGATCGGTTTGCGCCGTTGCAGGGTCTGGGCAAAGTTCAGGGGCACGCCGATGCTCTGGTAGACGAGGCCCTCGGGGCTGGCCTCGACGTGCAGGGGCAGGGTCTTGAAGTTGCTCGGGTTCTTGCGGATCAGCGTTCGCGGCATGTCGGCTCCTTCTTGCGTTGGGGTCGGCCGCGGCGGCGGCGTGGATGTCAGCGGCGCAGGACGTTGGCAACGGTTGCCACGTTATGCGCCAAGTGCAGCGGGTTGATGGTGCCGACAATAGCACTGCTGACGCCGGGGTGGGCAAACAGCAATTCGAAGCTGGCACGCACCGGGTCGACACCCGGACTCAGGCACACATGACCACTGGCCAGGGCCTTTTTCACCAGGATCGCCTTGCCGTGTTCGGCGGCGTAGTCGATCACCGGGCGTTCAGCCTGCTCGTTGAGATTGTAGGTGACCATGGCGCAATCGCCGCGCTCTAGTGCCTTGAGGCCGCCTGCTGCGGTCTTGCCGGAAAGGCCGAAACCACGGATCTTGCCTTCCTGCTTCAACGCTTCGAGAGTCTGGTAGACCTCCTCGTGTTCGAGGATATGCAGGTCATTGCCGTCGGAGTGCACCAGCACCAGGTCGATGCAGTCGGTTTCCAGGCGCTTGAGACTGCGCTCGATGGAGAAACGCGTGTGTGCTGCGCTGAAATCGAAGCGCGACTGGCCGTCTTCGAACTCTTCACCCACCTTGCTGACGATCACCCAGTGATCGCGCTGGCCGCGCAACAGCGGGCCCAGGCGTTCTTCGCTGCGGCCATAGGCTGGCGCGGTGTCGATCAGGTTAATGCCCAGTTCGCGGGCCTGGGCCAGCAGCATCCGTGCTTCGTCGTCGTCAGGAATGGTAAAGCCGCTGGGGTATTTGACGCCCTGGTCGCGACCGAGCTTGACGGTGCCCAGGCCGAGGGGCGAAACCGTCAGGCCGGTACCGCCGAGAGGACGACGCAAGTCATGCAGGGTCGGCAGGCTCATGGCAGCAATTGCTCCCACACCGGCAAGGCCATGGGCGGCCGGGGCAGTTCGGGCAAGGCGGCCTGGCCGGCTGGCTTGATGCCGTCGCGCTCAAGGTTGGCCAGCACCCGGTCACTGAAGTCCGGAGCCAACGCCAGTTTGGTCGGCCAGCCGACCAGCAGGCGTTGCTGCTCGGCGAGAAAAGCGTTGTCGGGGCGTACCAGGCCCGATTGAGCGGGCTCGGCGCGGTCAATGCGCACGGTCGCCCAGCGCACCTGGCTCAAGTCGATCCACGGCAGCAGGTTGGCGACTTCTTTTTTCGCCGCGGCGATCTGCGCTTCAGGCTCGCGAGCTACGCCGTCGGCTTCGGCCAGGTCGCCGCCCAGGTACCAGACCCACTGGCCGTCAGCGGCCGGATGGCTAGTGACGGTAATACGCGGCTTTGGCCCGCCGCCCAGGCAGTGTGCGTACAGCGGCTTGAGGCTGGCGCCCTTGGCCATGACCATGTGCAGCGGCCGGCGCTGCATGGCCGGCTGGCTCAGGCCCAGGGCCTCGAGCAAGGCGGCATTGCCGGCGCCGGCGCTGAGCACGACGCGTTGGGCGCGGATTTCGCGACCATCGACGCGCAAGCCGAGCAACTCGCCATTGTCGTTCAAGGGTTCGATGGTCTGCGCGGCGAGCAGGCTGTCACCGGCCAATTCCGCAAGCTTGTTGAGTAGGCTCGGTACGTCGATGACCAGTTCGGCCAGGCGATAGACCTTGCCCTTGAAGGCGCGGTCTTGCAGGGCAGGTGGCAACTGATCGCCCTTGACCTGATCGACGCGGCCACGCACCGCCTTGCTGGCAAAGAAACTGGTGAGATTGCCGGCCAGGGTGCCGGGTGACCACAGGTAGTGGGCTTCGGACAGCAGGCGCACGCCGGACAGGTCCAGCTCGCCATTGCCGGCCAGGGCCTCGCGCCAGCGCCGGGGCATGTCGGCGATGGCTTCCGATGCGCCGGTCAGGGCACCGTGCAGGGCGTATTTGGCACCGCCATGGATGATCCCCTGGGATTTGAGGGTCTGCTCGCCACCGAGGCTGGCGCGTTCCACCAGCACTGTCGAATAGCCGAGCCGGCGCAGGCGGGCATTGAGCCAGAGGCCTGCGACCCCAGCGCCGACGATCAGCACATCGGTGGAAATTACGGTTGGCATGCATGAACCTCACAAGCTTGGACAGACGCCCAGTATACAGCCTGTGAGCCATTGCACCCGGTTGCGGATCAATGCCCGGCGGTTTTCGAGAAGACCTGGATCACCACCACGCCACCAACGATCATGGCCATGCCGAGCATCGCCGGCACATCCAGCTTCTGCCCGTAGATCACCAGTGCCGCGATGCTGATCAGGACAATCCCCAGGCCCGACCAGATCGCATAGGCAATGCCAACCGGAATGCTGCGCACCACCAGGGTCAGCATCCAGAACGCCACCGCGTAGCCACACACCATCAGCAGTAGCGGCAGGGGCGTACTCAGGCCCTTGACGGCTTTCATCGAAGCGGTGGCGATGACTTCGGCGCAGATGGCGATAGCCAGGTAGGTGTAGGCGTTCATGTCGGTGATCCTCTATTCTGGCTGGGCATTCTAGAGCAAGCCTGAATGGGGTAAAGTCATTACCTATCTTTTCTGGAGATAGGTTGCATGGCCGAGCAGTGGAATCTGGAGCAGTTGCGCATGTTCGTGCGGGTCGCCGAGTTGCGCTCGTTCTCGGCGGTGGCGCGCGAGCAACGCAAGGCGCAATCGGCGGTGAGCAACGGCATTGCCCTGTTGGAGACCGACCTCGGTGTGACCCTGTTCGAGCGCAGCAGCGGCCGCCAGCCACGCCTGACCGAGGCTGGCGCGACCTTGCTGGAAGATGCCCGCGAACTGTTGCGCCAGTGCGAACGCCTGGACGGCCGGGCCCTGGCCCTGATGCGCGGGCAAGAGGCGCAGTTGCGTGTGGCCCAGGATGAGGCCATGCCCTATCAACCGGTGATCGACAGCCTCGATGAACTGGCCCGGCAGTTCCCCTTGCTCGAAGTGCAGATGGCCAGTGGCGCCCAGGGTGACGTGGCGCGCAAGCTGATCGAACGACGCGCCGATCTCGGGCTGTTGTTCCACCATGACCAGATGCCGGTGTCCCTGGAGCGCCGGGCGGTGGGGCGGATCGAGATGGTCACGGCGTGTGCAGTGGATCATCCACTGACTCGGCTGGAGCGGGTTACCCGCCAGGACCTGGCCCGCCACCGCCAGTTGCTGATCACCCCGCAGGAAAGCGGCTACCCCGGTGGCGAGCCGATCAGCCCGCAGATCTGGCGCGCCGACAGCTTCTACGCCATGGCCGAATTGCTCATGCGCGGCCTCGGCTGGGCCTGGCTGCCACGGCATGTGGTGCAGTACCCCACCTATCAGACGCAGATGGTCGAGCTGGCCAGCGAATGGACGCCGCCGGCGCTGGTGGTCGAGTTGGTGTGGCGGCGTGACGAGCCTTTAGGCCCTGCCGCGCAGTGGTTGGCTGAACGCTTCGCAGTGCACTTGCGCGCAATTGGCTAGTACACTTCGGCGCCATGAACAGAACCCTCTATACCTTGCTGTTTCACCTGGGCCTGCCGCTGGTTGCGCTGCGCCTGTTCCTGCGTTCGCGCAAGGCGCCGGCCTATGGTCAGCGCATTGGTGAGCGATTTGCCCTGAACCTGCCGGCCATGGCCAAAGGCGGCATCTGGGTGCACGCGGTGTCGGTGGGCGAGAGCATTGCCGCCGCGCCGATGATTCGCGCCTTGCTGCAGGCTTATCCACAGCTGCCGGTCACCATCACCTGCATGACCCCGACCGGCTCCGAGCGGGTCCGGGCGATGTTTGCCGATGAGCCGCGGATTCAGCATTGCTACCTGCCATACGACTTGCCCTGGGCTGCCGGGCGCTTTCTCGATCACGTGCAGCCCACGCTTGCGGTGATCATGGAAACCGAGCTGTGGCCCAACCACATTCACCAGTGCGCCAAACGGGGCATTCCCGTGGCCCTGGCCAACGCGCGGTTGTCTGAGCGCTCGGCCCGGGGCTATGCGCGCTTTGCCGGGCTGACCCGGCCGATGCTGGCCGAGATGAGCCTGATCGCGGTGCAGACCGAAACCGAGGCGCAGCGTTTCCGCCAACTGGGTGCGCGCTCCGAATGCGTGCAGGTTACCGGTTCAATCAAGTTCGACCTGAGTATCGATGAGCAACTGTTGCCCCGCGCCCGTGCCTTGCGTGAGCAGTGGCAGGCCGGCCAGCGGCCCGTATGGATCGCGGCCAGTACCCATGAAGGCGAAGACGAGATCATCCTCGCCGCCCACCGGCAGTTGCGAGAGCACCATGCCGATGCCCTGCTGATTCTGGTGCCACGTCATCCGGAACGCTTCAACAGCGTGTTCGAGTTGTGCCGGGGGCAGTTCCCGACGGTTCGCCGCTCCAGTGGCGAACCGGTGGCTGCTGATACCGCAGTGCTGCTCGGCGACACCATGGGCGAGCTGCTGTTTCTCTATGCCCTGGCCGATATCGCCTTCGTTGGTGGCAGCCTGGTGCCTAACGGTGGGCACAACCTGTTGGAGCCGGCGGCGTTGTCGTTGCCGGTGCTCAGTGGTCCGCACCTGTTCAACTTCCTCGAGATCGCGGCGATGCTGCGTGAGGCCGGTGCCTTGCAGGAAGTCGATGATGCCCAGGGGCTGGCGGCCGAGGTGCGGCGGCTGGTCGAGTTGCCGCGTGATGCGCAGCGCATGGGGGCGGCGGGGTTGGCGGTGATGAAGGCCAACCAGGGGGCGTTGCAGCGCTTGCTGGATGCGCTGGGGCGGTTGATCTAGGCAGGCTTCGCCGGCAAGACCGGCTCCCACAGGTTTTTGTGGGAGCCGGTCTTGCCGGCGATTGCTTTTCAGGGCCGGGCTTCGAAATTGGCCTTGGCCGCTGCTGCCAGGTCGGGCGGCAGGAAGTCCTTGTCCGGGTTGTAGTCCGGCTTCAGGTAGCGGCTCAGGTCGGTCAGATCCTGCGGGCTGAGAGTGCCGGCAGCTTGCTTCAGGCGCAGGTTGTCGAGGATGTAGTCATAGCGGGTATTGTTGTAATCACGCACCGAGGTGTACAGCTGACGCTGGGCATCGAGCACGTCGACGATGTTGCGGGTACCCACCTGGTAGCCGATTTCCGTGGCTTCCAGCGCGCTCTGGTTGGAGATGATTGACTGCTTGCGCGCTTGCACCTGCTCCACGTCGGTGTTCACCGCGCGGTGCAGGTTGCGGGTGTTTTCCACCACCTGGCGGCGCAGGCTCTCGCGCTGCTGTTCGGTCTGGCTCAGGCGCTGGTAGGCCTCGCGCACCTGCGAGCTGGTCAGGCCGCCGCTGTAGATCGGGATGTTCAGTTGCAGGCCGATGCTGGTCTGCTCGACATCGCCGCTGTAATTCTGCCCGGTGAGGTTGGGGTTGGTGAAGCCCAGGCTGTCGTTGTCGCCTTTCTGGAAGCGCGCTACCGCGTCCACGGTCGGCGCGTGTCCGGCCTTGCGCTGGCGCAGGGTTTCTTCGGCGGCGCTCACCGCGTAGTTGGTGGCGAGCAGGTTGAGGTTCTGCTTGCCGGCGGTCTCGACCCAGGCCTTGGCGTCGTTCGGTGTCGGCAGTTGCACCGGCAAGGTGTGGACGATGCCCTGGACCGAGTTGTAGTCGCGGTTGGTCAGGGTGATCAGCGCCTCGAAGGCGTCGTCGACCTGGCGCTGGGCAACGATGCGGTTGGCCCGGGCGGTGTCGTAGCTGGCCTGGGATTGCAGCACGTCGGTCTTGTCCGAGAGGCCAACGTCAAAGCGCTCGTTGGACTGGTCGAGCTGGCGCTTGAACGCCGCTTCTTCGGCCTTGGTCGAGGCCAGGGTGTCCTGGGCACGCAGCACGGCGAAATAATTTTCGGCGCTTTGTAGAATCAGGTTCTGCTCGGTTGCCGACAGCTCCAGGGCTGCTTGCTCGTTGACCGCTTCGGCGGCCTGCAACTGGAACCAGCGGTCCGCGCGGAACACCGGCTGCGCCAGGGTCGCGGACCAGGAGTTGCCGCTGCGGTTGGCGGTGGCCGAGGGGCTGTCTATCTTGGTACGGCTGTTCATCATCTCGGCGCCGGCCGAGAGGTTCGGCAGCAGGCCGGCACGGGCCTGAGGCACCACTTCCTTCTGGGCGCCGTAGTTGGCGCGGGCGGCCGCCAGGTCGGCGTTATTGTTCACGGCTTCCTGGTAGACACTGACCAGGTCGGTCTTCGCCGACAGGGGCACATCCGCTGCCCAGGCCATTCCGTTGGTAGCACAAGACACGGCGAGGGCCAGTGAAAGTTTGCGCAGCATAGGGCAATCCTTGAACGGTGAGTATTTCTGAACCGGTGAGTGTAGTTGCGCCGGCATTTTGCAACAATCCGCTATTTGCGCCATTTATCGTGTCCGTGTCCAGATGCTTGGCTTTGCATGCCACTCCAGTCTAGACTGGCCCCGTTCTTGTCGGGGTGCCTTGCGTTGAGGCTGAGATCGGATAATCCGGATCCCGTTGAACCTGATCAGGTTAGCGCCTGCGTAGGGAACAAGATTTCTCGCTTTCCCGGCGAGTCTCTTGTGCCAGGTCCGGGAATGTCGAGTCAGCCAACACAGCTGCAGGCATCACCGCGCATTTGGCACAGCACCACTCATGGTGCGTCCGTGCCTTTCAGGTTCTCCCCGACATTCCACTGCTAGGAAGCCGTCTGGAGAGCCTGTGATGAGTAAACAAGAAAAATATACCAATCTGAGTGAATCGGCCCAGGTCGATCAACAGTCCGTACAGCCGTTCACCCGCTCGCGCAAAATCTATGTCGAAGGCTCGCGCCCGGACATCCGCGTGCCCATGCGTGAAATCAGCCTCGACGACACCCCCACCGATTTCGGCGGCGAAGCCAACGCCCCGGTGCTGGTCTATGACACCTCCGGCCCCTACACCGACCCCAACGTCATCATCGATGTGCGCAAGGGCCTGGGCGACGTACGCTCGGCCTGGATCGACGCCCGCGGCGACACCGAGCGCCTGGACGGGCTGTCGTCGAACTTCGGCCAGCAGCGGCTGGCCGATGCCGAGCTGACCAAGCTGCGTTTCGCCCACGTGCGCAACCCGCGCCGGGCCAAGGCCGGCGCCAACGTCAGCCAGATGCACTATGCGCGCAGGGGCATCATTACCGCCGAGATGGAATACGTTGCCATCCGCGAAAACATGAAGCTGCAGGAGGCCCGCGCCGCCGGTCTGCTCAAGCAGCAACATGCCGGGCACAGCTTCGGTGCCAGCATTCCGAAAGAAATCACCGCCGAATTCGTCCGTGACGAGATCGCCCGCGGCCGCGCGATCATCCCGGCCAACATCAACCACGTGGAGCTGGAGCCGATGATCATCGGCCGCAACTTCCTGGTGAAGATCAACGGCAACATCGGCAACAGCGCCCTGGGTTCGTCCATCGAAGAAGAAGTGGCCAAGCTGACCTGGGGCATCCGCTGGGGTTCGGACACGGTGATGGACCTGTCCACCGGCAAGCACATCCACGAAACCCGCGAGTGGATCATCCGCAACTCGCCGGTGCCGATCGGTACCGTGCCGATCTACCAGGCGCTGGAAAAGGTCAACGGTGTGGCCGAAGACCTGACCTGGG
This sequence comes from Pseudomonas sp. ZL2, assembly GCF_054788455.1. Lineage (NCBI taxonomy): Bacteria > Pseudomonadati > Pseudomonadota > Gammaproteobacteria > Pseudomonadales > Pseudomonadaceae > Pseudomonas > Pseudomonas sp. ZL2. The sequence goes on along the minus strand of NZ_JBGOGX010000001.1, from coordinate 196,320 downwards.
AGCTGTTCCGCGACACCCTGATCGAGCAGGCCGAGCAGGGCGTGGACTACTTCACCATCCACGCCGGCGTGCTGCTGCGCTATGTGCCGCTGACTGCCAAGCGCGTCACCGGCATCGTCAGCCGCGGTGGCTCGATCATGGCCAAGTGGTGCCTGGCGCACCACAAAGAGAACTTCCTTTACACCCACTTCGACGAAATCTGCGAAATCATGAAGGCCTACGACGTCAGCTTCTCGCTCGGCGACGGTCTGCGTCCGGGCTCGATTGCCGACGCCAACGACGAAGCGCAGTTCGGCGAGCTGGAAACCCTCGGCGAGCTGACCAAGATTGCCTGGAAGCATGACGTCCAGTGCATGATCGAAGGCCCGGGCCACGTGCCGATGCAGCTGATCAAGGAGAACATGGACAAGCAGCTCGAATGCTGCGACGAAGCGCCGTTCTACACCCTTGGCCCGCTGACCACCGACATTGCCCCGGGTTACGACCACATCACCTCGGGGATCGGTGCGGCGATGATCGGCTGGTTCGGCTGCGCCATGCTCTGCTACGTCACGCCCAAGGAGCACCTGGGCCTGCCGAACAAGGATGACGTCAAGACCGGCATCATCACCTACAAGATCGCCGCGCACGCTGCGGACCTGGCCAAAGGTCATCCGGGCGCGCAAATCCGCGACAACGCGCTGTCCAAGGCGCGCTTCGAGTTCCGCTGGGAAGACCAGTTCAACCTCGGCCTGGACCCGGACACCGCGCGCAGCTTCCACGACGAGACGCTGCCCAAGGACTCGGCCAAGGTCGCACACTTCTGCTCCATGTGCGGGCCGAAGTTCTGCTCGATGAAAATCACCCAGGAAGTGCGTGAATACGCCGCCAACCAGCGCATCGAAGCGGTGGACGTGGCGGTCGAGGATGGCATGCGCGAGCAGGCCGAACGGTTCCGCCAGGAAGGCAGCCAGTTGTACAAAAAGGTCTGATCGGGCTGTTCAGGCGGTGTGCTGGCGCGCACCGCATCGCCGGCAAGGCCGGCTCCCACAAGGGCCCTGCAGTCAGGCTTTTGTGGGAGCTGGCCTTGCCAGCGATAGGGCCCCGAAGAACAACAAATTACCTCCTGTCGAGACCACTCTCGTGAGCACACCCAGCCAGTTTTCCCCCGATCATCCGGTCACCGCCGCGCAACGCGTGCTCAGCGGCCGCGACCTCTGTTCCTTGTGGTTTTCCCTCGGCATTGGCCTGATGGTGCTGCAGACCGGCGCCTTGCTCGGCCCCGGCCTGGGCCTGGCCAATGCGGTGCTGGCGATCATCATCGGCACCAGCGTCGGTGTACTGCTGCTCGCTGCCGTCGCGGTCATCGGCAGCGACACCGGCCTGTCGTCCATGGCCGCCCTGCGTCGCAGCCTGGGCCGCAATGGCGCGCGCCTGCCGGCCATGCTCAACCTGCTGCAACTGATCGGCTGGGGTTCGTTCGAAATCATCGTCATGCGTGATGCCGCCAGCTTGCTCAGCGAGCGCGCCTTCGGCGCAGGCAGTGCGCTGACCAATCCTTTGCTGTGGACCTTGTGCTTCGGCGCTTTGGCCACCTTGCTGGCGGTCAGCGGGCCGTTGACCTTCGTGCGCAAGATCCTGCGCAAGTGGGGCATCTGGCTGCTGGTCGGTGCTTGCCTGTGGCTGACCTGGAACCTGGTTGCCAAGGCCGACCTGGCTGCACTGTGGGCGCGTGCCGGTGATGGCTCGATGCCGCTGGCAATCGGCATTGATATCGCGATTGCCATGCCGCTGTCGTGGCTGCCGCTGATTGCCGATTACTCACGCTTCAGCCAGCGTGCCAGCCGGGTATTTGCCGGCACGGCGCTGGGCTACTTCGTTGGCAACGTGTGGATGATGAGTCTGGGCGTGGCCTACACCCTGGCGTTTGCTCCGGCCGGCGAGGTCAATACCCTGCTGCTGGCGCTGGCCGGCGCGGGCCTGGGCATTCCGCTGCTGCTGATCCTGCTCGACGAGTCGGAAAAGGCCTTCGCCGACATTCACTCGGCGGCGGTCTCCAGCGGATTGCTGGTGCGCCTGAAGGTCGAGCACCTGGCCCTGGCCATCGGCGTGTTGTGCACCCTGATCGCCAGTTTCGCGCCGCTGGCGCAGTACCAGAACTTTCTCTTGCTGATCGGCTCGGTGTTCGCGCCACTGTTCGGGGTGGTGCTGGTCGATCACTTCATCGTCCGTCGCCGCCGCAGCGATGCCAGCCCGATCCACAGCCTGCACTGGCCGGCATTGTTGGCCTGGGCGATTGGTGTAGCGGCTTACCATCTGCTGGCGCACTACGCCCCGAACGTCGGCTCGACCCTGCCGGCCTTGCTGCTGGCAGGGTTGGTGTACTGGACGGCAGCGCCGGCGGTCAGCCGCGACCGGGAAACAACTCCGGCTTGATCACGCCGTTCAGGCGCGGGTAGGGGATTTTCAGCTCGATGTGGCCCATGGAGTACGGGGCGATGGCATAGACCTCGTACTTCAGCACCAACGCACCGTAGGTCAGGGCGATGTGCGGGGTCTGGCGGAACGGCCAGGTCTTGACGAATTCGGCGTCCTTGTCCATGCCGGTGCTGATCAGCCAGCCTTTGTGGGCTTCTTCGGCGGTTTTCCAGAAGGTCGCTTCCTGGCCCGGTACCAGCATGTCCTGCAGGGTCAGAACCTTGTCCTGCTGGCGCGAATAGTTGATGAAGCCGCGCCCGGGCATGCCGTGGGCGCCGCCGGTATCGAGATAGCTGGACAGTTCGATGATCACCAGTCCGTCATGCTGCTCGCGTACCTTGGCTTGCAGGTAGCTGCTGTTGCGGCTTTCGGCGCTGGCCATGAACTGTTCTTCATAGGCTTTGAGCGAGCTGGGCAGGGCGCTGCGCTCGTTGTCCTGGGTCAGTTGCAGCAGGCGCTTCTCGACGATCCCGTCCAGCTTGGGGTTGGCCGGGAAGTGGATGGTGTCGATGTTGACCAGCGGGCAATCGGCATTGCTGCAACCGGGCTTGATGTGCTCCCAACGGTCGCGCTTGACCTCCAGCGGCGTGCGCATATTAGGCTGGAACAGGCTCTGACAAGCGCCCAGGGCCAGGGCCAGCACGGCCACGGAAGTCAGTTTCACAAGCGTCATGATGATCCTTGTAAGGCAAAGGTGATCGGACTTGGACCGTCGGCAAGGCCTTCAGTTCGCCACTAAGCTGAATAGACCAGCGGGGTGTCTATCCTCGCAGCCTGGACGGTATCTTTAAAGAGGTGAAACACGGCGGTGCGCAGGTTAGGATGGCGCGATGCGGTAAATGAGGTAATGAGGATTCCCATGTCAGACACGTTCAACAACGCAACGCCCGGCAAGGTCGAGATCATCGATCAGGTCAATTGCTACAAGGGCTTTTACCGGCTCGACAAGGTGCGTCTGCGCCACGAGCTGTTTGCCGGAGGCATGGGCCGCGAGATCAGCCGCGAGCTGTTCGTGCGTCACGATGCTGTGTGCGTGCTGCCTTACGATGCCCAGCGCGATGAAGTGGTACTGATCGAGCAGTTCCGGGTCGGCGCCATGGGCAAGGTCGAAAACCCCTGGTTGATCGAACTGGTCGCCGGTCTGATCGACAAGGACGAGCAACCGGAAGAAGTTGCGCACCGCGAAGCCGAGGAGGAAGCTGGGCTTGTGTTCAGTACGCTGTGGCCGATGACCCGATATTTTCCGTCACCGGGTGGCAGCGACGAGTTTGTGCATCTTTATCTGGGCCGTTGCAGCAGCGTTGGGGCCGGAGGCCTGCACGGGCTGGAGGAAGAGGGCGAGGATATTCGCGTCAAGGTCTGGGCGTTCGAGGATGCGCTGCAGGCCGTGCGCGACGGCAAAATTGCCAACGCGGCAACCATCATTGCCTTGCAATGGCTGGCCTTGAACCGCGCTGAAGTAAGGGGGCTATGGTCGTGAATCTGCTGCGCGAGCGCTACCGGGTCGATCTGGTCGGGTTGCAGGCTGCCTGCGAGGCCAACTATGCGCGCTTGATGCGCCTGTTGCCCGACATGCGCAGCACCCAGAGCTCGCGCCGGATCGGCATGACCCAAGGCGACCAGATGCTCGGCGTCCTGGTTCTCGATGTAGTGCTCGCCTGCCCCTACACCACTACCCTGCGCGTGCGCCAGGAGCACAGCTTGCCCTGGCTGCCGGTGCCGCAGCTGGAGGTGCAGGTCTACCACGACGCGCGCATGGCCGAGGTGGTCAGCGCCGAGCACGCCCGGCGTTTTCGCAGCATCTATCCGTACCCCAATGCCGCCATGCACCAGCCGGACGAAAAAGCCCAGCTCAATCTGTTCCTCGGTGAGTGGCTGAGCCATTGCCTGGCCTGTGGCCATGAGCTGGCCGTCGTTCGCTGAAATGTGATGGCGGTCGTTTTCGAGTATTTGCGCAAAGCCCGCCAGCCGCCATAATCGCGCTGAATCCGTTCAAGGAGTCGGCCCTTGCCGCAACCATCGATCCCACTTCGCGACGCGCCGGTGTACCTGGTGCAACTGACCGACAGTCATCTGTTTGCCGACCCGCAAGGCACGCTGCTGGGCATGAACACCCGCGACAGCCTGCAGCGCGTGATTGAACGGGTGCGCGACGAGCAACCGCGGATCGACCTGGTGCTGGCCACCGGTGACCTGTCCCAGGATGGCTCGGTGGAGTCCTACAGCTGTTTTCGTGACCTGACCGCCAGCCTCCAGGCCCCGGCACGCTGGCTTGCCGGCAACCATGACGAACCGTTGCCGATGGAGCAGGCGACGCAGGGCACCGCGCTGCTCGATCCCGTGGTGGATATGGGCAACTGGCGAATTCTGATGCTCAACTCGGCAGTGTCGGGTTCGGTGCCGGGGTTGCTCGATGACGGGCAGCTCCGCTTGCTTGAGCAGGCCTTGAGCGAAGCGCCCGAACGCCATCACCTGATCTGCTTCCATCACCAGCCGGTGCCTATCGAATGCGCCTGGATGGCGCCGATCGGCTTGCGCAACGCTGATGCGCTGTTTGCCGTACTCAAAGGTTATCCACAGGTGCGCGCCTTGCTCTGGGGGCATATCCACCAGGAATGGGACCAGGTTCGCGACGGCGTGCGGCTATTGGCCTCACCGTCGACCTGCATCCAGTTCGAGCCGCGCAGTGAAGACTTCAAGGTTGGCGAGCAGGCCCCCGGCTACCGCTGGCTGCGCCTGCAGCCGAATGGCTCGATCGACACCGGCGTGTCGCGGGTGACTGGCTTCGAATTCACTGTCGATTACGAAGGCGACGGCTACTAGAGTGTTGCCAAATCGCTGAAACTGCTCCATCTGCTGTCGAACAGGCTAAAATGCGCGCTTTCCTGCCTGGCGTTCCAGGCACTCAAGGCGCATCGGGGGCGGCATGTCGGGTTCGATTCTCTATATTCACGGGTTCAACAGCGCGCCGTCGTCGAAGAAGGCCTGCCAGCTGGTAGCGGTCATGGAGCAGTTGGGGCTGGGCGAGCGTCTGCGGGTTCCGGCTCTGCATCATCACCCGCGCCAGGCCATCGCCCAGCTGCAAGCTGCCATTGCCGAGCTCGAATCGCCATTACTGGTCGGCAGCTCGCTCGGCGGCTACTATGCCACCCATCTGGCCGAGCGCCACGGGCTCAAGGCCCTGCTGATCAATCCGGCGGTCAACCCGCACCGGCTGTTCGACGGCTACCTGGGACCCCAGCAGAACCTCTACACCGGCGAAACCTGGGAACTGACCCTGGACCACGTGCAGGCCCTGGCCGAACTGGAAGTGCCAGCGCCGATCGATGCCGGGCGCTTTCAGGTGTGGCTGCAAACCGCCGATGAAACCCTGGACTACCGCCAGGCCGAGCAGTTCTACCGCGCCTGCGCGCTGCGCATCCAGGCCGGTGGCGACCATAGCTTCCAGGGTTTTGCCGAACGCCTGCCGACCCTGCTGAGCTTTGCCGGTATTGCCCCGCAGCAGTATCAAACGCTCGATTTTTCTGTATTTTGATAACCTATTTTCACCCACGACTGACGACGAGAACCCATGGCCATTCCCAGCGCTAGTGCCTATAACGCAGACGCCATCGAAGTCCTCTCCGGCCTTGACCCGGTGCGCAAGCGCCCGGGCATGTACACCGATACCAGCCGGCCGAACCACCTGGCCCAGGAAGTGATCGACAACAGTGTCGACGAAGCCCTGGCCGGGCACGCCAAGTCGGTGCAGGTGATCCTCCACGCCGACCATTCCCTGGAAGTGTCCGACGATGGTCGCGGCATGCCGGTGGACATCCACCCTGAAGAAGGCGTCTCCGGGGTCGAGCTGATCCTCACCAAACTGCACGCCGGCGGCAAGTTCTCCAACAAGAACTACCAGTTCTCCGGCGGTCTGCACGGGGTGGGTATTTCGGTGGTCAACGCCTTGTCCAGCCAGGTTCGGGTCAAGGTCAAGCGCGACGGCAACGAGTACCAGATGACCTTCGCCGATGGCTACAAGGCCACCGAGCTGGAAGTGGTCGGTAGCGTTGGCAAGCGCAACACCGGCACCAGCGTGTATTTCGCCCCCGACCCGAAGTATTTCGATTCGCCGAAGTTCTCCATCAGCCGCCTCAAGCATGTGCTCAAGGCCAAGGCCGTATTGTGCCCGGGGCTGCTGGTCAGCTTCGAAGACAAAGGCACCGGCGAGAAGGTCGAGTGGCACTACGAAGACGGCCTGCGTTCCTATCTGGTCGATTCGGTCAGCGACTACCTGCGCCTGCCCGACGAGCCGTTCTGCGGCAGCCTGGCCGGCAACAAGGAAGCCGCCGACTGGGCCCTGCTGTGGCTGCCCGAAGGCGGCGACAGCGTCCAGGAAAGCTACGTCAACCTGATTCCCACGGCCCAGGGCGGTACCCACGTCAACGGCCTGCGCCAGGGCCTGCTCGATGCCATGCGCGAGTTCTGCGAGTTCCGCAACCTGCTGCCGCGCGGCGTCAAGCTGGCGCCGGAAGACGTCTGGGAGCGCATCAGCTTCGTGCTCTCGATGAAGATGCAGGAGCCGCAGTTCTCCGGGCAGACCAAAGAGCGCCTGTCCTCCCGCGAGGCCGCCGCGTTCGTTTCCGGCGTGGTCAAGGATGCCTTCAGCCTGTGGCTCAACGCCCACCCCGAGCTGGGTATGCAACTGGCGGAACTGGCGATCAACAACGCCGGCCGGCGTCTGAAAGCGAGCAAGAAGGTCGAGCGCAAGCGCGTCACCCAGGGCCCGGCACTGCCTGGCAAGCTGGCTGACTGTGCCGGGCAGGACCCGATGCGCGCCGAGCTGTTCCTGGTCGAGGGTGACTCGGCAGGTGGTTCGGCCAAGCAGGCGCGTGACAAAGAGTTCCAGGCCATCCTGCCGCTGCGCGGCAAGATCCTCAACACTTGGGAAGTCGATGGCGGCGAAGTGCTTGCCAGCCAGGAAGTGCACAACATTGCCGTGGCCATCGGTGTCGATCCCGGCGCTGCCGACATGAGCCAGCTGCGCTACGGCAAGATTTGCATCCTCGCCGACGCCGACTCCGACGGCCTGCACATCGCCACCTTGCTTTGCGCGCTGTTCGTCCAGCACTTCCGCCCGCTGGTCGAGGCCGGCCATGTGTATGTAGCCATGCCGCCGCTGTACCGCATCGACCTGGGCAAGGAAATCTACTACGCCCTCGACGAAGCCGAACGCGACGGCATCCTCGACCGCCTGGTGGCCGAGAAGAAACGCGGCAAGCCGCAGGTCACCCGATTCAAGGGCCTGGGGGAGATGAACCCGCCGCAGTTGCGCGAGACCACCATGGACCCGAACACCCGGCGCCTGGTCCAGCTGACCCTGGACGATCTGGACGGCACCCGCGAGATAATGGACATGCTGCTGGCCAAAAAGCGCGCCGGCGATCGCAAGAGCTGGCTGGAATCCAAAGGTAACCTGGCCGAGGTCCTGGCTTGATACGTCTGGCCCTGACTGCAGCACTGGCGCTGTTGACGCTTCCCGCACTGGCAGCGCCGTGGCCTGAACTCAAGCTGGTCGCCGAGCACCCGGTCGAAGGCATGCGCGGCGGCAACCTGTCCGGCTTGAGCGAATGCCGTGGCGGCCTGTGGGCGGTTTCTGACCGTGACGACGAGCTGCTCTACCGCCTGGATACCTCGGCCTCCGTGTGGCAAGCGCAAGCGCTGCACATGGAGGTACCACCGGTACCGGAAAGCGGCTTGCCGTGGGGCTTGCGTTCGCGTACCTGGGCCGCTTCGCAGGTGCGCGGCGGCGAGCTGGATTTCGAAGGCCTGAGCTGCGATGCCGCCGGCAATCACTACCTGGTCAGCGAAGCCCATGCGGCAGTGCTGCAGGTCCCGGTGGAGGGCGCGCCCAACTGGCTGAAGATCGACTCGAGCATGGTCCGCCAGGCGCGGGCCAGCGGCATGTTGTTGCATTTCAACGCGCTGTTCGAAGGCCTGGCGGTGAGCCCGGCCGGTGACCGTATCTGGCTGGCGGCCGAGCGCGAGCGCCGTGGCCTGCTGTTGATCAATCGCCAGCAAACCACCTGGAACTGTGGCAACGGCTGCGTGCTGCTCAGCGAAGCCGGGGTCGAGATGCAACCGCCGCAGATGGCCAAGCCGCGCCCGGTCGCGCGGGACTTTGCCGACCTGGCGCTGTTCAACGACAAGCTCTTTACCCTGGAACGCAATGCCTACCGGATCTGCCGGCGGGACGCGCAGACTGCCAAGGTCGAACGCTGCTGGTCATTTGCTGCCGATGCCCTGGCCGAACCTCGGCGTTACTCACAACCCTTTGGCTTGGCCGAAGCGCTGGTGATCGATGACAAGGGCGCCTGGATCGGCCTGGACAACAACGGTGCGACCCGCCAGGACGGCGAATCGCGACCGATCGTCTGGCGCTTTGCCGCGCCGGCCGGTGGCTGGAGTGCCAAATCGTGAGCCAGCCGCCGGGCAAGCGTGCAGGCCGGATACTGCTGATCCTCGCCTGGGCGGCCGGTCTGTTCCTGGCCACGCGCTTTTTCGGCGAGTGGGAACAGCGTCAGGCCAACCCCAATGCCGTGGTCACCTCGCAACATGGCGAGGGTTACATCGAAGTGCAACTGGCCGGTAATGGCCAGGGACATTTCGTCGCCGATGGCCGGATAAACGGTCAGACGGTACATTTTCTGCTCGATACCGGGGCGACCGACGTGGCGATTCCCGAAGCCCTGGCCGGCAAGCTTGGCCTGGAGCGCGGTGCGCCGGTGATGCTGAGTACCGCCAATGGCCGCACCCAGGGCTACCGCACGCGGCTGGATCAGCTGCAACTGGGCGATATCCTCCTGCGCAATGTGCGCGCGCTGGTGGTGCCGGGGCTGGATGGCGAACAGGTATTACTGGGCATGAGTGCCCTGAAACAACTCGAATTTACCCAGCGTGGCGGCACCTTGCTGCTGCGCCAGAACCTGAAATGATGAGGCCCGCATGAGCGACTCCCTTGATCTCAGCCTCGATGGCGTAGAGCGCCGGTCACTGGCTGACTTCACCGAACAGGCCTACCTCAACTACTCCATGTACGTGATCATGGACCGGGCCTTGCCGCATATCGGCGACGGCCTGAAGCCGGTGCAACGGCGCATCGTCTACGCCATGAGCGAACTGGGCCTGGACGCCGACTCCAAGCACAAGAAGTCGGCGCGTACCGTCGGTGACGTGCTCGGCAAGTTCCACCCCCATGGCGATTCGGCTTGCTACGAAGCCATGGTGCTGATGGCGCAGCCGTTCAGCTACCGCTACACCCTGGTCGATGGCCAGGGCAACTGGGGTGCGCCGGACGATCCGAAGTCCTTCGCTGCCATGCGTTACACCGAGGCACGCCTGTCGCGTTACTCAGAAGTGCTGCTCAGCGAACTGGGCCAGGGCACGGCAGACTGGGTGCCGAACTTCGACGGTACCCTCGACGAGCCTGCGGTGCTTCCGGCGCGTCTGCCGAACATCCTGCTCAACGGTACCACCGGTATCGCCGTGGGCATGGCCACCGACGTGCCGCCGCACAACCTGCGCGAAGTCGCCTCGGCCTGCGTGCGTCTGCTCGATGAGCCCAAGGCCACGGTCGAGCAGCTTTGCGAGCATATCCAGGGCCCGGACTACCCGACCGAAGCCGAGATCATCACCCCGCGCGCCGAGCTGTTGAAAATCTACGAAAGCGGCCGTGGTTCGGTGCGCATGCGCGCGGTGTATCGCATCGAGGACGGCGATATCGTCGTCACCGCGCTGCCGCACCAGGTCTCCGGGGCCAAGGTGCTGGAGCAGATCGCCGCACAGATGCAGGCCAAGAAGCTGCCGATGGTCGCCGACCTGCGCGACGAGTCGGACCACGAGAACCCGTGCCGAATCGTCATCATCGCCCGTTCCAACCGGGTCGACCTCGACGAGCTGATGCAGCACCTGTTCGCGACTACCGACCTTGAGTCCAGCTACCGGGTAAACGTCAACATCATCGGTCTGGACGGCCGCCCGCAGTTGAAGAACCTGCGGGCGCTGCTGGTCGAGTGGCTGGAATTCCGCGTGCAGACGGTGCGCCGCCGACTGAAATTCCGCCTGGACAAGGTCGAACGCCGCCTGCACCTGCTCGAAGGCCTGTTGGTAGCCTTCCTCAACCTGGATGAAGTGATCCACATCATCCGTACCGAGGACCAGCCAAAAGCCGCGCTGATCGCCCGTTTTGACCTGACCGAAACCCAGGCCGAGTACATCCTCGAGACGCGTCTGCGCCAGTTGGCGCGCCTGGAAGAGATGAAGATCCGCAACGAGCAGGACGAGCTGGCCAAGGAACAAGCCAAGTTGACCGCCCTGCTCGGTAGCGAAACCAAGCTGCGCAAGCTGGTACGAGCCGAGCTGATCAAAGATGCCGAAACCTATGGCGACGACCGCCGTTCGCCAATCGTCGAGCGTGCCGAAGCCAAGGCCCTGTCGGAAAACGAGCTGATGCCGACCGAGCCGGTCACCGTGGTGCTGTCGGAGAAGGGCTGGGTGCGTTGCGCCAAGGGTCATGATATCGACGCCACGGGGTTGTCGTACAAGGCGGGCGATGGCTTCAAGGCCGCCGCCGCCGGGCGCTCGAATCAGTTTGCCGTGCTTATCGACTCCACGGGCCGCAGCTACTCGCTGGCCGCCCATACCTTGCCATCGGCTCGTGGCCAGGGCGAGCCGCTGACCGGCCGCCTGACGCCGCCGCCGGGCGCGAGCTTCGATTGCGTGCTGTTGCCTGAAGATGACGCCCTGTATGTGATCGCCTCCGACGCCGGCTACGGCTTCGTGGTCAAGGGCGAAGACCTGCAGGCCAAGAACAAGGCCGGTAAAGCCCTGCTCAGCCTGCCGAACGGCGCCAAGGTCATTGCGCCGCGGCCCGTGGCCGACCGTGAGCATAACTGGCTGGCAGCGGTGACCACCGAAGGTCGGCTGCTGATCTTCAAGATCAGCGACCTGCCGCAGCTGGGTAAAGGCAAGGGCAACAAGATCATCGGTATCCCGGGTGACCGGGTCGCCTCGCGTGAAGAGTTTGTTACCGATCTGGCGGTCATTCCTGACGGTGCGACGCTTGTATTGCAGGCCGGCAAGCGTACCCTGTCTCTCAAGGCCGACGATCTCGAACATTACAAGGGTGAGCGCGGGCGCCGTGGCAACAAGCTGCCCCGTGGCTTCCAGCGGGTTGACGCGCTGTTGGTCGAAATACCCGGATAAGCCGGGTTAGACAGCCTGAACGGGTATTTTCGTGCCCGTTCGCGGTTGAAACACTGGAGTCGAGCCGCTATTTCGCGGATGATAGGCTCCTTGCGGTACCAGCGTGGCTGTGTATCCAAACGAATCTATATGAGTATCACTGCGGTTTGCCTTGTGGCGACCGCCTGGATGGGATGATGAAATTTCTGCGCCTTCCGTTGGTTCTGCTGTGTGGCGTGCTCGGATTGGCCGGTTGCAGCATGCACCAGCCGGTATCCCTGTATCAGCTCGACAGCGGTGAGCCTGGCCAACCCAAGCAAAGCGCTGGCATGGCGGTGGTGCTCGGCCCTGTGTCGATCGCCGATTACCTGCAACGCGAGACCCTGCTGCAGCGTCAGGCCGATGGTAGCCTGACCGCAGCCACCGATGGCCGTTGGGCCGGTAGCCTGTCGGCAGACATCGACCAGTTGCTGGTCCGTCAGCTGGCCTGGCGCCTGGACAGCCAGCGCGTGGTCCTGGCCCCGGCCAGCACCGGCTTTACCCCGGATGTACAGGTTCTGCTGTCGATTACCCGCCTGGACTCCGGTACCAACCAGCCAGCGATCCTCGACGCCCAGTGGCGCCTGCTGGACCGCCGTGGCCAGGTCCGTGACAACCGCATCGTGCACCTGGAGCAACAGCACCAGGGTAGCGAGTCTGCCCAGGTTCAAGCCCAGGGCCAGTTGCTGCAAAAGCTCGCCGAGCAGTTGAGCATTGCCTTGAAGCCGCTGGCCAATCAGCCTGCAGTGGTTGAAGAACAACCGAAGAAGGCCGCGCCGGTTCAGGTGCGTAAAGAGCCGGAGAAATCGAAGATTCCTTTGGCTACGCCGATTCGTACTGATCTGGAAGTGTTCCGCTTCTGAGTCGAGTGGTTACAAAAAGCCCGCAGTGATGCGGGCTTTTTTGTGGGCGCTCATCCTACCTGTGGGAGCTGGCTTGCCAGCGATCGGCCGTGAAGCGGTCGTAAGTCAGCCAGCACGGGTCTGTCCTTATCGCTGGCAAGCCAGCTCCCACAGGTCAGCAATAAAAAAGCCCGCATCACTGCGGGCTTTTTGTGTAGCAGGGGCTCAGCTCTTGACCCGGCGCTCATGCATCCGCGCCAATTGCCGCTCCAGCATCGATGGATACGGCTCCATCAAGCGCTCGACACAGCAGGCGCCTTCGGGGCTGGCGATCGGGCGAATGCGCGCGCGCTGGCGCACCAGGGCATCGTCGCTGATCTTGCGCTCGACCAGCAGCAGGTTGCGGCTGTGCTGCGACAGGGCCAGGGCGTCCTGGGCCTTTTCAGTCAGCAGCAGGTCGATCTGGCTCAGGCCGTGCAGGTCTTCACCCAGGGCCAGGCCCAGTTGCAGCTGCAGGGTGATGCCGCTGTCAGCCACTTCGATCTGCAGGGCATGACCCAGGGCACGCAGCAGCTCGCCACAGCAGATGGCATTGGTGAGGTAGTCCTCGCCGCTGTCCTGGCTGTGGAACAACAGCAGGGTGCTGCCGTCGTTGAGGGTGTGCACTTCGCTTTCATACAGCGAGGCAGCCTGGTCGAGGCAGTCGCGGTAGCGTTCCAGCAGCTCGGTCAAGCGCGTGCGTGGCAGACGCCGTAGTTGCTCCTGGGAGCCCAGTTGCACCGCCAGCACGGCGCTGGCCTGTGGCTCGCGGTTGATCGGGGCAGCCGGGGCAGGGGCGGCGCTGTGGTCTTCGTCGAGCAGGTCGGCGAAGGCATCATCGCTGTCGTCATCCGCCGCAGGTTTTACCGGTTTGGCGGCCTTGCTCACGGCAGGTTGTTCGTCGAAGCTCGGGTCACGCAAGTTGCGCACTTCGAACTCCGGTTCATCCTCGTCGAAGGATTCTTCGGCTTCTTCTTCCGGCTCGACTTCCCGTGGCGGCGGGGCCAGGCGCGTGTGCAGCTGGCGCGCCAGGTCACCGATTTCATCCTGGCGCTCGATCGCCGGGGTGAACTCGTTGATGTCGCGCAGCCAGACCCGCAGCTGCAACAGCGGCGTGGAGATATAGCGACCCAGGCGCAGGCTCATGGCCAATGCCAGGGCCAGCAGGATACCGGCGAGGATGCCCATGCTCTGCAGGCTGATGGTCAGCGGCTGCTGGAACTGGCTCATGTCCAGGCTGATGCGCAGTTGCCCGGCAGTTACATCCTGGAAGGTGATCTTGGTCTGGTACAGGCCTTCGGCCTCGCCCAGCAGGCCGTTTTTCGGGCGCTGGCCGGCTTCGGCGAGGATCCGGTTGTCGACGCTGTAGATCGCCGCGTGGGCCACCAGCGGATTCTTCACCAGGTTGCCGAGCAGCACGTTGAGGCTGAGGATGTCGTTGGACACCAGCAGCTCGGTGGCCGAGGTAGCAGTCTGGGTGGTCAGGCTCTGCCCAAGGGCATCGGCTTGCTCATGCATGGCCTCCTTGAACTGCAGGCCCATCACGCAGGCGTAGATCACCAGCGCCAGTGCCACCAGGAACACGTTATGGCAGGCGATACGCAGCGCCAGCGGTATTCGGCGTTGGCGCAGGGCGTGGAAGATCAGCAGGAAGAAGTTGTCGGTCTTAACGGGCGTGGGCCGGTTCACAGAGCGCGGCTCTTTATGTCGGAGAAGTTGCTGCGCAGTATAGCGAGCGCTCAGGGGCGGGCAAAGTATCGACTGCGCCCGATGGTCAGCGAAAATCGGTAGAATGCGCTTTTTTTCAATGAGTCGGAGCCCGTCTTGCGCGAAATCGTTCTGATTAACATCACCGGTGAAGACCGCCCGGGTCTTACCGCGGCCATCACCGGCGTCCTGGCCCAGGGTGGTGTGAACATCCTCGACATCGGTCAGGCGGTGATTCACGACACCCTGTCCTTTGGCATCCTGGTCGAAATCCCGGATACCGAGAAGGCCTCATCGGTGCTCAAGAACATCCTGTTTGCGGGCTACGAACTCGACCAGCAGGTACGTTTTACCCCGGTTTCCGAAGCCGACTACCAGAATTGGGTCGAAGGTCAGGGCAAGGCCCGACATATCGTCACCCTGCTGACCCGCAAGGTCACTGCCGAACAATTGCAGCGCGTCAGCTCGATCACGGCCAAGTACGGTCTGAATATCGACCATATCGATCGCCTGTCGGGTCGTGTGGCACTGGATACGCCGGCTGAGCAGAGCAAGGGCTGCATCGAGTTCTCGGTACGTGGCGAGCCGGCTGATCCGCAGGCCCTGCGCGCCGAGTTCCTCAGCGTCGCCCAGGAACTGAACGTCGACATCGCCTTCCAGCAGGATTCGCTGTTCCGTCGCAACCGCCGCCTGGCGGTGTTCGACATGGACTCGACGTTGATCGAAGCTGAAGTCATTGACGAGCTGGCCAAGGCCGCCGGTGTAGGCGAGCAGGTTTCCGAAATCACCGAGCGGGCCATGCGCGGCGAGCTGGATTTCCGTGCCAGCTTCAAGGAGCGCCTGGCGCTGCTCAAGGGTCTGGACGTTGGCGTACTGGACGAGATCGGTGCTTCGCTGCGCCTGACCGAAGGCGCCGAGACGCTGTTCGCCGAGCTCAAGCGCCTGGGCTACAAGACGGCCATCCTCTCCGGCGGCTTCACCTATTTTGCCAAGCAACTGCAAGCCAAGCTGGGCATCGATTATGTGTTCGCCAACGAGCTGGAAGTGGTCGATGGCAAGGTAACGGGTGTGGCGGTCGAGCCGATCGTCGATGCCCAGCGCAAGGCCGACCTGCTTGGCGAGCTGGCGCGCAAGGAAGGCCTGCAGATGGAGCAGACCATTGCCGTCGGTGACGGCGCCAACGACCTGCCGATGCTGGCGATTGCCGGCCTGGGCGTGGCTTTCCGGGCCAAGCCGCTGGTCAAGCAGTCGGCCAAGCAGGCGATCTCGACCCTCGGCCTGGATGGTGTGCTGTACCTGTTGGGTTTCCGGGATCGCGACGGTCGCGTCTGACGGACCAGGCGTCACCGATGTGGTTTTACCGGCCTCATCGCGGGGCAAGCCCGCTCCCACAGGTATGAAAAAGCCCGCATTGATGCGGGCTTTTTCATTTTCAGGCTTGTGCCGGCAGTGCCAGGCGCTGGCCCATGCTCACCGCCGAGCCGGCGCCAAGTTCTTCGGCCCACTTCACTTGCTCTGGCCCGAACAGCACGACAGCAGTCGAACCCAGCTTGAAACGGCCCAGTTCGGCGCCTTTTTCCAGATGGATCGGCGCACGGCTGGCTTCGTCGTAGCGCACGGTTTTCAGTTCACGCTTGGGTGGCGTGACCAGCCCAGCCCAGACGGTTTCGATCGAGGCGACGATCATCGCGCCCACCAGCACCACGGCCATCGGCCCGCGTTCGGTATCGAACAGGCAGACGACTCGCTCGTTGCGGGCGAACAGTTCCGGAACGTTTTCGGCAGTGGTCTGGTTGACCGAGAACAGCCGGCCCGGCACGTAGATCATCTCGCGCAGGGTGCCGGCCAGCGGCATGTGCACGCGGTGGTAGTCCTTGGGCGACAGGTAGATGGTAGCGAACTCGCCACCCATGAACGGCGCGGCATTGGCAGGGTCGCCGCCCAGCAGTTCCAGGGCGCTGAAGCTGTGGCCCTTGGCCTGGAAGATGCGGCCGTGCTCGATCGGGCCGAGCTGGCTGACGGCACCGTCGGCCGGGCAGAGGATCGCCCCCGGGGTTTCGTCCAACGGACGCGCACCCGGCTTGAGGGCACGGGTGAAGAAGGCGTTGAAGTGCTCGTAGGCAGTGACGTCTTCGACCAGGGCCTGGGACATGTCCACCTGGTAGCGCTTGGCGAACCAGCTGGTGAAGGCGTTCTTGAACCAGCGCACGCGGCATTCGGCGATGCAGCCGGCCAGGCGCGAGAGCAGGTGGTGAGGCAGCAGGTACTGGCTGATGATGAACAAGCGGGATTTCATTAGGTTTCCTTAAACTTCGACAGGGGTGTCGGGGTGGTTGCCCCATTCGCCCCAGGATCCGGCATAGGCTTTGACCCGAGGGTAGCCCAGATGCTTGGCCACCAGGTAGGTAAAGCCGGAACGGTGATGAGTCTGGCAGTGGGTGACCACTTCCTTGTCTTTGCTGATGCCGAGCTGTTCGAGGATCTCGGGCATGTCCTTGCGGATGCGCAGGGCATCGTTCATGTCCATGCCGGCGGTCCACTCGAAATTGACTGCGCCGGGAATGTGCCCGCCCTTGGCAGCCAGGACTTTCTCGCCCCGGTACTCAGCCGGGCTGCGCGCGTCCCAGATCGCCAGGTCGGCGGCGCCGAGGCGGCTTTGCAGGTATTCGCGGGTGGCCGTTGGCTCTTCGTGCAGGGTCAGGTTGAGCGTGCCGCTGGCATTGGCCGGTACTTCAGTGCTGAGGGTGCTCGCCGGCCACGCCTGAGCGCCACCGTTGAGGTAGTGGTAACGGCAATGACCGATGACATCCAGCAACCAGATGAAGCGCCCGGCCCAGCCGCCGCCTTCGTCGTCATAGACCACGTAGACCGCATTGGCGTTATGGCCGAGCTCGGCAAACAGTTTTTCCAGGTCGGCCTTGGCCGGCAACAGGCCCGGCGCTGGAGGCTGGCCCAGTTGCGTGCGCTTCGGGTCGACGAAGCGTGCACCGGGAATATGCCCGCTGGCGTAGCGGTTAACGCTGGTCAGGTCGACCAGGATCAGCTCTGGCGCATCCAGCCGGGCTTGCAGGTCAGCCGGCTCGATTACCAGGGGCAAGCCAGAAAAGTCAGTCATCCAGAGTCTCCAGAGCGGAACAGAGGGGGCGATTGTAGCGCATGGCTCAGGCGCTGCGGTTGCTGAAGGCGGTCAGGGCCCGCTCGATACATTGCGCAGTTTTGCCGAAGGCTTGCACGCTGACGTCCGCCAATGGCTTGCCGCCCTGGTCGGCGACCAGCAGCATCACCCCCCGGCCATTGCTCGACAATGAGCGCAGCAACAGGTGCTCGCTGCGAAACAGTGCGCGCAGGCTGGTCGGCAGCAGGGCCGAGAACTGGGCGTGGTTTTCCGGGGTCAGGCGCAGTTGCGCCGATTTGCTCAACAAGCGTTGCAGCAATTTGCTCTGGTCAATGGGCAGCACCAGGCTGGCGGCATCTGCCGGCACGCCGGCAATCTGATGGACCCGCAACTGGCTCTGGGTCTTGTCGGTCATCAGTAGCATCACCCGCTGCATGCCGCAGGCGATCAGGGCGTCGCGGGCAAGGGTGGTCAGGTGGATGGCATTGCTGAACGGGCTGGGCTCGGCCAGCAACTCGCCGCAGAGCTTGCGCCAGATACCCAGGGCTTGAGCCGAAGGGGGCGCAGGGGCGATCTGACCTTGGTGCAGGCGTTGCTGATGCCAAGGCCAGAGCAGGGATTCGGCCGGGTGGAACAGGCCTGGGCAGGCGTGATGACGGGCGCTGATCGCGGCTTGTTGGTGCACCAGTTGCTGCACGTCGTCCAGCGGAGTTTGCAGGTAAAGGCTGGTGAGCAATTGCCAGCGCTGCACGTGCGGATTGGTCCAGCCCACCTGCGCGGCCAGGGCCAGGCCGTTGGCCAGTAGCACGGTATTGGCCGGCTGATTGAACCAGCGGCGCAAGCTCGGCTGATCGTCGAGGCGCTGTTGCTGGTGCAGGCTGTCCTGGTCACGGGCGATGAGGATCGCCTGGGCCAGTAACCGGCGCTCTTCCTGGAGCAAATGGTAACCGCGTGTTACCCAATCCGGCAGGCGCCAGTGTTCGGCCAGGGCCTTGCACAGGCTCATGACCCGGACGCCGAACAGCTCTATTTCCACCCTGGGTGCCGATTCGCCCCTATGCACCACGCGCAGCTCCCACTCATCAAGGAGCTTGGGATGAGTCAGCGCCAGCGGCCACAGCGGCGAGAGGAACAACAGGCTGCCCCAGTGAATCTCTTGCCACAGGCGCGCCAGGCGGCTGGCGAACAGGCCGTTGGCTTGCTGGCTGGCATGCTGGCTGACAACCTGCAACTGACGCAGGGTTGGCGCAATCTCGCCCTCGGGCATGGCCGGCAGGCGTTCCAGCAACTCCGCCGTGCGCGCCAGGCCCAGGCGGTTGAGCGCGACCTCCAGGCTCTCGGCTGCCTCGCCGGTGCTGGTATTGCTGTGGTGGTTGGCCTCACGCATGACACTGAGCACCAGTGCCGGGCTGTCCTGCATCAGTTCGGCGATGTCGCGCAACGAGCGGCGGCTATCGCCGATGGCGATTTTTACCCGCTCGTAACTGGCCAGCGGAACTGGCAAGCGTACGCTGTCGAGGAGCTTGACCCAGGCATCGAGTGTTTTTGGTGTTTGACTTGGCACGATGGTTTCAATAGGCATGCTGGAGGTAGGCCGAACTGGCTTTTCGCCTTGACTGACTATAGTCTGGCGCAGTTCTGCCGATAAGTAGAAGAAGAGTTTTTTTAACTTCCGCTCACGACCCTGACCACGACAGTAAGTGCTTTCTATCTATGGCTAAAATTATCGGCATCATCGTCGTATTCGCGAGTGTGCTCGGCGGATATGTACTTTCCCACGGCAAGATTGCGGCCCTGATCCAGCCTTTCGAAGTGCTGATTATCGGTGGCGCTGCATTCGGTGCGTTCCTCCAGGCCAACCCTGGCTACATGACCATGCATGTAGTCAAGAAGTCGCTGAAGATGTTCGGCACGCGTTTTACCCACACCTTCTATATCGAGGTGTTGGGCCTGGTCTACGAGATTCTCAACAAATCCCGTCGCGAAGGCATGATGGCGATCGAAGCCGATATCGAAGACGCCGCTGCCAGCCCGATTTTCGCCAAGTATCCGGCGGTACTGGGTGATGAACGCATGACCGCGTTCATCTGTGACTACCTGCGCATCATGTCCACCGGCAACATGGCCCCGCACGAGCTTGAGGGCCTGTTCGACATGGAACTGCTGAGCATGAAGGAAGAACTCGAGCACCCGTCCCATGCCGTCAACGGCATCGCCGACGGCATGCCGGGTTTCGGTATCGTTGCCGCGGTACTGGGGATCGTGGTGACCATGGCCTCGCTGGGCGATGGCGACCAGAAGTCCATCGGCCTGCACGTCGGTGCAGCGCTGGTCGGTACCTTCTTCGGTATTCTCGCCGCGTACGGTTTCTTCGGCCCGCTGGCCACGTCCTTGCGCCATGACGCCAAGGAAGAGCTGAACGTCTATGAGGCGATCAAGGCCTCGCTGGTGGCTTCGGCCTCGGGCATGCCGCCATCGCTGGCCGTGGAATTCGGGCGCAAGGTGCTTTTCCCTGCCCACCGCCCGAGCTTCGCCGAGCTGGAACAAGCAGTTCGCGGTCGCTAAGCCATGGAAAATAATCAGCCCATTATCGTCAAGCGCATCAAGCGCTTTGGCGACGGCCACCACGGTGGCGCCTGGAAGATTGCCTTCGCCGACTTTGCCACGGCGATGATGGCGTTCTTCCTGGTGCTGTGGCTGCTGTCGACGGCCACGCCCGAGCAGAAGATTGCCATTGCCGGCTATTTCAAGGACCCGATCGGTTTCTCCGAAAGCGGTACACCCTACATCATCGATCTGGGCGGTTCGCCCCAACTCGCCCCGGAAAAGACCATTAACCCGGAAGTGAAGTCCGAGCCAACCCCTGACACCAGCCTGCAGCTGGACCAGGACAAGGTCGAGAGCATGGCCGAGCAGGTCGAGCGCGAGCGCCTGGAGTTGCTGCTGCAGGAGCTGCAGAACAAGGTCGAAGAGAACCCGCAGCTGCAGAAGTTCAAGGACCAGATTCTCTTCGAGATCACCCAGGACGGGCTGCGCATCCAGATCATGGACGCCGAGAACCGGCCGATGTTCGACCTTGGCAGTGCGCGCTTGCAGCCGTACTTCGAGGACATCCTGCTGGCGATGGCCGATACCATCAAGGCGGTGCCGAACAAGATCAGCATCAGTGGCCATACCGATGCCAAGCCGTACGCCGGTACTGGTGACTTCGGCAACTGGGAGCTGTCGGCCAACCGCGCCAACGCGGCCCGTCGCGCGCTGGTCGCCGGTGGCTACCCGGATACCCAGGTGGCGCGGGTGGTGGGCTATGCATCGTCGTCGTTGTTCGACCGGCAGAACCCGCTCAATCCGGTCAACCGCCGTATCGACATCATCGTCCTGACCAAGAAGGCCCAGCGCACCATCGAAGGCGAGCAGAACCAGCCTGCCGCCCCCGATGCCGCACAGCCAGGCACCGCGACGCCGGCACCGGGTGCAACGCAAGAGCAGGCCCCGGCGGCCGAGCCCGAGCCGATGCAGCCACGGGAGTTGCGTCAGAAGCTGAACATCTTCGAAGACGGCGTGTTGAAGATGGACGAAAACAAGCAGTAAGCCTGCTTGCGTGAAAACGCCCGTGCGCAGCGATGCCCACGGGCGTTTTTTTGCGCTACAGGCTAGAAGCCGCGGCGGATCTTGGCCTTCAGGTCGGCATGGAAGAAGTCGGCGTTGGAGCGGTTGGTGGCATTGGCCTCGCAGGCTTCACTGTCAATGGAGCGCTTGAAGGTCTGCTCGTCATGGTAGGCGCGAACGTACAGGTCGATGTGTTCGCGGTTGGTCATGGTTGGCCACTTTTCGAGATACGCCGGCAATGTAGCCTCTGCGCACTGGTAGAAGGCTACCCGGCGGTTGACCAGGGTGGCGGCGCCGAGCTGGAAGGGTACCCACCAGGCATCGGCGGTCTCGGGGGCGAGCACGGCGATCAGATGAGTGCACTGGCTGATGTTGCGGCGGATGATGCCGCTGATATCGTCGGTGGTCTGCTGTGCCCCACTGTCGAACAGGTCCAGTTGGGTACTGATGCCTTCGAGCTTGAGCCGTTCATTGATAATGAAGGCGTCCAGGCGTTCGCTGTGGCGATAACTGATAAAGACTGGCATCAGTAGTGCCCTCCCACGCTGGAGGGAGTGGCATCGATGCGCAAAAGCTGAATTGTCATGGTTGATTCCTTTCATACGCAGGGCATGGGTTGATTCGCTTCATGGCGGCGAATCTTGAAAGGTGACAATCAGCGAAAGTCTTCCGGACAGCAAGGTACGACCAACAAACAAGATGCGCCCTACTTGTTTGGGTAAAAAGTCCTACAGGCTGGTCCTACAAAACAGCGGGTTGAGGCTCGTTTCCGAGCCTCATGCGTTTCAGTAGCTGTCTTGCGGCAGGCTGGCGATGATCGAGCGATAGCTGTTCATCCGCTGTTGTTGCACGCGGCCGTCTTCGAGGGCCTTGAGCAGGGCGCAACCGGGCTCGCGGTCGTGTTTGCAGTCGCGGAAGCGGCAGGTGCCGAGCAGGTCGGTGAACTCGATGAAGCCGGCTTCGACATCGGCGCGGCTGACATGGCCCAGGCCGAATTCGCGGATGCCCGGGGAGTCGATCAGTTCGCCACCACCGGGGAAGTGGTAAAGACGGGCGGTGGTAGTGGTGTGGGTACCCTGGCCGGACCATTCCGACAGATCACCGACGCGGGTCTGCACTTCAGGTAACAGGCTGTTGACCAGCGACGACTTGCCAACCCCGGACTGCCCGACAAACACACTGATATGGCCGTCGAGCTGTGCCTGCAACTGCGCCATGCCATTGCCGTGGTGGGCCGACACTTCCAGTAGCGGGTAGCCGAGCTGCCGGTACACCGCCAGCAATGCATTGAGTGCCGGGGCATTCTGTTCGTCGATCAGGTCCGCCTTGTTCAGCAGCAGCAAGGGTCGGATGCCGGCATGTTCGGCCGCTACCAGATAGCGGTCGATCAGGTTGGCATGAGGTTCCGGTGCCGGTGCGAAAACGATCACGATCAGGTCGACGTTTGCCGCCACCGGCTTGAGCTGGCCGCGGCTGTCCGGGCGGCACAACTCGGTGTGGCGTGGCAATTGCGCTACGATCACGCCAATGCCCTGGTTGCCCGCACGCCACACCACCTTGTCGCCAGTCACCAGCGCCGGCAGGTTGGCCCGCAGGTGGCAACGGAACACTTGGCCGGCAACGTCGCCGTCCTGGGCTTCGACTTCGACCTGCACGCCAAAGTGGGCGATGACCAGGCCCAGTTGTTCCGGGCCGAGGTCGCCGCCTTCGAGCTCCTTCAGGGTCTGTTGTTCGCGTTTGGCGGCGCGGGCAGCGCGTTCACCCTGGATTTTTTCGATGCGCCAGTTCTGGCGTCGATTGAGCTGGCGTTTGGCCATGAAGGTTCCGTGTTCGGGAGGCAATATTTAACGGCGGGGAGTTTAGCACGCTCCACTAGGCTAAACTGCGCACCTACCGAGGAGCAGAATCATGCAGAACCCACAGAACCTGATCTGGATCGACCTGGAAATGACCGGTCTGGATCCGGATCAAGACGTCATTATCGAAATGGCCACCATCGTCACCGACAGCGACCTCAACACCCTGGCTGAAGGCCCGGTGATCGCTATCCACCACAGTGACGAGGTGCTGGCGCGCATGGATGAGTGGAACACTCGCACCCACGGCGCCTCCGGCCTGACCCAACGGGTCAAGGACAGTAAGGTCAGCATGGCCGAAGCCGAGGCCCGGACCATCGCCTTCCTGGAGCAGTGGGTAGCGAAGGGCAAGTCGCCGATCTGTGGCAACAGCATCTGCCAGGACCGCCGGTTCCTCTACCGCCACATGCGCAACCTGGAAAACTACTTCCACTACCGCAACCTCGACGTTTCGACCCTCAAGGAGCTGGCGGCACGCTGGGCCCCGGAAGTGCGCGACAGCTTCAAGAAGGGTGGCACCCACCTGGCACTGGACGATATTCGCGAGTCGATCAACGAACTGCGCCATTATCGCGAGCACTTCATCAAGTTCTGAGTGCAGCGCCGCCGGCTTGTACAGACAATCCGCGCGGCGCCCCCTTTTGGTGCCTGTGGCAACTGGTTAGACTGCGCGCCCCTTTGCACGGATCTGCGCCATGTTGTTGATGCTCTACCTCATTGCTATCACCGCCGAAGCCATGACCGGTGCACTGTCTGCTGGCCGTCGCGGCATGGACTGGTTCGGTGTGGTGCTGATCGCCTGCATCACCGCTCTGGGTGGTGGCTCGGTGCGCGACGTGCTGCTGGGGCATTACCCGCTGACCTGGGTCAAGCACCCGGAATACCTGGTGCTGACCAGTTTCGCGGCGCTGATGACCATCTTTATTGCGCCGCTGATGCGCCACCTGCGCTCACTGTTCCTGGTGCTCGATGCCCTGGGGCTGGTGGCCTTCACCCTGATTGGCTGCATGACCGCGCTGGAAATGGGCCAGGGCATGCTGGTGGCATCGATCAGCGGGGTGATTACCGGGGTGTTTGGCGGCATTCTTCGGGATATCTTCTGTAACGATATTCCGCTGATCTTCCGCCGCGAGTTGTATGCCAGTGTGTCGTTCGCTGCGGCCTGGTTCTACCTGGGCTGTGTGTACTTCAATGTGCCGGGCGAGCAGGCGATTTTGCTGACCTTGTTTGGCGGCTTCCTGCTACGGCTGCTGGCGATTCGGTTCCATTGGGAGATGCCGAAGTTTCATTACAACGACGAGCATTGATTTGCTTGTGCCGGCCTCATCGCTGATTCAGCCAGCTCCCACATAGCCCCTGACCGGTCTCAATAATGCAACCCGCCTGGTCCCCTGTGGGAGCTGGCTTGCCAGCGATGGCCGCGCCGCTGATTCAGCCAGCCTGCCGCTCGGTATGCTGCGCCAACGCCCACTCCACATGCTCGCGCACCAGCTCCGACGGAAAATCCTGCCGCGCCTTGAGCGCCTCCAGTACCTGGATAGTCGACGGCGCATTGCCCAAGCCCACCGCCAGGTTGCGCAACCAGCGCTCATAACCGGCACGGCGCAGCGGTGAGCCTTCGGTGCTGTCGAGGAAGGTCTGCTCATCCCACATGAACAGCTCGGCAAGCCCGGCGCTATCGAGGTTGTGCCGGGGCTTGAAGTCACTCTCGCCGGTAGGGCGGGCAAAACGGTTCCACGGGCAGACAATCTGGCAGTCGTCGCAACCGAACACCCGATTACCGATCAACGGTCGCAGCTCTTCGGGGATCGCGCTTTTCAGCTCGATGGTCAGGTACGAGATACAGCGCCTGGCATCCAGCACATACGGGCCAACAAAGGCCTGGGTCGGGCAGATGTCCAGGCAGGCGCTGCAGCGCCCGCAATGTTCGCTGGCCTGCGGTGGGTCGACCGGCAGCGGCATATCGACGAACAGTTCGGCGAGAAAGAAGTAACTCCCGGCCTTGCGATTGAGCAGCAGGGTGTTCTTGCCGATCCAGCCCAGCCCGGCCTGCTCGGCAATGGCCTTTTCCAGCACCGGGGCGCTGTCGACAAAAGCACGAAAGCCAAACGGGCCTATGTCCTTCTGGATGCGCTCGGCCAGGTGTTGCACGCGTTTGCGCACCAGCTTGTGGTAATCGCGACCCAGGGCGTAACGGGAGATGTAGGCCTTCTCCGGTTGGGCCAGTTGCTGGGCCATGCGCGTGTCGCCCGGCAGGTAGTCCATGCGCAGCGAGACCACGCGCAAGGTGCCTGGCACCAGCTCATCCGGGTGCGAGCGCTTGCTGCCGTGGGCGCCCATGTAGTCCATTTCGCCGTGGTAGCCGGCTTCGAGCCAGCGTTCCAGGTGTTTTTCGTGCTCGCCCAGGTCTACCCCGGCGATGCCGACATGGGCAAAGCCAAGCTCTCGGCCCCAATCCTTGATCGATTGGGCCAGTGCGGGTAGGTCGGGGGCAGAAGCAGGCATGGGAATAAGGCAATACGGACTCAGGTGCGTATAATTCTGCCAGACATCAGAGCCTTTGACCCATGCCTCAGACCAAACACCCCACAAACGAGCCGCATCGGCTCACCAGCGTCACCCTTGCGCCCCTGGCACCACGTCATGCCGGCGCTCATAAAGGCGACTTCGGCCATGTGCTGGTGGTCGGTGGTGATCGCGGTACCGGCGGCGCGGCGCTGCTCAGTGCCGAAGCCGCTTTGCGCTGCGGCGCCGGGCTGGTGTCGCTGGTCACCCGGCCTGAGCATGTGCCCGCGGCCATGGCCCGCTTGCCCGAGGTGATGAGCCTGGGCGTGCATTCGGCCAATCAATTGATGACGCCGATCGAGCGGGCTTCGGTGCTGGTGGTTGGCCCTGGCCTCGGCCAAGCGGCCTGGGGGCGCAGCCTGTTGTCGGCGGTGGCCAGCAGCCAGGTGCCACAGGTGTGGGACGCCGATGCCCTCAACCTGCTGGCTTGCACGCCCTTGCCGCTGCCCAAAGGCAGCATCATTACCCCGCATCCGGGGGAGGCCGCTCGTCTGCTTGGTGTATCCACCGAAGCCGTGCAGGCCGACCGGCCTGGCGCGGCGCGCAAACTCGCGCGTAAATATGCGGTCGTATGTGTGCTGAAAGGCTCTGGCTCCCTGGTGGCCGATCCGGCGGGGCAACTGGCGCTCTGCTCGCGCGGTCATCCGGCGATGGCTGGCGCCGGCCTGGGTGATGTGCTCAGTGGTGTGCTCGGCGCCTTGCTGGCCCAGGGCATGTCGGCCTGGGAAGCGGCCTGCCTGGGCGTCTGGCTGCATGCCTGCGCCGGCGAGCGCCTGGGCGTTCAGGGCCGTGGCCTGGCGGCCAGCGATATGGCCCCGGCAATTCGTCAGTTATTGGAGGAGCATTCAGCGTGTCTGGCATAACCCTGTTTTTGGCCGATGAAGAGGCCATGGTCCACTTCGGCAACCGCATTGCCGAAGTGACCCAAGGTCACGGCGTGATTTTTCTTGAAGGGGACCTGGGGGCCGGCAAGACCACCCTGTCGCGAGGCATTATTCGTGGCCTTGGGCACCAAGGCGCAGTAAAAAGTCCTACCTTTACAGTGGTTGAGCCTTACGAGATTGGCGACATCCGCGCCTTCCATTTCGACCTCTACCGTCTGGTCGATCCGGAGGAGCTGGAGTTCATGGGCATCCGCGATTACTTCGAAGATGACGCCCTGTGCCTGTTCGAATGGCCCCAAAAAGGGGCGGGCATTTTGCCAAAGCCCGACCTGACCATTACCATAAGCCCCCAGGCGAGCGGTCGTTCGCTCAACCTGTCGCCGCAGGGGGCACGTGGCGAAGCCTGGTGTGCCGCTCTGGCCTTGGAATTCAAATAGAAAATGGGGATAGGTATGCGCATTCGCGCACTGGTTTCTGTCGTAGGACTGCTGCTTACGGCAGTAGCCGTGGACGCTCTGGCCGTTACGCAAGTCAAAAGTATGCGTTTATGGCGAGCGCCGGATAACACACGGCTGGTCTTCGACCTCTCGGGCCCTGTGCAGCACAGCGTATTTACCCTGACCGCCCCGGATCGCCTGGTGATCGACATCAATGGCGCGACCCTGGCCGCGCCGCTTTCAGTGTCCACCTCCAACACCCCGATTACCAGCGTGCGCTCGGCCCAGCGTACGCCCACCGACCTGCGCGTGGTGGTTGACCTCAAGAAGTCGGTGACGCCCAAGAGCTTCACCCTGGCGCCCAACGCGCAGTACGGCAACCGCCTGGTGGTCGATCTGTTCGACCAGGAGGCCGACGCCGTCACCCCGCCGCCGACCCCGCCGGTCGCCACCACGCCTGCGGTGCCGGTGACTCCGGCACAACCGGCGATCAAGCTGACCCCGGTGCCCAATGGCAAGCGTGACATCGTCATCGCCATCGACGCCGGTCACGGCGGTGAAGACCCGGGGGCTTCCGGCTCGCGCGGCCAACACGAAAAAGACATCGTCCTGGCCATCGCCAAGGAACTGCAGCGCCAGATCAACTCCGAGAAGGGCTTCCGCGCCGAGCTGACCCGTACCGGCGACTACTTCATCCCGCTGCGTAAACGCACCGAGATTGCCCGCAAGAAGGGCGCCGACCTGTTCATTTCGATCCACGCTGACGCCGCGCCGTCCAAGGCCGCGTTTGGTGCCTCGGTGTTCGCCTTGTCCGATCGCGGTGCCACCTCGGAAACCGCGCGCTGGCTGGCCGACAGCGAAAACCGCTCCGACCTGATCGGTGGTGCCGGTAACGTTAGCCTCGATGACAAGGACCGCATGCTCGCCGGTGTGCTGCTCGACCTGTCGATGACCGCTTCGCTGAGCTCCAGCCTCAACGTCGGGCAGAAGGTCCTGGGCAACATGGGCCGTATCACGCCGCTGCACAAGCAGCGCGTCGAACAGGCCGGGTTCATGGTGCTGAAATCGCCGGACATCCCGTCGATCCTGGTGGAAACCGGCTTTATCTCCAACGCCAACGAGGCCGCCAAGCTGGCGACCCCGAGCCACCAGCAGTCCCTCGCCCGCTCGATTCACAGTGGCGTGCGCCAGTTCTTCCAGCAGAACCCGCCGCCGGGCACTTATGTCGCCTGGCTGCGTGACAGCGGCAAGATTGCCCAGGGCCCACGCGAGCATTCGGTGCGCCCGGGCGAGACCTTGGCGATGATCGCCGTGCGCTATCAGGTCAGCGTTGCCAGCCTGCGCAGCGCCAACAGCCTGAAGACCGATGAGCTGAAAGTCGGCCAGCACCTGAACATCCCGACCACAGCACTGGCGGCCCAGCAATGAGCAGCAGTGCCCGGATCGAGCTGCTCAGCCCGCGGCTGGCCAACCAGATTGCTGCTGGTGAGGTAGTCGAGCGCCCGGCCTCGGTAATCAAGGAGCTGCTGGAAAACAGCCTGGACTCCGGTGCCAAACGCATCGACGTCGAAGTCGAGCAGGGCGGCGTCAAGTTGCTGCGGGTGCGCGACGACGGTGGCGGTATCGCTGCCGATGACCTGCCGCTGGCCCTGGCCCGGCACGCCACCAGCAAGATCCGCGACCTGGAAGACCTCGAGCGGGTCATGAGCCTGGGCTTTCGTGGTGAGGCCCTGGCCTCGATCAGTTCGGTCGCCCGCCTGACCCTGACCTCGCGCACCCGTGACGCCGAGCAGGCCTGGCAGGTGGAAACCGAAGGCCGCGACATGGCCCCGCGGGTGCAGCCTGCGGCGCATCCGGTCGGCACCTCGGTGGAAGTGCGCGACCTGTTCTTCAATACTCCAGCCCGGCGCAAGTTCCTCAAGACCGAGAAAACTGAATTCGATCACCTGCAGGAAGTGATCCGGCGCCTGGCGCTGGCGCGTTTCGACGTGGGTTTTCACCTGCGTCACAACGGCAAAAGCATTCTCAGCCTGCACGAAGCCCATGACGACACTGCTCGCGCTCGCCGCGTAGCCGCTATTTGTGGCCCGGGCTTCCTTGAGCAGGCGCTGCCGATCGAAGTCGAGCGCAACGGCTTGCACCTGTGGGGCTGGGTCGGCCTGCCGACCTTCTCGCGCAGTCAGGCCGACCTTCAGTACTTCTTCGTCAACGGCCGCGCAGTGCGCGACAAGCTAGTCGCCCACGCCGTGCGCCAGGCTTATCGCGACGTGCTGTTCAACGGTCGGCACCCGACCTTTGTGCTGTTTCTCGAAGTCGACCCGACAGGCGTCGACGTCAACGTGCACCCGACCAAGCACGAAGTGCGCTTCCGTGACGGGCGCATGGTTCACGACTTTCTATACGGCACCTTGCACCGCGCCCTGGCCGATGTGCGCCCGGAAGACCAGTTGGCCGCGCCTGCTGCGACCGGCGAGATCGTCCGTCCCAGCGGCATTCAGGCGGGTGAGTTCGGACCTCAGGGCGAGATGCGCCTGGCCGCCAATCTGCTCGAGCAGCCGCCTGCCGAGCCAGGCCTGCGCCCGTCCCTGGGCAGCAATGGCAGTGGCGCTGGCTATCAGTATCAGTACACACCGCGGCCAGCCCAGGCATTGCCTGCGGCCGAAGCCCAGGGTGTGTACCGTGAGTTCTTTGCCCCACTGAACGATGCCGCGCCTGCTGCATTGCCCGAAGGCCAGGGCGACATCCCGCCTCTGGGTTACGCCCTGGCTCAGCTCAAGGGCATCTATATCCTTGCCGAAAACGCCGTCGGCCTGGTGCTGGTTGACATGCACGCCGCCCATGAGCGGATCATGTACGAGCGCCTCAAGGTGGCCATGGCCAGCGAAGGCCTCAGCGGCCAACCGCTGCTGGTGCCGGAATCCCTGGCTTTGAGCCAGCGCGAAGCCGATTGCGCCGAAGAGCACGCCGAGTGGTTCCAGCGCCTGGGCTTCGAGTTGCAGCGCCTGGGCCCGGAAAGCCTGGCGATCCGGCAGATTCCGGCGCTGCTCAAGCAAGCCGAGGCCAATCGCCTGGTTCAGGATGTACTGGCGGACCTGATGGAATACGGCACCAGCGACCGTATTCAGGCGCACCTGAACGAACTGCTCGGGACCATGGCCTGCCACGGCGCGATCCGCGCCAACCGGCGCCTGGCCATCCCGGAAATGAACGGCCTGCTGCGCGACATGGAAAACACCGAGCGCAGCGGTCAATGCAACCATGGCCGACCGACCTGGACCCAGATGGGCCTGGACGATCTGGACAAACTGTTCCTGCGCGGTCGATGACATGAGTGGCAAACCTCCAGCGATATTCCTCATGGGCCCGACTGCGGCGGGCAAGACCGACCTTGCCATCGAGCTGACCAAGGTCCTGCCATGCGAGCTGATCAGTGTCGACTCGGCGCTGGTCTACTGTGGCATGGACATTGGCACCGCCAAGCCATCCAAAGAGATTCTGGCTGCCCATCCGCATCGCTTGATCGACATCCTTGACCCGGCTGAAAGCTATTCGGCCGCCGATTTTCGTCGCGATGCGCTGGAGGCCATGGCCGATATCACCGCGCGCGGCAAAATCCCCCTGCTGGTCGGCGGCACCATGCTTTATTACAAGGCATTGCTCGAAGGCCTGGCAGACATGCCGGCGGCTGACCCGCAGGTGCGTGCCGAACTCGAAGACGAGGTCCAGCGCCTCGGCTTGCACGCCCTGCACCAGCAACTGGCGGCGGTCGACCCGGAATCGGCGGCGCGTATTCATCCCAATGACCCGCAGCGGCTGATCCGCGCGCTGGAGGTCTACCGGGTCAGCGGCCTGACGATGACGTCACATCGCCAGCGTCAATCCGCGGAAAGTAGCGCCGCAGGCACGTCCGCAGCGGGCCAATTGCCCTATACTGTCGCCAGCCTGGCCATTGCGCCTGCCGATCGACACGTATTGCACGAGCGGATTGCGCTAAGATTCGGGCAAATGCTGGAACAGGGCTTCGTTGACGAGGTCCGATTGCTGCGAGCCAGAAGTGACTTGCATGCGGGGCTGCCGTCTATACGGGCGGTTGGTTATCGCCAGGTCTGGGATCACCTTGATGGCAAGTTGACTTCAGTGGAAATGCAGGAGCGCGGCATTATTGCCACTCGCCAATTGGCGAAGCGGCAGTTCACCTGGTTGCGTAGTTGGGCTGACCTGCACTGGTTGGACAGCCTGGCCTGCGACAATCTGTCTCGCACCTTGAAATACCTTGGATCGGTCTCCATATTGAGCTGAGTCCTTGCAATAGCCGTCTATCCTTGGGGTGGGGCGGCTTGAGCCATCAGTTTTTCTTTGATTTTTTTACTATTGATCCTTACAGGAGTGCGGCATATGTCAAAAGGGCATTCGCTACAAGACCCTTACTTGAATACTTTGAGAAAAGAAAAAGTTGGGGTTTCGATCTATCTGGTTAACGGTATCAAGCTGCAAGGCACGATCGAATCCTTCGACCAGTTCGTGATTCTGCTGAAGAACACCGTCAGCCAGATGGTTTACAAGCACGCCATCTCGACAGTTGTCCCTGTGCGTCCGATCCGTCTGCCTAGCGCAACCGAATCAGAGCAAGGCGACGCTGAGCCAGGTAACGCCTGATAGGAGTCTGCTTTGTTCTTTGAGCGCCACGGTGGTGGTGAACGGGCAGTCCTCGTTCACTTGGAAGGTCAGAACCCTGAGGCGCGCGAAGATCCGCAGGAGTTTCAGGAGCTGGCACTGTCGGCTGGGGCCGATATTGTCGCGTTCGCCAATGTGGCGCGACATCAGCCCACCGCCAAATACCTGATTGGCAGCGGCAAGGTCGAAGAGTTACGCGACCTGGTCAACGCCGAACAGGTAGATTTGGTGATTTTCAATCACACCCTCACCCCCAGTCAGGAACGTAACCTCGAACGAGTCTTCGAGTGTCGCGTGCTTGACCGCACCGGTCTGATTCTCGACATCTTCGCCCAGCGGGCGCGTACCCATGAAGGCAAGCTGCAGGTCGAACTGGCCCAGCTCGAGCACATGAGCACGCGGCTGGTGCGTGGCTGGACTCACCTTGAGCGGCAAAAAGGCGGTATCGGCCTGCGCGGCCCGGGTGAAACCCAGCTGGAAACCGACCGCCGCCTGCTGCGGGTACGCCTGCGCCAGATCAAGGCGCGCCTGGAGAAGGTCCGCAGCCAGCGTGAACAAGCTCGCCGTGGCCGTAAACGGGCGGATATCCCCTCGGTTTCCCTGGTCGGCTACACCAACGCCGGCAAGTCCACCCTGTTCAACGCCCTGACCCAGTCCGAGGTCTATGCCGCCGACCAGTTGTTCGCGACCCTCGACCCGACCCTGCGCCGGCTTGAGCTCGACGACCTCGGGCCGATCGTGCTGGCCGACACCGTGGGCTTCATTCGTCACCTGCCGCACAAGCTGGTCGAGGCATTTCGGGCTACGCTCGAAGAGTCGAGCAACTCCGACCTGCTGCTGCACGTGATCGACGCCCATGAGCCTGAGCGCATGGCGCAGATCGAGCAGGTCATGGCGGTACTGGGAGAGATCGGTGCAGAAGGCTTGCCGATCCTCGAGGTCTATAACAAACTCGACCTGCTTGAAGGTGTCGAGCCGCAGATTCAGCGCGATGCCGATGGCAAGCCGCAACGGGTCTGGGTCTCGGCCCGCGATGGTCGGGGGCTGGAGCTGGTGGGGCAGGCGGTCGCCGAATTGCTGGGGGATGACCTGTTTGTCGGTACCTTGCGCCTTGAGCAGCGTTTCGCCCGGCTGCGCGCGCAGTTCTTTGAACTGGGTGCGGTGCAGAGCGAAGAGCATGACGATGAAGGCAGCAGCCTGCTGGCTGTGCGATTGCCGCGGGTGGAGTTGAACCGCCTGGTCAGCCGCGAAGGTTTGCAGCCGCTGGAGTTCATCGAGCAACATACTTTGCAATAAATGCCCGGCGACGCGGTCGGGCAGCCGTGACAGGCATTCTGTAGCATTGGACGGCGCGCCGTGGGCGCGTCTTTGCTTTATCAGATGGAGAGCGCTATGGCTTGGAATGAGCCGGGTGGCAACTCGAACAATCAGGATCCGTGGGGCGGGCGCCGTGGTGGCGACAAGAAAGGGCCACCGGATCTCGACGAGGCCTTCCGCAAGCTGCAGGACAGCCTGAACGGCATGTTCGGCAGTGGCAAGAAACGCGGTGGTGATGGCGGCATCGGCAAGGGCGGTGGCTTCGGCCTGCTCGGCATCGGTCTCGCCGTGCTTGCAGCTATCTGGCTGTACAGCGCCGTGTACGTGGTCGACGAACAGGAGCAGGCAGTCGTGCTGCGCTTCGGCAAATACTACGAAACCGTAGGGCCGGGCCTGAACATCTACTTCCCGCCGATCGATCGCAAGTACATGGAGAACGTTACTCGCGAACGTGCCTATACCAAGCAGGGGCAGATGCTGACCGAAGACGAGAACATCGTCGAGGTGCCGCTGACCGTGCAGTACAAGATCACCAACCTGCAGGATTTCGTGCTGAACGTCGATCAGCCTGAAATCAGCCTGCAGCACGCGACCGACAGTGCCTTGCGTCACGTGGTGGGTTCCACCGCGATGGACAAGGTGCTGACCGAAGGTCGTGAGCAGATGGCCGTGGAAATCAAGGAGCGCCTGCAGCGTTTCCTCGATACCTACCGTACCGGTATCACCGTCACCCAGGTCAACGTACAGAGCGCGGCAGCCCCGCGTGAAGTGCAGGAAGCCTTCGATGACGTGATCCGTGCCCGTGAAGACGAGCAGCGTGCCCGCAACCAGGCCGAGTCCTACGCCAATGGCGTGGTGCCGGAAGCCCGTGGTCAGGCCCAGCGGATCATCGAGGATGCCAACGGTTACCGCGACGAAGTCGTCTCGCGCGCCAAGGGTGAGGCCGACCGCTTCACCAAACTGGTCGCCGAGTACCGCAAGGCCCCTGAAGTGACCCGTCAGCGCCTGTACCTGGACACCATGCAGGAAGTCTACAGCAACACCAGCAAGGTCCTGGTTTCCGGCAAGGACGGCCAGAGCAACCTGCTGTACCTGCCGCTGGACAAGATGGTGCAGGGCAGCCGTTCCGGCTCTGCCCCGGTCACCGTTGCGCCGTCGGCCAACGCCGATGCGGCCAACCGCGCGGCGGAGCTGCAACAGCAGCAAACACAGTTGCGTACTAGGGAGAGCCGCTGATGAGCAATAAATCGCTGATCGCCCTGATCGTGGCCGTGGTGCTGGCGATCGTGGCCTGGAACAGCTTCTACATCGTGGCCCAGACCGAGCGTGCGGTACTCCTGCAATTTGGTCGTGTGGTCCAGGCTGATGTCCAGCCTGGCCTGCATGTGAAGGTTCCTTACGTCAACCAGGTGCGCAAGTTCGACGCCCGCCTGATGACCCTGGACGCCCCGACCCAGCGCTTCCTGACCCTGGAAAAGAAAGCGGTGATGGTCGATGCCTACGCCAAATGGCGGGTCAAGGACGCCGAGCGCTTCTACACCGCGACCTCGGGCCTCAAGCAGATCGCCGACGAACGTCTGTCGCGCCGTCTGGAAAGCGGCCTGCGTGACCAGTTCGGTAAGCGCACCCTGCACGAAGTGGTCTCCGGTGAACGTGACGCGCTGATGGCTGACATCACTGCATCGCTGAACCGCATGGCCAGCAAGGAACTGGGTATCGAAGTGGTCGACGTTCGCGTCAAGGCCATCGACCTGCCCAAGGAAGTCAACCGCAGCGTGTTCGAGCGGATGAGCACCGAGCGTGAGCGTGAAGCCCGCGAGCACCGCGCCAAGGGTAACGAGCTGGCCGAAGGCATCCGTGCCGACGCCGATCGTCAGCGCCGTGTACTGCTGGCTGAAGCCTACCGGGAATCGGAAGAAACCCGCGGTGACGGCGATGCCCAGGCCGCGTCGATCTACGCCAAGGCCTACGGTCAGGACCAGGAGTTCTACGCGTTCTACCGTAGCCTCAAGGCCTACCGCGAGAGCTTTGCCGACAAGAGCGATGTACTGGTGCTCGATCCGAGCAGCGAGTTCTTCCGCTTCATGGGCAAGACCAAGCCATAAGCATCTACCCCGCCGGGCGGCTAAAACGCCTGGCGGGGTGATCCCGCGAGAAAACGGGTGTATGATGCGGCAGCCGGGAAATTCCCGGCTTTTTTGCGTCTGCAAGATCGAACGGTTCAAACCCGGCTCGGGTCTACAGAGCAGCCCAAGGTATTCGAGGGTATAGGCACGGCGGTAGCGCTGGAATCGGTGCTGCGCGCCATTGTTTGCCGATACCTGCTTCACTCAAGGCTCGCCCGCGGGCAGGCCGCCCGGACCATAGGGGAAATGGCGAAATGGCAACGGTAGACCGCTGGCTGCTGCCAGATGGCATCGAAGAAGTACTGCCACCTGAGGCGGCGCGCATCGAGATCGCGCGTCGGCAGGTGTTGGATCTGTTCCAGAGCTGGGGTTATGACTTCGTCGTGACCCCGCATATCGAGTACCTGGAATCGCTGCTCACCGGTGCCGGCCAGGACCTGGACCTGCGGACCTTCAAGGTCATCGACCCGCAATCGGGCCGGCAGATGGGTTTCCGTGCCGACATCACCCCGCAGGTTGCGCGCATCGATGCGCACACCCTGCGTCGTGAAGGGCCGAGCCGCCTGTGCTATGCCGGCAGCGTGCTGCACGCTTTGCCGCGGGCGCTGTCGACTTCGCGCAGCCCGATCCAGCTCGGTGCCGAGCTGTACGGCGACGCCAGCCCGGTCAGCGACGTCGAGGTGATCAGCCTGATGCTGGCCATGCTGCAACTGGCCGATGTGCCGGATGTGCACATGGACCTTGGCCATGTCGGTATCTACCGTGGCCTGGCCCGTGCTGCCGGCCTGTCGGGTGCGATCGAGCAACAACTGTTCGATGCCTTGCAGCGCAAGGCCGTCGACGAAGTGATCGAGCTGACCGCCAAGCTGCCAGCGGACCTGGCCGGCATGCTGCGCTCGCTCACCGAGCTGTGCGGTGGCCGTGAAGTGCTGGCCGAGGCGCGTGTGCGTCTTGGCCGTGCACCGGCTGCGGTACTGGCGGCACTGGATGACCTGATGGCGATCGCCGAGCGGCTGGCCACGCGTTACCCCGAGCTGCCGCTGTATTTTGACCTGGGCGAGCTGCGTGGCTACCACTACCACACCGGTGTGGTGTTTGCCGCGTTCGTCCCGGGTGTCGGTCAGTCGATCGCCCAGGGCGGTCGTTACGACGACATCGGAGCAGACTTTGGCCGGGCACGCCCGGCCACCGGTTTCTCCACGGATTTGAAGACCCTGGTCACACTGGGGCGAGCCGAGGTGGTATTGCCGTCTGGCGGGATCTGGATGCCCGACAGCAGCGATGCGGCACTCTGGCAGTTGGTCTGCCAATTGCGCAGTGAAGGTCAGCGGGTGGTTCAGGCCTTGCCTGGGCAGCCATTGACTGCCGCCGTCGAGGCGGATTGCGATCGGCAATTGATTCAGCAAAACGGGCTTTGGCAGGTTCTGCCGCTGGCCATTTGAGATTCCCCGCCGGTACGAGCCGGCGCCAAGTTTGCGCGAATGAGGACAAGTGTTATGGGTAAGAATGTCGTAGTCCTGGGCACCCAGTGGGGTGATGAGGGCAAAGGCAAGATCGTTGATCTGCTGACCGAACATGCTGCCGCCGTAGTGCGCTACCAGGGTGGCCACAACGCTGGTCACACCCTGGTGATCGACGGTGAGAAAACCGTGCTGCACCTGATCCCTTCGGGCGTGCTGCGCGAAGGCGTGCAGTGCCTGATCGGCAACGGCGTGGTGGTTGCACCTGACGCCCTGCTGCGTGAAATCAACAAGCTGGAAGAGAAAGGCGTACCGGTGCGCGAGCGCCTGCGCATCAGCCCTTCCTGCCCGCTGATCCTGTCCTACCACGTGGCCCTCGACCAGGCTCGTGAAAAAGCCCGTGGCGAGCAGAAGATCGGCACCACCGGTCGCGGCATCGGTCCGGCCTACGAAGACAAGGTTGCCCGTCGCGGCCTGCGCATCGGTGACCTGTTCCACCGCGAGCGTTTCGCTGCCAAGCTCGGCGAGCTGCTGGACTACCACAACTTCGTGCTGGTCAATTACTACAAAGAGCCTGCAATCGACTTCCAGAAGACCCTGGACGAGTGCATGGAATACGCCGAGCTGCTCAAGCCGATGATGCTCGACGTCACCGCCGAGCTGCACAACCTGCGTCGCGCTGGCAAGGACATCATGTTCGAAGGCGCCCAGGGCTCGCTGCTGGACATCGACCACGGTACCTACCCGTTCGTGACCAGCTCCAACACCACCGCTGGCGGCATCGCTACCGGTTCGGGCGTTGGCCCTATGTACCTGGACTACATCCTCGGTATCACCAAGGCCTACACCACCCGCGTTGGCTCGGGCCCTTTCCCGACCGAACTGTTCGATGACGTCGGTGCCTTCCTGGCCAAGCGTGGTCACGAGTTCGGCGCCACCACCGGCCGTGCCCGTCGTTGCGGCTGGTTCGATGCCGTGATCCTGCGTCGCGCCATCGACGTCAACAGCATCTCCGGCCTGTGCCTGACCAAGCTGGACGTGCTCGACGGCCTGGAAACCATCCGTATCTGCGTTGGCTACAAGAACGAGAACGGTGCCGTTATCGATGCCCCGACCGACGCCGACAGCTACATCGGCCTGGAGCCGGTGTACGAAGAAATGCCGGGCTGGAGCGAGTCGACCCTGGGTGCCAAGACCCTGGAAGAACTGCCGGCCAACGCCCGTGCCTACATCAAGCGTGTGGAAGAGCTGGTCGGCGCGCCGATCGACATCATCTCCACCGGCCCGGACCGCAACGAGACCATCGTGCTGCGTCATCCGTTCGCCTGATCCGCGACTGATGTAAAGACAAAGGCCCCTTGATAGGGGCCTTTGTCGTTTCTGTCGGCTGATCGGCACAACCTTTGCTGTAAGAATCACTCCAGCGGTGCCATCACTTTAATGGCCCCAGAAGTAGAGGGTTCTTTCGTGTCCGCCGTTCTCTCACTGTTACGAAGCCGCCTGTTGCGGCCTGTCTTTGTTGCTCTCGGT
Source organism: Pseudomonas sp. ZL2 (assembly GCF_054788455.1). NCBI lineage: Bacteria > Pseudomonadati > Pseudomonadota > Gammaproteobacteria > Pseudomonadales > Pseudomonadaceae > Pseudomonas > Pseudomonas sp. ZL2. The sequence continues at coordinate 158,441 of NZ_JBGOGX010000001.1, read as the reverse complement.
ATCGCTCTTTTGGTGCAGGTGCTGGTCGCGGTCGCGCTGACCCGGAGCACGGTGACTGCCCTGGAGGCCGATCTGGGCAACCGTCTGGCTGCCGACAGCCAGAAGCTTTCTGCCGAACTCGAGCAGGCCGGCCAGGAGGTAAGCTCCGGGCTCGACAGCTTGTCTGCCAGTACCCGCCAGCGTCTGGCTGCAGGCCTTTCCACACGCCTGCAGGATGAGCAGGCGCAGTTGCGGGCAACGCTGGAGAAGAATCTCAAGGATTCGGCCAACGACATGGCTGAGTTGCTTGCCTCGGTGGCGCCGCGGGCCATGTGGGACAACGACGTGCCGACCCTGTCGGAGTTTTCCCGTCGGGCCCAGCGCAACCCTAACGTGCTGTTCGTCATCTACGACGACGCCCAGGGGCAGCACCTGACCCGTTATCTCAACCGGCAGAACCCGATCAACCAGGCGCTGCTGGAAAAGGGCAAGGGTGAGCGGGCGCTGGACAAGGTGCTGGATGCTGCGCGCAACGACCCGTCGGTGTATTTCGTCGAGGCCCCTATCAACCCCAATGGTGTCGAGATCGGCAAGGTGCTGATGGGCGTTTCCACTGCCGTGGTCGACCACGAGCTGGTGGCGCTGGACAAACGCTTCTCGGCGTTGATTGCCAGTGGCGATCAGCTGGTCGGCGACAGCCTGGTGGGCGCCGCGGCAGACAGCAGCAAGGCCCTGCGCGCGCGTCTGGAGGCGGCTCAGGCCAGCGCTGCCGGCATGCAGGCCAATACCTCGCAAAGCGTCCAGGACGCCGCGGCAACCCTGCGCTGGAACATCGGTGTGGGGCTGGCCCTGGTCGGCCTGGGTGTACTGCTGGTGGTCGCGGTGGTGCTCGGCCGGCGCGTGGTCAACAAGCTGCGCCTGTTGATCGCTGCGCTGAACGACCTGGCGGCGGGTGAGGGTGACCTGACCAAGCGCGTTTCCATCGACAGTCGCGACGAGATCGGCGACATGGCTGCGGCGGTCAACCAGTTCGTTGCCAAGCTGCAGCCTATCGTGCGCGAAGCCGGTGAGGTGGCCCAGCGTACTGGCATCGAGATCGGTGCCATGACCCAGCGCAATGCCGGCGCCGACGCCGCTGCCGAACTGCAGCGCGACGAAGTCGCTGCCAGCCTGCGCGACCTGTCGAGCATGGCCGATGAGGCTCAGGCCGAAAGCCAGGCCATGCAATCGGCCTTGCAGCAAGTGGTGGATATTCGCCAGGCCACCGACGAGAACAGCCGTACTTCAACCCAGGTGGCCAAGCTCATCGAAGACCTGGCCGGACAGGTCGAGACCGGCTCCAAGGTCATCGAGCGCCTGGCCCAGCAGAGCGAGCAGATCGAGGTGGTGCTGACGGTGATCCACGGTATTGCCGAGCAGACCAACCTGTTGGCACTCAACGCCGCCATCGAAGCGGCGCGCGCCGGGGAAACCGGGCGTGGCTTTGCCGTGGTGGCCGATGAAGTCAGGGCGCTGGCGAGCAAGACCCAGAGTTCGACCGGTGACATCCAGGCGCATATCGGTGCCTTGCAGCAAGGAGCAAAAGAAGCGGTGGCGGCAATCAGCCTGGCTGGGCGCCAGGCCAGCGAAGGCTTGCTGGTGCTGCGCGACAATGCGCGGGTGCAGCAGTCGGTGCAGGCTTCGGTGGAGCAGGTGCATGCGGCTATCGGCCTGGCTACCCGTGCGGCTGAGCAGCAGGCGCATGGGGCGCAGGCGGTGCGTGGCAGGGTGCAGACCATCCATGCTCAGGCCGAGCGGGCTGCCGAAGTGGTGATGCAAACCACCGCCAGCAGCAAGGTGCTCGACGACCTGGCGGCGCAGCTCAAGGCTAGCCTGGGGCAGTTCCGGGCCTAGTGTGGGAGCCGGCCTTGCCGGCGATGAGTTCGGTGCAGCCAGCACATCATGTGTTGCCTGAATTACGACCGCTTCGCGCTCGATCGCTGGCAAGTCCAGCTCCCACGGGTCTGTTGCATGCAGGTCCATTGTGGGAGCCGGCCTTGCCGGCGATGGGCTGCGAAAGCAGCCCCAAAGGCCTCACGCGCGGTTGAGGTACATCCGCGTAGTGAGTAGATACACCGGCAACCCCGAGACCAGAATCAGCAATGCCGCATACGGCGCCGCCGCTGCGAACTCGACGTTGGCGGTATGCGCCCACACCTCGGTCGCCAGGGTGGTCATGCCGGTCGGGCTGAGCAGCAGGGTTGCCGTCAGCTCCTTCATGGCATCCAGGAACACCAGCGCGAACGCCGCCGCCAGGGCCGGGAAGATGATCGGCAGGGTCACCCGGCAGAACGCCGTGAACTGCGTCGCGCCAAGGGTGCGCGCTGCTTCTTCAAGCTGCGGCGCCGCCTTGTTCAAGGCTGTGCGCACCGGTGCCTGGGCCAGCGGCAGGAACAACAGGGCGTAGGCCAGCAACAGCAAGCCGGTGGTCTGGTACAGCGCCGGCACATAGTGCAGGGCGAAGTACACCAGGGTCAGTGCAATCACCAGGCCGGGCAGGGCATGCAGCAGGTACGGCAGGCGCTCGGCCCAGATCGCCAGGCGACCTTTGTAGCGCACCACCAGAAAGCTTACCGGCAGCGCCAGCAACAAGCTCAAGCCGGCGCCACCCAGTGACAGCGACAGCGACGAGAACAGGGCGCGGCTGATATCAGCCACCGGAAAGGCTGCTGACGAACCAACGCTCAGCCAGTAGCCGAGCATGCCCAGCGGAATGCCGCTGCCCAGCAGGGCCAGGATCAGGCAGTACAGCTGCCCTGCCGGCATCCATGCCCGCAGGCGAATCGGCGCACCGCGCCGGGCCACGCCCTGGCCGATCCGCACATGCCGGGCCTTGCCGCGCACGCGCAGTTCCAGCCAGAGCATCAGCAGGCACATGAACAGCAGCACCGCCGAGAGCATGGCGGCGTTGGCGTTGCTGAACTCCAGTTCGAACTGCTGGTAGATCGCCGTGGTGAACGTCTGCAGGCCGAGAATCGACAGGGCGCCGAACTCCACCAGCATGTGCAGGGCAATCAGCAGGCTGCCGCCAATGATCGACGGCCACAGCAGCGGCAGGGTGATGCGCCAGAACACGCCCCAGCGCGTCTGCCCCAGGGTGCGCGCCGACTCTTCCAGCGAGGTATCGAGGTTGCGCAGGGTCGCGGCTACCGGCAGGAACACCAGCGGGTACTTGGACAGGCTCATCACCAGGATGGCGCCGCCCAGGCCTTCGAAGCGCGGGCTCAGCGACACCCAGGTAAAGCCGCTGACAAAGGCCGGCACGGCGAACGGCAGGCACAGGATCACACCCCACAGGCGCCGCCCGGGCAGGTCACTGCGCTCCAGCAGCCAGGCCAGGGATACGCCCAGGGCCATGCAGGCCAGGGTGACTCCGGCCATCAGCATCAGGGTGTTGCGCATCAGGCCCCAAACGAAAGGGCGCCAGAGCAGGTGCAAGGCTTCGCGCCAGCCGGCTTCCCAGGTTTTCAAGGCCACATACAGCAGGGGTAACAGGCTTAGCCCGACCAGCAGCAACACTGGCAGTACCACCCAGATCGACGGGCGCTTGCGCTTGGGGATGTAGCGGCTGGCCAGTGCTGCCGCGGGCAGGGCTGCGCTCATTACAGCAGGCCAACTTCGCGTTCGAGCTCCAGGGCTTCTTCGGCATTACCCAGGTCGGCCGGAGTGATTTTCGGCGGGTGCAGGTCTTCGAATGGTTTCAGGCCCTGATCCGAGACCATGCCTTTATGCAGCGGATACTCTGCAGTGGTCTGGGTGATTACCCGCTGGCCTTCTTCGCTGGCCATCCAGGCCAGCAGGGCCTGGGCTTCTTTCGGGTGTTTGCTGGCTTTTACCGCAGCGGCGCTGGAAATGGTCACCAAGCCACCGACGTCGCCATCGGCCAGGTAGTAGAGCTTCGAATCCAGCTGGCCGCGCTCTTTTTTCAGGGCGTACCAGTAGTAGTTGTTCACCAGCACGGCAGCCACTTCGCCATTTTCGACGGCTTTGAGCGCAACCATGTTGTTGGTGTAGGTCTTGCCGAACGCCTTGAGGCCGGTCAGCCATTCTTCGGCGGCGTCACGGCCATGCAGCTTGAGGATGGCTACGGCCTGTTCCTGGAACGCGCCGCTGGTCGGCACGAAGCCGATCTTGCCGTCCCATTGTGGGTCGGCGAAATCCATCACTGAGGGAGGCAGGTCTTTTTCGTCGATCACCTTGGGGTTGAAAGCGACCACGCGGGTGCGTGCGGTGACGCCCATCCAGCTGCCGTTGGCGGCGACGTATTCCTTGGGCAGGACCTGCAGGGTCGAGTCATCGATCTTGGCCAGCAGGCCCAGTTCGCCGAGGTTGTTCAGCGGTGGCGACTCTTCGGTGTAGATGACATCGGCAGGGGAGCGATCACCCTCTTCGATGATCTGGCTGGCCAGCTGGTTGCTGCTGCCCTTGCGAATATTGATGTGGATGCCGGTCTTGGCCTCGTAGGCCTTGGCGATGGCTTCACCGATTTCCTTGTGCTGGCCGTTGTACAGGGTCAGCGCCACAGGGTCGGCGGCCATGGCGGCTGGCGTACCCAGCACCATGGCAAAAACAGAAACGGCCAGGCCGCGCAACAGGGGGTTATTGCGGAACGTCATGCGGGTGCTTCCTCGCTTGCGGCTACATATCTGGAAACAATGATAATCGATATTGCTTCTCAAATGCCCTTGTGAGGGAAAATTCATGAGCAGGCTATCGGTCGTTTCTGGATTGCAGGCGAGGAAAAGGGGAGGGCAGAAACGAAAAAACCCGCTTTCGCGGGTTTGATCTGAATTGGTGCCCAGAAGAAGACTCGAACTTCCACGACCGTAAGGTCACCAGCACCTGAAGCTGGCGTGTCTACCAATTTCACCATCTGGGCAAAATGAAGCGGTGTAGCTTGTAACGAAAACAGTGTAGCGTGTTGCAGTAAATCTCAGAAGCCGGAGGCGATTCTAAGATTTGAAATTGGTGCCCAGAAGAAGACTCGAACTTCCACGACCGTAAGGTCACCAGCACCTGAAGCTGGCGTGTCTACCAATTTCACCATCTGGGCATTTCGCTGAGGAACATGATGCTTCACATCGTGCTGCATCTCAACTATAACGACGGTGTCCGTCGTTGTGGTGCGCACTATACGGATGCCTCTGAGAGCTGTAAACCCCCGTTCTGAAAAAATCTTAAAAAATTCAAGTCGTTGTTCCTTATGATGGTTTTGGCAGCATCCAGGGGGCTCTGACAGGGCTGTCCAAGCCTGAAATTTCCGGTTTCAATACGCCTATGCCAAACTAACCCTTATATAGACAAGGTGAACCCCTCCTAATGGCCGATTGGCAGACCCTCGATCCCGAGGCCGCTCGTGAAGCGGAAAAATACGAAAACCCTATTCCTAGCCGTGAGCTGATCCTCCAGCGTCTGGACGAGCGCGGTTCGCCGGCAGCCCGTGAGCAGCTGGTCGAAGAGTTCGGCCTGACCACCGAAGACCAGATCGAAGCCCTGCGCCGCCGCCTGCGCGCGATGGAGCGTGACGGCCAGCTGATCTATACCCGGCGCGGCACTTATGCCCCGGTAGACAAGCTCGACCTGATCCTCGGCCGCATCGCCGGCCACCGCGACGGCTTCGGTTTCCTGATCCCGGATGACGGCAGCGACGACCTGTTCCTCAGCCCCGCGCAAATGCGCCTGGTGTTCGACGGCGACCGCGCCCTGGCCCGGGTTTCCGGCCTGGATCGCCGTGGCCGCCGCGAAGGCGTGGTGGTCGAAGTAATCTCCCGTGCCCACGAAAGCATCGTTGGCCGCTACTTCGAAGAAGGCGGTATCGGCTTTGTCACCCCCGACAACCCCAAGGTCCAGCAAGAAGTGCTGATCACCCCGGGTCGCAACGGCGGTGCCCGGGTCGGTCAGTTCGTCGAGGTCAAGATCACCCACTGGCCGACCCCGCGCTTCCAGCCTCAGGGCGACGTTACCGAAGTGATCGGCAACTACATGGCCCCGGGTATGGAAATCGACGTTGCCCTACGCAGCTACGATATTCCGCACGTCTGGCCAGAAGCCGTGATCAAGGAAGCGCGCAAGCTCAAGCCGGAAGTCGAAGATAAAGACAAAGAGCACCGCGTCGACCTGCGCCATCTGCCGTTCGTCACCATCGACGGTGAAGATGCCCGCGACTTCGACGATGCGGTGTACTGCGAGAGCCTGGGCAAATTGCGCCTGTTCTCCGGTGGCTGGCGCCTGTACGTGGCGATCGCCGACGTCTCCAGCTACGTGCGCCTGGGTTCTGCCCTGGATGCCGAAGCCCAGGTGCGCGGCAACTCGGTGTACTTCCCCGAGCGCGTGGTGCCGATGCTGCCCGAAGAGCTGTCCAACGGCCTGTGCTCGCTGAACCCGCACGTCGACCGCCTGGCGATGGTCTGTGAAATGACCATCAACAAGTCCGGGCAGATGGTCGATTACCAGTTCTACGAAGCGGTGATCCACTCCCATGCGCGCCTGACCTACAACAAGGTCAGCAGCATGCTCGAGCACGCCCGTACCCGCGAAGGCAAGGCACTGCGCGAGCAGTACAGCGAAGTGGTGCCGGACCTCAAGCAGCTCTATGCGCTGTACAAGGTGCTGCTGGCGGCCCGTCATACCCGTGGCGCGATCGACTTCGAAACCCAGGAAACCCGGATCATCTTCGGTGCCGAGCGCAAGATCGCCGAAATCCGGCCGACCGTGCGCAACGACGCGCACAAGCTGATCGAGGAATGCATGCTGGCGGCCAACGTGGCCACCGCCGAGTTCCTCAAGAAGCACGAAATCCCGGCCCTGTACCGTGTTCACGACGGTCCGCCACCGGAGCGTCTGGAAAAACTGCGCGCCTTCCTTGGCGAGCTGGGCCTGTCCCTGCACAAGGGCAAGGATGGTCCGTCGCCGAAGGATTACCAGGCGCTGCTGGCGAGCATCGCCGACCGCCCGGATTTCCACCTGATCCAGACCGTGATGCTGCGCTCCCTGAGCCAGGCGGTGTACAGCGCCGACAACAATGGCCACTTCGGTCTGAACTACGAGGCATACACCCACTTCACGTCGCCGATCCGTCGCTACCCGGACCTGCTGACCCACCGGGCCATCCGCAGCGTGATCCGTTCGCGCCAGGAAACCCCGCACGTCAAGCGTGCCGGTGCGATGAGCATCCCCAAGGCGCGCATCTACCCGTACGACGAGGCGACCCTGGAGCAGCTCGGCGAGCAATGCTCGATGAGCGAGCGGCGTGCCGACGAGGCCACCCGCGACGTGGTCAACTGGCTCAAGTGCGAGTACATGAAAGACCGCGTCGGCGAGAGCTTCCCAGGTGTGATCACCGCGGTGACCGGTTTTGGCCTGTTCGTCGAGCTGACCGACATCTACGTCGAAGGCATGGTCCATGTCAGCGCCTTGCCGGGCGACTACTACCACTTCGACCCTGTGCACCACCGCCTGGCCGGTGAGCGTACCGGTCGCAGCTTCCGCCTGGGCGATACCGTTGAAGTACGGGTAATGCGCGTTGACCTCGAGCAGCGCAAGATCGACTTCGAGATGGCCGAGAACACCCTGAAGGCGCCGATTGGTCGCAAGCAGCGAGGCGAGGGCGTGCGTCCGCAAGACGGCAAGCCGGTACCGGTGCTCGACAAGAAGGCTGAAGCGTCGCCCAAGGCTGCAGAGCCTGCGCGCCGGAGCAAGAAGAACGAAACCGCCGAAGCCTATTTCCCTTCCCATGCCGCGGCGAAAAACGCCGAAGTGCGCAAGAGCCGGGAAATGAAAAAGGCCTTGATGACCGACGCCAAGCACGCAGGCAGCAAGCCGGCGGCCAAGTCGGGCAAGTCGGAAAAACCGAGCAAGCACCGTAAAGGGCCGCCGAAAGCTGGCTCCGCGTCACGTAAACCCAAGGCCAAGTCATGAGTCAGTTGGAAAAGATCTACGGCGTACATGCCGTGGAAGCCCTGTTGCGTCATCACCCCAAGCGGGTCAAGCAGATCTGGTTGTCCGAAGGGCGCAGCGAACCGCGCCTGCAGCCGCTGCTTGAGCTTGCCGCGCAGAACCGCGTGGCGGTCGGCCAAGCCGAGCGTCGCGAGATGGATGCCTGGGTTGAGGGCGTGCACCAGGGCGTGGTGGCTGAAGTCAGCCCGAGCCAGGTCTGGGGCGAGGCAATGCTCGAAGAGCTGCTCGATCGCACCGAGGGCGCACCGCTGATTCTGGTGCTCGATGGCGTTACCGACCCGCACAACCTCGGCGCCTGCCTGCGCACCGCCGATGCGGCCGGTGCCCTGGCGGTGGTCGTGCCCAAGGACAAGTCGGCGACCCTGACCCCTGCGGTACGTAAAGTGGCCTGCGGCGCGGCCGAAGTCATCCCGCTGGTAGCGGTCACCAACCTGGCGCGGACCCTGGAGAAACTCCAGCAACGCGGCCTGTGGGTGGTCGGTACCGCTGGCGAGGCCGAGCAGGAGTTGTATCAGCAAGACCTGACCGGGCCGACCATCCTGATCATGGGCGCCGAGGGCAAGGGCATGCGCCGCTTGACCCGCGAGCACTGTGATTTTCTGGTCAAGCTGCCGATGGCCGGTAGCGTCAGCAGCCTCAACGTGTCGGTGGCGACAGGCGTGTGCCTGTTCGAGGCCGTTCGTCAGCGGCAGGCTAAAGCCAAGGGCTGATCTCTGCGGGGCTGCTTCGCAGCCCATCGCCGGCAAGGCCGGCTCCCACAGGTGTTGTGCCAGTCTGTGGGAGCCGGCCTTGCCGGCGATTGCAGCACCGCGGTGCTGCTCAATAATTCACCAATTACCTTGCTTGTCCCCCGGGGCTTCTCTACAATTGCGCCCCTTGCCATGTTGGCAGGCGTTCATGCGCCTTTTCCCAGGGCAAGACATACAAGTGTCATTCACTCCTTGTCTGACCACTCTGGTGGCAGACTACAACCCGTAAGGAGCATTCATGCGTCATTACGAAATCATCTTTCTGGTCCACCCTGACCAGAGCGAGCAAGTCGGCGGCATGGTTGAGCGTTACACCAAGCTGATCGAAGAAGACGGCGGCAAAATCCACCGTCTGGAAGATTGGGGCCGTCGTCAACTGGCCTACGCAATCAACAATGTTCACAAGGCTCACTACGTGATGCTGAACGTTGAGTGCACCGGCAAGGCCCTGGCCGAGCTGGAAGACAACTTCCGCTACAACGATGCCGTGATCCGTAACCTGGTCATCCGTCGCGACGAAGCCGTTACCGGCCAGTCCGAGATGCTCAAGGCTGAAGAAAACCGCAGTGAGCGCCGTGAGCGTCGCGACCGTCCTGAGCATGCTGATGGCGCCGAAGGCGACGACAGCAATGACAGCGACAACAGCGATAACGCTGACGAGTAATCCACGGACCTTTTGAGGAGCCTATTACATGGCACGTTTCTTCCGTCGTCGTAAATTCTGCCGCTTCACTGCTGAAGACGTGAAAGAGATCGATTACAAAGATCTCAACACCCTGAAAGCTTACGTATCCGAAACCGGCAAAATCGTTCCAAGCCGTATCACCGGTACCAAAGCTCGTTATCAGCGTCAGCTGGCTACCGCTATCAAGCGCGCCCGCTTCCTGGCCCTGCTGCCCTACACCGACAGCCACGGCCGCTGAGACCGGGTCGTCGACAAGTAGCAAAGGATAAAATGCATGCGCGCCTTGGCTGATTTCATCATGCGCGGTCGCGTGCAGGCCACCCTCGTGGTGGTGGGTTGTGCGGCATTGCCGCTGTTGTTCTGGTTAAGTGCCGCCGCCGGGAGCCTGGTGTTCCTGCGGCGCGGTTTCAAGGATGCCTCCGGTGTCCTCGCCTGGGCTTTGTTGCCGGCGATGGCCTGGTGGTTCTTCGGCGAGCCGCGCACCTTGATGGTGTTGCTGGGTACGCTGGGTCTGGCTGCGCTGTTGCGCGCCGGGCAGTCCTGGAACCGGGTGCTGTTGTTCAGCATCGGCATGGGCCTGGTGTATGGGGTTGTACTGGGTTCGGTGTTCCGCGAACCGATTGAAGCTCTGGCTGGAGCGCTTGAAAAAGCCCTGCCGCAGATGCTCGACGGTCTCTACCAACAGTTATCGGTAGAGGAGCGGGCCCGCCTTGGTGGCCTGATTGCGCCAGTGCTCGTTGGCCTGATAGCGGCGTTGTTGCAAGCCGTCAGTGTGCTGGCCCTGATGTTGGGTCGTTACTGGCAGGCGTCGTTGTATAACCCGGGTGGTTTTGGTCGCGAGTTTCAAGCGGTCAGGCTCCCCCTGGTGCCGGCGCTGGTACTGTTGGTGCTCATGCTGGTGGGGCCGAACTTCGGTCCTGAACTGGCGATGTTGACGCCACTGTGCAGCGTACCGCTGATGTTTGCAGGGCTTGCCCTGATGCATGGGCTGGTGGCGCAAGGTCGATTGGCCAAATTCTGGCTGGTCGGGTTGTACGTGACGCTGGTGCTGTTCATGCAGCTGACTTATCCGTTGCTCGTGGTCCTGGCCATTGTCGACAGCCTGATTGATTTTCGCGGTCGCAAGGTACCCCCCAAAGGTGCCGATAACGATTCCGCGAACGGTGAAGGTTAAAAGTTAAGAGGTTATTACCAAATGGAACTGATCCTGCTGGAAAAAGTCGCCAACCTGGGCAACCTGGGCGACAAGGTAAATGTTAAGGCCGGTTACGGTCGTAACTTCCTGCTGCCATTCGGCAAAGCCACCGCTGCTACCGCTGCCAACCTGGCTGCGTTCGAAGAGCGTCGTGCTGAGCTGGAAAAACTGGCTGCAGAGAAAAAAGCTTCGGCTGAAACCCGCGCTGCCCAACTGGCCGAGCTGGAAGTGACCATCACTGCCACCGCCGGTGACGAAGGCAAGCTGTTCGGTTCGATCGGCACCCACGACATCGCTGACGCCCTGACCGCCTCCGGCGTTGAAGTGGCCAAAGCTGAAGTTCGTCTGCCGAACGGCACCATCCGTAACGTCGGCGAATACGACGTTGCCGTGCACCTGCACAGCGACGTTGAAGCCACCGTTCGCGTGGTTGTTGTCGCAGCCTAAGCTGTACCGATCGGCTGGCACCTTGGGTGTCAGCCGGTTAACATCGGGCACGATCCTGCTTTGCAGGTCGTGCCCTTTGTCTTTTTCATCACCCTGATTCCTGCGTGGCCATGAACGAGATAACCGCCCCCGAGCAATATGATCTGCAAACCGCTGCCCTGAAGGTGCCGCCGCATTCCATCGAGGCCGAACAGGCCGTGCTCGGTGGCTTGATGCTGGACAACAACGCCTGGGAGCGGGTGCTTGATCAAGTCTCCGATGGCGACTTCTACCGGCATGACCACCGCCTGATCTTCCGCGCCATCCACAAGCTCGCCGACCAGAACGCCCCGTTCGACGTGGTGACACTGCACGAGCAACTGGACAAGGAAGGGCTGAGCTCGCAAATCGGCGGCCTCGGCTACCTCGGCGAGCTGGCCAAGAACACCCCGTCGGTGGCCAACATCAAGGCCTATGCGGGTATCATCCGCGAGCGGGCGACCCTGCGCCAGCTGATCAGCATCAGCAACGAGATCGCCGACAGCGCCTTCAACCCCCAAGGGCGCAATGCCGCGGAGATCCTCGATGAAGCCGAACGGCAGATCTTCCAGATCGCCGAAGCACGGCCGAAAACCGGCGGCCCGGTGGGCGTCAACGACCTGCTGACCAAGGCCATCGACCGTATCGACACGCTGTTCAACACCGACAGCGCGATCACCGGCCTGTCCACCGGCTACACCGACCTTGACGAGAAGACCAGCGGCCTGCAGCCAGCCGACCTGATCATCGTCGCCGGCCGTCCATCGATGGGTAAGACCACCTTCGCCATGAACCTGGTGGAAAACGCGGTACTGCGCAGCGACAAGGCGGTACTGGTGTACTCCCTGGAGATGCCAGGCGAATCGCTGATCATGCGTATGCTGTCCTCGCTCGGCCGCATCGACCAGACCAAAGTACGTTCCGGCCAGCTGGAAGACGACGACTGGCCGCGCCTGACCTCGGCGGTCAACCTGCTCAACGACCGCAAGCTGTTCATCGACGATACCGCCGGCATCAGCCCGTCGGAAATGCGCGCGCGGACCCGCCGCCTGGTGCGCGAGCACGGCGAAGTCGGCCTGATCATGATCGATTACCTGCAACTGATGCAGATCCCGGGCTCCAGCGGCGACAACCGCACCAACGAGATTTCCGAGATTTCCCGCTCGCTCAAGGCCCTGGCCAAAGAGTTCAACTGCCCGGTAGTGGCCCTGTCGCAGCTCAACCGCTCCCTCGAGCAGCGGCCGAACAAGCGCCCGGTGAACTCCGACTTGCGTGAATCCGGTGCAATCGAGCAGGACGCCGACGTGATCATGTTCGTTTACCGGGATGAGGTGTACCACCCGGAGACCGAGCACAAAGGCATTGCCGAAATCATCATCGGCAAGCAGCGGAACGGCCCGATCGGCTTTATCCGCCTGGCCTTCATCGGCAAGTACACCCGCTTCGAAAACCTCGCGCCGGGCAGTTACAACTTCGACGACGACGAGTAATCCGCTCAGCCATCACTGGCGGCCCTGAACAGTTCACGCGCCGCTTGAGGGCTAAAAGCGGCACGCCAGATCGGCACATGGGCTTGCCCTTCACGCTCGGCCTGAGCCTGTGATGCCGCGCCCAGGCGGCTTTGTGCCAAGGTCTTCAAGTGCGCGCCCTTGAGCTGGAACTGGTCCAGGGCAGTCGTTGTCGCATCGTAGTGAAAATGCGCCTCCCAAAGCGTTGAGCGACTGCCTTGGGCGTCGCGGATCTGGTAAATGTCGAGGAAGTACTTGTTCCGCCCTTTACCGCGTGGCGCTCGCATCAGTGTCTTGTGCACGCTCACTTGCCGGTGCTCGATCAGGTACAGCAGACGATTGATGTCGAGTGTTTCCGGTGATTTGTACAGCATCAGGCGCAATGCCTCGCCATGCTGGCGCAAGCGCTGGGCGGCGCCGTGCAGGCGATCGAGCAGGGAACTTTGTTCAGCCGCCGTGCTTGATGACTCAATGCCTTGTGCCAACACCTCCAGAGCCCCGGCGTGACGTTCAAGGGCTTCGACGATGTTGGTCGGGTTTTGTTTTTTCGCGGCATCCTGGCGTGCGCTGTCCAGTTGCTGCTCGACGTTGCCCAGTAACGTATTGGCCTGGGACAGTTGCGTTGCCAGCGACGCAGCGCCGCCAACCTGGCGTTCAGTGGCAAGCGGCTGCCAGTAGCCGGCCACTGGGTTGACATAGCGTTGCACCCGGGGGCCGGAAACGATGCCAGGGCTGATGATATCGACCACCTCCCGACCCTGCTCGTCGGTGTGTGCTTCCCCCACCTTAAATGCCGTAGTGCCCTGCTGCCTGACTTTGATCACCCGCTTGCGTGGCCCGGCGACAGGCTGCTGCAGCGACAGGGCGGGCAGAAAATCAGTGTCCAGGGCCTGCGAGTCAAGGCTCAACAGGGTATTGCTGGTCAGGTCTTGGTACATCGACTCAAGTCGCTGTTGTATCTGCTGCACCAGGTTGACCAGCGCCTGGTCGATGTCGCGCAGATGGGCTTTATCCAGCATGGCAGCGGTGTCCTGCATGGATTTGAGCCCTTGCTGGTGGTTGTCGAATTGGCGTTGCAGGTCATCGAGCAGTGACAGCTGATAGTGTTCCGGGAGGCTGTCCAGGTCGGTATAGGTGCTCAGGGCGTCGTGCAGTTGCACCAGGCGCAGCGCCGCCTCGGTATTGAGCTGGATCGGGGCTTGCGGGTCCGGGGTGTCGCTGATAACCAGCAAGTCCATCTTGAACAGGATCACCGCCGCTTGGTGCATCAGCACAGTCGCGGGGAAATGTTCCCTGGCCCGGGCGAGATAGGCGTCGGTGCGAGGGCCGGGAAAGCTGCTGGTGAGGGCTTTGATATAGGCCGCGTGCTTGTCGAGGAAGGGGCGCTTTTCGTCCAGGTGCTGGAGGATACGCCGGTGTTGCAGGCGATAGCGGCCATGCTCGCCCTGATGGGGGTCGGCCAGCAACTCCCCGGTTTCACTGGTGAAGGCGAGGTCCTGGCTGAGCATGATCTTTTCCAGGCAGTGAAGGCGATATTCGTGCATCTCTCGTTGCTGACTCAGTGTCTGCGGCTCGCCCAGGGTTTCAAGCAGGTCGATCTTCGTCGAAATGTATTTGATGGTTTTCCAGTAGGTCAGGACCAGGGCAGAGATGGCTTGTAGCTGTGCGTCTGAGCCACTAATCGTGGCGTTGACCCGGGCAGTCGCTTGCGTCATCTGGCCGGCGGTCGTCAGCAGTGCCTGGTTGACTTCAAGGAGTTGCTGGCGAGTGTTGTATTGCTGCTGAAATTGGACAGCACGCTCGGCTGTGGCGGCTGCACGGTTCTGCTCCTGCATTTGCGCCAGACGCCCGCCTCGGCGGGGCATGCCGGCGGCGCCAGGAACCTGGGCGTAGTACCAGTGCTGGCGATACAGCACAATCGCAGGGCTATCGGCGCGTGGACCATCTGCCAGTCGCCATACCCGCCATTCTGGAGTTGATGCCGAGGCCTCAGGCACTATCGGGTATGCGGCTCCCTCGATCATGGCGTAGGTCGTTCCCTGGTAACGATGAATGCCGCTCCCAGGCGGGCTGGCAGTACCGGCCAATGGATGGGCGCTAACCCTCAAACGTCCGGCTGAGACCGCCTGCAGCGGCGGCTCGGCCAGCAGTGCCGGCAGCAGGTCGCGGTTGCGCAGCGCGATGTCGAGCAGATGTTCGCGCAACATGGCAACGCTATTGTCTTTGGCTAACGGGTTGTGTGGGTGCTCGTGCAAGGCCTGCAGTAACCCAACACCTGGCATGTCCTGGAAGTGATAGCGGCTACCGGTGCGGGTCAGGCTCAGGTAGCCCGTGGCGTCGGGTGAACCGAAGTGTTGAACGGGCACTGCGGGGGTGAAACCTGTGCCTGGCGGGGCTTGAAGGTTCTCTTCGATGCGGATGCCTAATGTAGCTGGCCACTCAGGGCGGGTGGCGAGCAACTGGCAGCACAGAGCTTCGACATCCCGGTCGGGGCCAGCCCGTTCATCGTCCAGTTTGCACAGTGCCAACAGGCTGCGGCTTTCCTGCGCAAGCCCGAGCAAGGTCGAAATGGGGCCGGGTTCGATGAGACTGTCCGTTGCTAGCCGCATCAGCTCGGGGTGGCGGCGCAGCGCTTCGCGCGCGGCCGCAACAGACAAACCGGGGAAGCGCAGGGGCAGGGCGGCAATGGCCGGGTTGCCCTCTGCGTTGGCCGATGGTTGCGCTTCAATCACGCAGCGCAGTTGCCAAGGCAGGTCCGCCCCCGCGCTCCATGCCGCCTCCAGCTGTTCGCGCGTTACACCGCACAGCCGCACTACGGAGGTAGCGGACCTGGTAGGGAGCTGAGGCTGCAGGTGTTCCAGCAACCTGGCGTCGCTCCAGTTTCGCGAATCCAGCTGCTGCGCTATTCGTGCCTCAATTGCCGGTGCACGGCCAAGGGCTGCCACCAGGTGCCTTGAGCGGCGAGCCGAGAGCCGTGCGCCGAGGCCCTGAAGCCTGGCGCTGATGATCAGGTCGGCGATATCGGCCGCGGCCTGGACTGCTTCGTTGATGCGACCGGACAGCAGTGCGTTGGCTGCTGAAATCGACTGAAAACCAAGGCTGGCGAAGGTGGCGGTGAGCATGGCGCGGTTGAGGCCGGTAACGCCGCCGGGAACCGAGAGTGTCAGCAACTCCAGCACCTCGCTGACCACGAACAGTGCGCCTCTCTGGAAGGTGTCGAAATCCACGCTGTTGTTGCTGATCGCCATCAGCGCCAGGTCGGCGGCAATCCCGTGCTGCTGTTCCTGGGCGATAACCTGGAGCAGTGATTGCGATTTCCACGGGCTGTTCGGGTTCTCGACGACATCGAGCAGGGCGGTGGAGGGCTGGTTGGCAAAGGTGTCGTACAGCCATTTGGCCAACGTATTGAGCTGGTTGCGGTCAACGTTGTCAGGCTTGAGCAGTGCCGAGAGCTTTTGTTGTAGCGCAAGCGGCAGCCATTGATAGAGCCAATGCAATGCGCTGGTGTTTTGGCCCTCGTGGATCTGCTGGCGTAGCGAGTCCACAGCGTCGACGGCCGAGGCGTGAGAGCGCCAGGCGCCGTCCGGGCGTTCGGGAAAATAGCTGAAAATCCCATCGCCCAACTTGACCACGAAAAACGGCAGCGGAATCAAGTTACCCATCAGGGTCTGGCTCATGCGTTGGCTGGCCACTGAGTCCAGTGCCTGTTTCAGTGGCCTGAACAACGGCTGAGACCCGGCCAGCCCGAGCAGATGTTCGATGACCCCGTCCGGCAACTTCAGGCTGAAGTATTTCCACTGCAGGGCCCCCGGTCGCTCGCAGGCCGTTTGCAAGCTGGCCAGTTGCTCACGGTTGAACTCGTGGTCTTCGGTGCTGCGATAGGCTTCCAGCAGGGCAAATTGCAACAGGGCACGCTGATAGTCGTTGACCGCTGGTGCGCTCAGGGCGGGCAGCTTTTGCTGCAAGTCGTCTTGCAAGCGCTTGCCCAGGTTCAGATTGCGCACGACATCGACGAAGGTGCTCACCGGGATCAGCGAATGACGCCCGCCAGGCTCGCGGGTGTTGATGCTACTGGCCTTGAGGAAGTCCTGCCCTGAGCCGCTTTGCAGCGCAATGTTAAAGCCAAAATTGTCCTGGGCTGCCTGCCAGAGACTGCGAGTCTGCAGGTGTTCGACTTCCTGGTGGGGGAACTCGTGCTGAACCTCCAGCGAGTAGGTATGCAGGTAGGTGCTCAGAGGGTCCAGCGCCTGGCCGGACGCCAGGGCCAGTTGTTGGCGCAGGTCATTCAGAGCCTGGTGCTCGAAAGCACTGCGAAACTGGTGCAGGGCGTCACTCAGACGCTGGCGCAGTTGCGGGCCGAGACGGGCCAGTAGCAGGTAGCGGCGCTGCTCATGTTCATCCAGGGTGTGCAAACTCTGCTTCAGATGCTCTTCGATCAGCTCCAGAGTCAGGCGATCTGACCAGCGTTGCAGGTCGTTGGTTGCCAGTGGGACCTGGTCGACAATTGAGGGGGGCATGGTGTGCGTCTCCATTGGTGGAAAACGCAGATCAGAGCGCGGCGCTGGCGGCGACGGGCGGTAAATAATTGTCGGGGGCGGATTCCGACCACCACCGTCGGATTTGGTCAATTTTTGTGCTATATTCCGCGCCCGCGATTTTTCATCGATTAGCCACCGGTCACTGACATGCAAGCAGCCAAACCACTTTTCGACTATCCCAAATACTGGGCCGAATGCTTCGGGCCAGCACCGTTCCTGCCGATGAGCAGGGAGGAGATGGATCAGCTCGGCTGGGATTCCTGCGACATCATCATCGTGACCGGTGATGCCTACGTCGACCATCCGTCGTTCGGCATGGCCATTATCGGCCGCCTGCTGGAAGCCCAGGGTTTTCGCGTGGGCATCATTGCCCAGCCGAACTGGCAGTCCAAAGACGACTTCATGAAGCTCGGCGAGCCGAACCTGTTCTTCGGCGTCGCGGCCGGCAACATGGACTCGATGATCAACCGCTACACCGCCGACAAGAAGATCCGCTCCGACGACGCCTATACCCCGGGCGGTCTGGCCGGCAAGCGTCCGGATCGCGCCAGCCTGGTGTACAGCCAGCGCTGCAAGGAAGCCTACAAGCATGTGCCAATCGTCCTTGGCGGCATTGAAGCTTCTCTGCGCCGTATCGCTCACTATGACTACTGGCAGGACAAGGTCCGTCATTCGATCCTGATCGACGCCTGCGCCGACATCCTGCTGTACGGCAACGCCGAGCGGGCCATCGTCGAAGTGGCCCAGCGCCTGTCTTTTGGCCAGAAGATTGAAGACATTACCGACATCCGCGGTACTGCTTTCATTCGCCGTGACACGCCGCAAGGCTGGTACGAGGTCGACTCGACCCGTATCGACCGTCCGGGCAAGATCGACAAGATCATCAACCCGTACGTCAACACCCAGGACACCCAGGCCTGCGCCATCGAGCAGGAGAAGGGCGAGGTCGAGGACCCGAACGAAGCCAAGGTTGTGCAGATTCTCGCCAGCCCGCGCATGACCCGTGACAAGACGGTCATCCGCCTGCCGTCGTTCGAGAAGGTCCGTGGTGATGCCGTGCTCTATGCCCACGCCAACCGCGTGTTGCACCTGGAGACCAACCCGGGCAACGCCCGTGCCCTGGTGCAGAAGCATGGCGAAGTGGACGTGTGGTTCAACCCGCCACCCATTCCGATGACCACCGAAGAAATGGACTACGTGTTCGGCATGCCCTATGCGCGCATCCCGCACCCGGCGTACGGCAAGGAGAAAATTCCGGCCTACGACATGATCCGTTTCTCGGTGAACATCATGCGCGGCTGCTTCGGTGGTTGTACCTTCTGCTCGATCACCGAGCACGAAGGGCGCATCATCCAGAACCGTTCGCACGAGTCGATCATTCGCGAAATCGAAGAGATCCGCGACAAGGTGCCGGGCTTTACCGGCGTCATCTCCGACCTTGGCGGCCCGACCGCGAACATGTACCGCATTGCCTGCAAGAGCCCCGAGATCGAATCGGCGTGCCGCAAGCCATCGTGCGTGTTCCCGGGCATCTGCCCGAACCTGAACACCGACCACTCGGCACTGATCAAGCTGTACCGCAGCGCCCGTGACCTGCCGGGAGTGAAGAAGATCCTCATCGCTTCGGGTCTGCGTTACGACCTGGCGGTGGAATCGCCGGAGTACGTCAAGGAACTGGTGACCCACCACGTCGGCGGTTACCTGAAGATTGCCCCGGAGCACACCGAGGAAGGCCCGCTGAATCAGATGATGAAGCCGGGCATCGGTAGCTATGACCGCTTCAAGCGCATGTTCGAGAAGTATTCGAAAGAGGCGGGCAAGGAGCAGTACCTGATCCCGTACTTCATCGCCGCGCACCCGGGCACTACCGACGAAGACATGATGAACCTGGCCTTGTGGCTCAAGGGCAACGGTTTCCGCGCCGACCAGGTGCAGGCGTTCTACCCCTCGCCAATGGCGTCGGCCACGGCCATGTACCACTCGGGCAAGAACCCGCTGCGCAAGGTCACCTACAAGAGCGACCCGGTGACCATCGTCAAGAGCGAGCAACAGCGTCGCCTGCACAAGGCGTTCTTGCGTTACCACGATCCGAAGGGCTGGCCGATGCTGCGTGAAGCCCTGGAACGCATGGGCCGTGCCGACTTGATCGGCCCGGGCAAGCACCAGTTGATCCCGCTGCACCAGCCGGCGACCGACAGCTACCAGAGTGCCCGGCGCAAGAACTCGACCCCGGCCGGCAGCCACAAGGTGGCCAAGGAACAGAAGATCCTCACCCAGCACAACGGCTTGCCGCCGCGTGCCAGCGACGGTTCCAAGCCGTGGGACAAGCGCGAACAGGCCAAGGCTGCGGCGTTTGCCCGCAACCAGGAAGCGGCCAAGGCGCGCAAGGATGCCGCCAAGGGCGGCAAGGGCAAGAAAAAGCCCGCCCGCCAGCCGGCGCTGCCGCGCTAACTGAAACGCCAGCCTTCGGGCTGGCGTTTTTGTTTGTGTCGCTGGCAAAGCCTCAAATCTGTGCAAGGCTTGCACGGCGGCCTCGCTACGGTGCGCTTTTGCTGCGACCGTAGGGGCTGCATGCAGGGAATCGCAGGCCTGGGCCCATGGCACAAGTCTTGCGCGGTTCCGCTACCGCCCAGGCTCGCAGGAGGCCCGCCGTGTCGATTCATGTCGCCTTGCACCATGTCACCGAGTACCGCTACGACCGTGCAGTTGAACTGGGCCCGCAAATCGTTCGCCTGCGCCCGGCCGCCCACAGCCGTACACGGATCCTCTCCTACGCGCTGAAGGTGCAGCCGGGTGGGCATTTCATTAATTGGCAGCAGGACCCACAGGGCAATTACCTGGCGCGCCTGGTGTTCCCGGAGAAAACCGACAGCCTGCGGGTGGAAGTCGACCTGGTCGCCGAGATGGCGGTGTTCAACCCGTTCGACTTCTTCCTCGAACCCTACGCCGAGCAGATGCCCTTCAGTTATGGCCGTGACGAACGCCACGAACTGCTGCCCTACCTGGAGCAACTGCCGCTGACGCCGAAGTTCGCCACCTACCTGGACAGCATCGAGCGTACGCCGCAAGCCAGCGTCGATTTCCTAGTTGCCCTGAACCAGCGCCTGAGCGAAGACATCAGTTACCTGATCCGCCTCGAACCTGGTGTGCAAACCCCGGAGCAAACCCTGGAACTGGGCTCCGGCTCTTGCCGTGATTCGGCCTGGCTGCTGGTGCAGTTGCTGCGTCACCTGGGCCTGGCGGCGCGGTTTGTCTCCGGCTATCTGATTCAACTGACCGCCGACATCAAGTCGCTGGACGGGCCGGCGGGTACCGAAGAAGATTTCACCGACCTGCATGCCTGGTGCGAGGTGTACCTGCCCGGCGCCGGCTGGATCGGCCTGGATGCCACCTCAGGGCTGTTTGCCGGCGAAGGTCATATCCCATTGGCCTGTAGCCCCGATCCGACTTCAGCGGCGCCGATCAGCGGCTTGGTCGAGCCCTGCGAATGCACCTTTGAACATGAAATGAGCGTCGAGCGCCTGTGGGAATCACCACGGGTGACGCTGCCCTACAGCGATGAGCAATGGCAGGCCATCGTCGCCCTCGGGCGCCAGGTGGATAGCGATCTGAAAGCGGCGGATGTGCGCCTGACCATGGGCGGCGAGCCGACCTTCGTTGCCATCGACGACCCTGACGGCGCCGAGTGGAACACGGCAGCGTTGGGCGCGAACAAGCGGCGCCTCGCTGGCGAGCTGTTCCAGCGTCTGTACAAGCATTACGCGCCCAGCGCCCTGGTGCATTTCGGTCAGGGCAAGTGGTACCCGGGTGAGCAGTTGCCGCGCTGGTCGCTCAACTGCTTCTGGCGGCGTGACGGTGTGCCGCTGTGGAGCAACCCGGCGTTGATTGCCGACGAACAGGAAGACCTTGGCGCCGACAGCGACTTGGCCGGGCGCTTCCTGGCCAGCGTTGCCGAGCGTTTGAAGTTGCCGCCGCGCTATGTCTTCGCCGCCTACGAGGACCAGCTCTATTACCTGTGGCGCGAGGGCGGCCTGCCGTCCAATGTGCGCGTCGACGATGCACGGCTGGACGACGAGATGGAGCGCGCTCGATTGCGCAAAGTGTTCAGCCAGGGCCTGGACAAGGTCATCGGCCAGGTTCTGCCGTTGGCCCGCAGTGCCGACGAAGAGCGCTGGCAAAGCGGGCGCTGGTACTTGCGCGATGAGCATTGCCGGTTGGTGCCTGGCGATTCACCACTGGGTTACCGCCTGCCGCTGGCCGCGCAGCCCTGGGTCAAGGCCGCTGAATACCCCTATGTGCATCCGACCGACCCGAACCAGGTGCTGGGCGATTTGCCCGCCGGTGATGCGTTGGCCCGGGCGAGCGCTGGGCATGCAGTGGACGAAAAGGAACGCACAGCCCCCGAGATCGATGCCTCGGCCGACTGGCTGACCCGAACGGCCCTGTGCGCCGAACCGCGTGAAGGTCGCCTGTACCTGTTCATGCCGCCGTTATCACGGCTGGAGGATTACCTGGAGCTGGTCACGGCGATCGAAGCCACCGCCGCCGAGCTGCATTGCCCGGTCATCCTCGAAGGCTACGAACCGCCGGCCGACCCGCGCCTGGCCAACTTCAAGGTCACGCCGGATCCCGGTGTCATTGAGGTCAACGTGCAGCCTTCGGCCAGTTGGGACGAGTTGGTGGAGCGCACCGAGTTCCTCTACGAACAGGCGCGCCTGAGCCGCCTGAGCAGCGAAAAATTCATGATCGACGGTCGCCACACCGGTACCGGCGGCGGCAACCATTTTGTGCTCGGCGGCGCGACTCCGGCCGACTCGCCGTTCCTGCGCCGGCCCGATCTGCTACGCAGCCTGATCAGCTATTGGCACAACCATCCATCGCTGTCCTACCTGTTTTCCGGCCTGTTCATCGGTCCGACTTCCCAGGCGCCGCGGGTGGATGAAGCGCGTAACGACGCTCTCTATGAACTGGAAATTGCCTTCGCGCAGATGCCCGATGTCGGTGAGGACTGCCCGCCCTGGCTGGTCGACCGGCTACTGCGTAACCTGCTGATCGACGTCACCGGCAATACCCACCGCGCCGAGTTCTGCATCGACAAGCTGTACTCCCCGGATGGTCCGGCCGGGCGCCTGGGGTTGCTGGAACTGCGCGCCTTCGAGATGCCGCCTCATGCGCGCATGAGCCTGGTCCAGCAGCTTTTGCTGCGCGCCTTGGTCGCGCGTTTCTGGCGTGAACCCTATGCGCCCAAGCGCCTGGCCCGCTGGGGGACCGAGCTGCACGACCGCTTCATGCTGCCGCACTTTATCGAGCAGGACTTCGCTGATGTACTGGTCGAGCTCAATGCCGCAGGCTACCCGCTGCGTGCCGAGTGGTTCGCCGCGCACCTGGAGTTTCGCTTTCCCAAGGTCGGCGACTATGCCGTCAACGGTATCGAGCTGGAGCTGCGCCAGGCCCTGGAGCCCTGGCATGTACTGGGCGAGGAGGGCAGTGGCGGTGCCACCGTACGTTATGTCGATTCGTCGCTGGAACGCCTGCAGGTCAAGGTCAGCGGCATGCCGCCGGAGCGTTATCAGCTGACTTGTAATGGCCGGGCGCTACCCTTGCAGCCAACCGGGCGGGTCGGTGAGTTTGTCGCCGCCGTGCGTTATCGCGCCTGGCAGCCGGCCAATTGTTTGCAGCCGACCATCGCGGTGCATGCGCCGCTGGTGTTCGACCTGCTCGACACCTGGATGGGCCGGTCGCTGGGCGGCTGCCAATACCATGTCGCCCATCCGGGCGGGCGCAATTACCAGACCCTGCCGGTCAATGCCAACGAAGCCCAGAGCCGGCGTCAGGCGCGCTTTTTCCGCCTTGGGCATAGCCCGGGCGTAGTGGACGTACCTGTGCTGCAGGTAAACCCGGAACTACCCTTTACCCTGGATTTGCGCCGCAGCTGAGCGTTACTCTGAACTGACTTGTGGCCTTCGAGCATTGCCATGCCTGACCTGTTTGATGCTTACCCGCTGAGTGCGGGGACCTATCACGAGATGCTCGAAAGCCAAGGCGCGGTGCGTGAGCATTGGCAGCCCTTGTGTGCCTACCTGCAGCGCAGCGGGCCGGCGCAACTGGCCCAGCGCCAGGCCTCGTTGACCCGCCAGTTACGCGAGAACGGCGTCACTTACAATGTCTATGCCGACCCCAAGGGTGCCGACCGGCCGTGGGAGCTGGACCTGTTGCCGCACCTGCTGCCCGCCGCCGAATGGCAGCAGCTGGCGGCGGGTGTTGAACAGCGCGCACGATTGCTCAATGCGGTGCTGGCCGATATCTACGGGCCGCAACAGTTGATCCGTGAAGGCCTGCTGCCGGCCGAACTGGTCTATGGCCATAACAATTTTCTCTGGCCCTGCCAGGGTATCGCTCCACCTGAAGGGACCTATCTGCATGTCTATGCGGTGGACCTTGCCCGCGCCCCGGACGGTCGCTGGTGGGTCACTGCCGACCGTACCCAGGCGCCGTCGGGCGCAGGTTTCGCGCTGGAGAACCGCACCATCGTCTCGCGAGCCCTGCCCGAGCTGTACCGCGACCTGCAGGTGCAGCACCTGGCTGGTTTTTTCCGTACCCTGCAACAGACCCTGGCGCGGCTGGCGCCCAGTGCCAAGGACGCGCCGCTGGTGGTGTTGCTGACCCCGGGGCGCTTCAACGAGAGCTATTTCGAGCACCTGTACCTGGCCCGGCAACTGGGTTATCCACTGGTCGAGGGCAGCGACCTGACCGTGCGCGATGCCACGGTGTACCTCAAGACCTTGAGCGGCCTGCGCCGGGTGCACGCGATCATGCGGCGTCTGGACGATGATTTCTGCGACCCACTGGAGCTGCGCACCGATTCGGCCCTGGGCGTGCCCGGTTTGCTTGATGCCGTGCGCCAGGGCCGGGTACTGGTGGCCAATGCGCTGGGCAGCGGCGTGCTCGAGTCGCCAGGGCTGCTCGGCTTTTTACCGGCGATCAACCAGCGCCTGTTCGCTGAAGACCTGAGCCTGCCGTCCATCGCCACCTGGTGGTGCGGTGAGCCACCGGTGATGGCGCGGGCGCTGGAGCAGTTGCCCAAGCTGTTGGTCAAGCCGGCGTTCCCCTCGCAGAGCTTCAGCCCGGTATTCGGTCGTGATCTCGACCCGGCCCAGCGCCAGGCCCTGGCCGCTCGCATCCAGGCCCGGCCGTACGCCTACGTGGCCCAGGAGCTGGCACAACTGTCCCAGGCGCCGGTATGGCAGGCCGAGAAGGGCCAGTTGCAGCCGCGGGCCATCGGCATGCGCGTGTACGCCGTGGCCTCGGCCGAGGGTTATCGGGTACTGCCCGGTGGCCTGACCCGGGTTGCCGCCCAGGCCGATGCCGAAGTGGTGTCGATGCAGCGCGGTGGTGCCAGCAAGGACACCTGGGTGCTTGGCGACGCTGTGCCAGCGGGCGAGCAATGGCGGACCCAGCGCAGCATCGGCGTGGCCGAGCTGATCCGCCAGGACCCTTATCTGCCGTCACGGGTAGTGGAGAACCTGTACTGGTTCGGGCGTTACTGCGAGCGCTGCGATGCCAGTGCGCGTTTGCTGCGGATCATTCTCACCCGTTACCTGGACGGCGACGACCCGCTGGCCTTGCAGGCCGCGGTGGAACTGGCCGATGAGTTGTCGTTGTTGCCGGAGGAGGGCGAATTGCCCGAGCGCCTGCGTGCGGCGCTGGATGATGCCGACTGGGCCTTCAGCCTGCGCGCCAACTTGCAGCGCCTGCAATGGGCGGCCTCCCAGGTGCGCGGCAAGCTCTCGCGGGAGAACTGGCAGGCGCTGGTCGAGCTGCAGCGTGAGGCGCAATGCCTGGAGGATGCCGAGGCGGATTTCGGTGAGCGGGTGGATTTTCTCAACCGCCTGGTGATGTCGCTGGCGGCACTGTCGGGTTTTGCCCTCGACGACATGACCCGCGACGAGGGCTGGCGTTTCTTGATGATCGGTCGACGCATCGAGCGCCTGCAGTCGCTGTGCAGCAGCCTGGCGGCGTTTCTGCGCGGGCCGGCGGTGTACGACCAGGCCGGGCTCGAATGGTTGCTGGAGCTGGGCAACAGCAGCATCACCTATCGTTCGCGCTATCTGGCCGTCGCGCAGTTGATCCCGGTGCTCGATTTGCTCCTGCTCGATGAACAGAACCCCCATGCCGTGCTGTTTCAGCTCAAGCTGCTGGTGCGCGCCAATCAGCGCTTGAGCGAGGAGTTCGACAGCCCCTGCGATCCGGCCCTGGCCCTGCTGGCCGAGCAGTTGCGTCACTTCGACCTGCGCAGCCTGGAAGATCCCTTGTTCGGCAGCGCCAGCGTGCAGGCAGTGCTGTCCGGCCTTGCCGATCTGCTGCAAGCGGTCGCCCTCGCCAGTGGCGAGATCTCCGAGCGCCTGGCCTTGCGCCATTTCGCTCACGTCGATGATGTCAGCCAACAGACGGTGTCACTGTGATGAGTGCGCACTACCAGATCATTCACGACACCCATTACCGCTACGACAGCCCGGTGTCCCTGGCCCAGCAGCTGGCGCACCTGTGGCCACGGCCTTGCGCCTGGCAACGCTGCACGGCCCAGGCCCTGCAGGTCAGCCCGCAGCCAACCCAGCGGCGTGATGAGTGGGATGTATTCGGCAACCCGCTGACCCGCCTGGCCTTCGAGCGCCAGCATGAGCAATTGCGGGTGGTGGCGCGCTTGCAGGTTGAAGTGCTGGAGCGGGACGCGCCGGACTTTGCCGCCTCGCCCGCCTGGGAGCGGGTGCGCGATGCCCTGACCTATGCCAGTCAGCCGTTGGTGGCGGAGTTTTTCGAAGCCTGTCGCTACCGTTTTGAGTCGCCTTATGTGCGTCTCAAGCAGCGCTTCGTTGTTTTCAGCGAATCCTGTTTCGAACCCGGGCGGGCGTTGCTGGAAGGCGTGCAGGCGTTGATGGAGAAGATCTTCAGCGAATTCACCTTCGACGCCGACGCCACCCAGGTCGCCACGCCACTGGTAGAGGTGCTGGAGCGCCGTCGCGGGGTGTGCCAGGATTTTGCCCACCTGATGCTCGCCTGCCTGCGTTCGCGTGGTCTGGCTGCGCGTTATGTCAGCGGCTACCTGTTGACCCGACCGCCACCTGGTCAGCCTCGGCTGATTGGCGCCGATGCCTCGCATGCGTGGGTTTCGGTGTTCTGCCCGGGGCAGGGCTGGATTGATTTCGACCCCACCAACAACCTGCGGCCGGCGCTGGAGCACATCACCCTGGCCTGGGGCCGGGATTTTTCCGATGTGTCGCCGTTGCGCGGGGTGATCCTTGGAGGCGGCAGCCATGACCCGGAGGTGCAGGTCACGGTGATGCCGCTGGATGAAGCTGCTGCTTTGCAGGAGCGGGCTTGACCCGCGATGAAGCCATGTCGCCTGGATAGCGACCGCTTCGCGCTCGATCGCGGGCAAGTCCCGCTCCCACAGGATCTGCGCGGTGTGGGAGCTGGCTTGCCAGCGATGAGGCCGGGTCAATCAGGCTTCTTGTCGACCCACTTGGGTAGCACGGGGGCTTCGAAGCTGTCCATGGCGTCGAGCAACTCGGCCGGTGAGTCGGCCAGTTGCAGCATGGCGCGGTGTTGCGGGCGCACGAAGCCTTCTTCCACCACATGGTCAAGGAAGCTGCCCAGCTTGCTGTAGAAGCCGTTGACGTCGAGCAGGCCCAGCGGCTTGGCGTGGTAGCCCAACTGGCCCCAGGTCCAGACTTCGAACAGTTCTTCCAGGGTGCCCAGGCCACCTGGCAAGGCGACGAAGGCGTCGCTCAGCTCGGCCATGCGCGCTTTGCGCGCGTGCATGCCGTCGACCACTTCCAGGCGGGTCAGGCCGGTGTGGCCAATCTCGGCGTTTTTCAGCGCCTCGGGAATGATGCCGATCACCTCGCCACCCGCAGCCATGGCCGCATCGGCAACGATACCCATCAGGCCCACGGCGCCACCGCCGTAGACCAGGGTCAGGCCGCGCGCGGCGATGGCCTGGCCGAGGGCGATGGCCGCCTCGCGGTAGGCTGGGTTGACGCCGGTGCTGGCGCCACAGAACACACAAACGGAACGTACGGGCATTGCTTCTCTCCGGTTACAAGCGCACACAGAGTAAGGCGCTGGCCGCTCGCTTCCAAGCCCGCAGCATTCATTCTGGCCGGGCAAACTCGCACGACGCGCCCGCAGCACCGCAGGCGTAGGCGGCCAGGAGGCCGTTGAGGAAAGTACCAAAGGACATGATCATTTACTCCTAAATGAGAGGTTGTCTCATCCTCCCTCAAAGGTGCATGATGGGCACTTAGATTTCCTGTATACAATCCATAGAACAAATTTACTGCCTGGCTCTTCGGCCAGCGCTTGACCCACATCATGGGCCGGCCTTGCGGTTTCAGGCAGTCTTCAAACTGATAAAAACCCCTGCCATGGAGATTCACGATGTTTGCCAAAGTTGTTGCAGTATCCTTGCTGACCCTCGCCAGCACTCAGGTATTTGCCGCTGAGTGCAAGGCGACGATCGACTCCACCGACCAGATGTCGTTCAACACCAAGGCTCTGGAAATCGACAAGAGCTGCAAGACCTTCACCGTCGAGCTGACCCACTCCGGTTCGTTGCCGAAGAACGTCATGGGCCACAACCTGGTCATCAGCAAAGAAGCTGACATGCAGCCGATCGCCACCGAAGGCCTGGCTGCCGGCATCGACAAGAGCTACCTGAAAGAAGGCGACGCGCGCGTGATCGCCCACACCAAGATCATTGGCGCTGGCGAGAAGGATTCGCTGACCATCGACGTGTCCAAGCTCAAGGCGGACGAGAAGTACGGCTTCTTCTGCTCGTTCCCTGGCCACATCTCGATGATGAAAGGCACCATTACCCTGAAGTAATTGCCCTGGGGCTGCTTTGCAGCCCATCGCCGGCAACGCCGGCTCCCACACCGATTACCGTGGGAGCCGGCGTTGCCGGCGATTCAATCAGCGCCTCAAGGCGCGAATGGCATCTCGCGCTTGTGCTGGGTCTTGCGGTACGTGGCACTGATGATGTCGAAGGCTTCCTGGCTCACCGGCTCGCCATGCAAAAACGCATCGATCTGCGCATAGGTCACGCCGTGGGATGCTTCGTCCGGCTTGCCGGGCGCCAGGTCTTCCAGGTCTGCGGTCGGGACCTTCTCCACCAGTGATTCCGGCGTGCCAAAGCTGCGGGCGATGGCCCGTACCTGGTTCTTCACCAGGCCACTGAGCGGCGCCAGGTCGCAGGAACCATCACCAAATTTGGTAAAGAAACCCATCACCGCTTCGGCGGCATGGTCGGTGCCGATCACCAGGCCCTGACGGGCGCCGGCGATGGTGTACTGGGCAACCATGCGCATGCGCGCCTTGGTGTTGCCGACGACGAAGTCGACCATCGCCGGCGAGCCGTTCTCCAGGGCCTTGACCTCGGCTGCCAGGGCGCGCACGGCCGGGGCGATGTCGACGGTGTGCACCTCGTCGGCCTTGATCACCTCCAGGCAGGCCTGGGCGTCGTGTTCGTCGTGCTGCACCTGATAGGGCAGGCGCACGGCAATGAAGCGGTACTGCGCGTCACCGCTCTCGCTGCGCAATTCATTGATCGCCCGTTGCGCCATCAGCGCGGCGGTCAGCGAGTCGACGCCGCCACTGATGCCCAGCACCAGGGTCTTTAGCCGTGCGTTGTTCAGGCAGGTCTTGATGAAGGCCACGCGCCGGGTCACTTCGGCTTCGAGCGCGGCGCTGTCGGCGAACGGCGGCTGGACCTTGAGCGCTTGGGCAATCTCTCGCTGGACGGCTTGCATGAATTACTCCTTGGACACTTTGAAGACGTGGCGCAGGTAGGCGACGAAGTTTTCGTCGCGGCATTGGGTCTTGGCCGCCTCATCGGAAATCTTGGCGACGGGCTGGCCGTTACAGTCGGTCATTTTAAGCACGATGCTCATCGGCGCCACCCCGGGCAGGTCGCAGGTGAGGTTGGTGCCGATGCCGAAGCTGACGTTGATGCGCCCGCGCAGGGCACGGAAGATCTCCAGCGACTTGGTCAGGTTCAGGCCGTCGGAGAACACCAGGGTCTTGGTCATCGGGTCGATTCCCAGCTTGCGGTAGTGGGCGATGGCCTTTTCCGCCCATTGCACCGGGTCGCCCGAGTCATGGCGCAGGCCATCAAACAGTTTGGCGAAGTACAGGTCGAAATCGGTCAGGAAGGCATCCATGGTGATGCAATCGGTCAGGGCGATGCCAAGCAGTCCGCGGTATTCGCGCACCCAGCAGTCGAGCGCGGCGATCTGGCTGTCGATCAGCCGCGGCCCCAGTTGCTGGTGGGCCATGATCCATTCATGGGCCATGGTCCCCAGCGGCTTGATATCCAGTTTCCGTGCCAGGTGCACGTTGCTGGTGCCGACGAAGCGCGCCGGGAAATCATCCTTGAGTACCCGTACCACTTCTTCCTGAACCTTGTAGGAGAAGCGTCGGCGGGTGCCGAAGTCGGCCACCTGCAGCTCGGCCAGTTCCTCGCTGCTGGCATTGGCCTTGAGCCAGTCGAACTTGCGATACAACTGGTCGCGGGCATCGCTCAGTTTTGCCTGGGGATGACGATGGCGGTTGCGCACTTCGCTGATGATCGCCAGCAATGGCACTTCAAACAGGATCACGTGCAGCCAGGGCCCGCGCAGGCGCAGGTACAGCTGATCGTTCTCGACCCCCAGTTGCAGGTAGCGCAGGTTGAAGCGAAACAGCCCGAGAAAGCGCAGGAAGTCCGGCTTCATGAAGCTGATCTGTTCAAGGAAGCCCAGCTGGCCATTACCCAGGCTCAGTTCGCACAGCTGCTCGATCTGTTCGCGGATCTGCGCCAGATAAGGGCGCAGGTCTTCACCGTTGCGGCAGCGGAATTCCCACTCGACGTCGACGTTGGGGTAGTTGTGCAGCACGGCCTGCATCATGGTCAGCTTGTAGAAATCGGTGTCGAGCAGGTTCTGCACGATGCGATCGGCAAATGCACTCTCGCTCATAGGGGGCTCCAAAGGGGGCGCACGCCATCACCGCCAGTGATGACGCACAGACTTGCGCATTGTGCCAGCCTTTGTCGCCATGAGGGCAGGCCGGGGCAGGGGTAATTCGGTAGCAGGCTACAGGTAGCGGCGCTTTTAGCGGTCAGCGACTAGCCTGTAATGGTGCCCGCTGTAGCAGTCGCGCACCAAGGATGTGCAGTTCGGTTACGCATCCTGTTACAGGCTGGTTGCACGTAACCAAAACCCAGGGTTGCAATGATGGCACTTCGTGGTTGCTCTTTTTTGTCGGGGCGGGTGGCGCTTTCCGTAAGGCAGACGGTTGCACGACCAGTAAAAAAAGGCCGCGAATCCTTGCTGCGCAACTTGTTCACGAGTTTTTCCAGAATAAAAAACCAATGGCACGGCCCTTGCTCAGAGCAATTGCTGAAAGTTGTAGTGCCAACCAAAAAAAACTCCAGGAGCACCACCTCATGTCGCAGACGTTTTACAAGAAAGGCTTTCTGGCCCTCGCCGTGGCTACGGCGCTGGGCATTTCTTCGTATGTTCAGGCCGACATCAAGATCGGCGTAGCAGGCCCGATGACCGGTGCCAACGCAGCGTTTGGCGAGCAGTACATGAAAGGTGCACAGGCGGCAGCCGACAAGGTCAATGCCGCGGGCGGGGTCAACGGCGAGAAGATCGTGCTGGTCAAGGGTGACGACGCCTGCGAGCCGAAACAGGCCGTGGCCGTGGCCAACCGCCTGGTTGACCAGGACAAGGTCATCGGTGTGGTCGGGCACTTCTGCTCGTCCAACACCATTCCGGCCTCTGAGGTGTATGACGAGGCCGGTGTCATCGCAATCACCCCGGGTTCGACCAACCCGGCAGTTACCGAACGCGGCCTGACCGGCATGTTCCGCATGTGCGGGCGTGACGATCAGCAGGGTATCGTCGCCGGCGACTACATCGTCGACGTGCTCAAAGGCAAGAAGGTCGTGGTCCTGCATGACAAGGACACTTACGGCCAGGGCCTGGCGGATGCCACCAAGGCCCAGCTTGAGAAGCGTGGCGTGAAACCCGTTCTTTACGAAGGCCTGACCCGGGGCGAGAAAGACTTCAGCGCCGTGGTCACCAAGATTCGCGGCGCTGGTGCCGATGTCGTCTACTTCGGTGGCCTGCATCCGGAAGCGGGTCCTCTGGTGCGGCAACTACGTGAGGCGGGTCTGAAAGACGTCAAGTTCATGTCCGATGACGGCATCGTAACCGACGAACTGGTCTCCACCGCTGGTGGCCCACAGTACGTCGATGGCGTGTACATGACCTTCGGCGCCGACCCGCGCCTGCTGCCAGACAGCAAGGCCGTGGTCGAGGAGTTCCGCAAAGGCGGTACCGAGCCAGAAGGCTACACCCTGTACGCCTACGCCTCGGTCCAGGCCCTGGCTGCAGCGTTCAACGGCGCCAAGTCGAACAAGGGCGAAGACGCTGCCAAGTGGCTCAAGGCCAATCCGGTGCAAACCGTGATGGGCGAGAAGAAGTGGGACACCAAGGGCGACCTGACGGTCTCCGACTACGTGGTCTACCAGTGGGACAAGGACGGCAAGTATCACCAACTGGAAAAACAAAAATAACAACGGTAGGCGACCCGGGCCTGTGCCCGGGTCGCTACCCGGTTTTGCGCCGTACCTGTCTTTTCTCGTAGATCTGCACAACCCTGCGCTGCGAGGGCCGCTTCATCCGGGGCTCACCGTAGTCGGCGCTTGTGCAATCTCAAATACGTGAGATTGCGTTATGGATGGTATTTTCCTGCAGCAACTGGTCAACGGGCTGACTCTCGGGTCTGTCTATGGCCTGATCGCCATCGGCTACACAATGGTCTATGGCATTATCGGCATGATCAACTTCGCGCACGGCGAGGTGTATATGATTTCCGCGTATCTCGCGGCAATCAGCCTGGCATTGCTGGCGTATTTCGGTATCGAATCCTTTCCCTTGCTGATGCTCGGGACGCTGATCTTCACGGTGGTGGTCACCGGTGTCTACGGCTGGACCATCGAACGCATCGCCTACAAACCCCTGCGTAACTCCACCCGCCTGGCGCCGCTGATCAGTGCCATCGGCATCTCGCTGATCCTGCAGAACTACGCGCAGATCAGCCAGGGCGCACGCCAGCAAGGCGTACCGACCCTGCTCGAAGGCGCCTGGCGCGTCGAGGTGGGCACCGGATTCGTCCAACTGACCTACACCAAGATCTTCATCCTGGTGGCAGCCTTCGTCGGCATGGCCGCACTCACCTACATCATCAAGTTCACCAAACTTGGACGCATGTGCCGGGCCACCCAGCAGGATCGCAAGATGGCCTCGATCCTCGGTATCAACACTGACCGGGTGATCTCCTATGTGTTTGTCATCGGTGCAGTCATGGCGGCCCTGGCCGGCGTGCTGATCACCATGAACTATGGCACCTTCGACTTCTATGCCGGCTTCATCATCGGCATCAAGGCCTTCACCGCTGCGGTCCTCGGTGGCATCGGCTCATTACCGGGCGCCATGCTCGGCGGGATCATCCTCGGGATTTCCGAGTCGTTGTTCTCCGGGCTGATCAACTCCGACTACAAGGACGTGTTCAGCTTCTCGCTGCTGGTGCTGATTCTGATCTTCCGTCCCCAAGGCCTGCTGGGTCGCCCACTCGTGGCGAAGGTGTAAGTATGTCTGCTGCCAATACAACTACATTCGATATCAAGCGCAGCCTGATCGATGCGATTCTCGCCGGGCTGATTTCCCTGATCGTGTTCGGGCCCATCGTCGGCGTGGTGCTCGACGGCTACAGCTTCAACCTTGAACCCACCCGTGTTGCCTGGCTGGTGGCCGGGGTCATGGCCGGGCGTTTCTTGCTCAGCTTGTTCCTGCAGACACCCAAGGGCCAGTCGATCCTCCAGGGCTTCGAGGGCAGCGGCTCCGGGGTGCACGTGCTGGCGCCAGACTACAAATCGCGGCTGCGCTGGATCATCCCGGCACTGATCGTGATTGCCATCGTCTTCCCGTTCTTCGCCAACAAGTACCTGCTGACCGTGGTCATCCTCGGCCTGATCTACGTGCTGCTGGGCCTGGGCCTGAACATCGTGGTGGGCCTTGCCGGCCTGCTCGACCTGGGCTACGTGGCCTTCTACGCCATCGGCGCCTATGGCCTGGCCCTGGGTTACCAGTACCTGGGCCTGGGCTTCTGGACTGTGTTGCCACTGGCGGCGATCGCGGCGGCGCTGGCCGGGTGCATATTGGGCTTCCCGGTGCTGAGGATGCATGGCGACTACCTGGCCATCGTCACCCTGGGCTTTGGCGAAATCATCCGGCTGATACTGAACAACTGGTTGTCGTTTACCGGTGGCCCCAATGGCATGCCGGTGCCGTCGCCAACGTTCATGGGCCTGGAGTTTGGCCGCCGGGCCAAGGACGGCGGGGTGCCTTTCCATGAGTTTTTCGGCATCGCCTACAACCCCAATGTGAAATTCCTGTTCATCTACATCGTGCTGTTCCTGGTGGTGCTGGCGGTGCTGTACATCAAGCACCGGCTGACCCGCATGCCGGTCGGCCGCGCCTGGGAAGCGTTGCGCGAAGATGAGATCGCCTGCCGCTCCATGGGCTTGAATCATGTGTTGGTGAAACTCTCGGCCTTCACCCTCGGCGCCTCCACCGCCGGCCTTGCCGGGGTGTTCTTTGCCAGTTACCAGGGTTTCGTCAACCCGTCGTCGTTCACCTTTTTCGAGTCGGCGCTGATCCTCGCCATTGTCGTGCTCGGCGGCATGGGCTCGACCGTCGGCGTGGTGATCGCCGCGTTCGTGCTGACGGTGGCGCCGGAACTGCTGCGCAGCTTCTCCGAATACCGGGTGCTGTTGTTCGGCGTGCTGATGGTGTTGATGATGATCTGGAGACCGCGTGGCCTGATTCGCATCAGCCGTACCGGTGTAGTTCCGCGTAAAGGAGTGGCGCCATGAGCGATGACGTGATTCTCTCGGTTGAAAACCTGATGATGCAGTTCGGCGGCATCAAGGCGCTCAGCGATGTCAGCCTCAAGGTCAGACGCAACCAGATCTTCGCCCTGATCGGCCCCAACGGTGCGGGCAAGACCACGGTGTTCAACTGCCTGACCGGCTTCTACAAGGCCAGTGGCGGCAAGATCGAACTGAACCTGCGCGGCACCCGCACCAACGTCATCCAGCTGTTGGGCGAACGCTTCCAGCTGGGCGATTTCGTCTCGCCCAAGCGCTTCATCAACCGCCTGCACTACAAGATGTTCGGCGGTACCCACCTGGTCAACCGCGCCGGGCTGGCGCGGACCTTCCAGAACATCCGCCTGTTCCGGGAAATGTCGGTGGTCGAGAACCTGCTGGTGGCCCAGCACATGTGGGTCAACCGCAACCTGCTGGCCGGCGTGCTCAACACCAAGGGCTACCGCAAGGCCGAAAGCGATGCCCTGGACCATGCCTTCTACTGGCTGGAAGTGGTCGACCTGGTCGACTGTGCCAACCGCCTGGCCGGTGAGCTGTCGTACGGGCAGCAACGTCGCCTGGAAATTGCCCGGGCCATGTGCACGCGCCCGCAGATCATCTGCCTGGACGAACCGGCCGCCGGCCTCAACCCGCAGGAAACCGAAGCGCTGAGCAAGATGATCCGTGTGCTGCGCGACGAGCATGACCTGACCGTGGTGCTGATCGAGCACGACATGGGTATGGTCATGAGCATTTCCGACCATATCGTGGTGCTCGACCACGGCAACGTGATCGCTGAGGGCGCGCCACAGGACATCCGTCACAACCCGACGGTGATTGCCGCCTACCTGGGCGCCGATGAAGAGGAACTGGTATGAGTACACCGATCCTCGAACTGAAAGAGATCGACGTGTTCTACGGGCCGATCCAGGCCCTGAAGAAAGTCTCGCTGCACATCGATGAAGGTGAAACGGTGAGCCTGATCGGCTCCAACGGCGCCGGCAAGTCGACCCTGCTGATGTCGATCTTCGGCCAGCCGCGGGCAGCGGCCGGGCAGATCATCTACCGTGGCACCGACATTACCCACAAGTCATCGCACTACATCGCTTCCAACGGTATTGCCCAGTCGCCGGAAGGCCGCCGGGTGTTCCCCGATATGTCGGTGGAAGAGAACCTGATGATGGGCACCATCCCCATTGGCGACAAGTTCGCCAGCGAGGACATGCAGCGTATGTTCGAGCTGTTCCCGCGGCTCAAGGAGCGGCGCAACCAGCGCGCCATGACCATGTCCGGCGGCGAGCAGCAAATGCTCGCCATCGCCCGGGCGCTGATGAGCCGGCCCAAGTTGCTGCTGCTCGATGAGCCGTCGCTGGGCCTGGCACCGATTGTGGTCAAGCAGATCTTTTCCACCTTGCGTGAGCTGGCGCAGACCGGCATGACCATCTTCCTGGTGGAGCAGAACGCCAACCATGCGCTGAAACTCTCGGACCGCGCCTACGTGATGGTCAACGGCCATATCCGTATGACCGGCACGGGCAAGGAGCTGTTGGTCAACGAGGAGGTGCGTAACGCCTATCTGGGCGGGCACTGATCGGTAGCTGAAAAAACGCCCCGCTTGACGGGGCGTTTTTTTTGTCCACAGTTTTGTGGAAAACCTTGCGGCGACTTTCTTTTGGGCGCGACAGAAAGTCGCTTTAACTGGCTGTTTTATCAGCTTTTGAGTTGTCCACTATTGGTGTGGAAGCGACTGTGGGTAACTTGGGTGCAGCTTGCTGGAAGCCTTTATCTACAAGGCTTTCAGGCTTGTGATTGTTTTTTGATCAGGTTTTTTTCCGGCGTTCGCATCGGGGTTTGTCAAGTGTTTTGTCCTTAGCGCAAATGGCGATTAAACGGCTCCAACAGCCTGTGGATAACTCTGTGGGCAAGCCTTGGAAAGATCGACGTAGACAGCGTCGTTACAGGCCTGGAGCCATCATGGAAATCCGCGCCTTGGGCGACTGCTACCACCCTGAGGTCAAGGCCAGCGCCCAAGGTCAAGGAAAATACTTGCTCAAGGCCCGGATTACGCGGCTTGCAGGGTTTTCAAGTTGCCCCCGGATTTTGTGGAAGGGCTTGTGGATAAGATGCGCAAAGCTTGCTACAGGCCGCCTATACCGGGGCTTACACAGGTTTGATCGTTTTTTGTACAGTGTCCTGAATGGCTTGCTGCCGAACGCGGCGGCGGGCATGCTGCAAACCCTGTGATCAGCCTCATCAAGGAGACCCGCATGACCTCTACCGTATTCATCACTGGCGCAACCTCCGGCTTCGGCGAAGCCTGCGCCCGTCGTTTTGCTGAAGCCGGCTGGTCGCTGGTGCTGACCGGTCGCCGTCAGGAGCGCCTGGAAGCGCTGTGTGCCGAGCTGTCGCAACAAACCGAAGTGCACGGCCTGGTGCTCGATGTGCGTGACCGCAAGGCCATGGAAGAGGCCATCGCCAACCTGCCACCGGCGTTCGCCAAGCTGCGCGGGCTGATCAACAACGCAGGCCTGGCCCTGGGCGCTGACCCGGCGCCCAAGTGCGACCTCGATGACTGGGAAACCATGGTCGACACCAACATCAAGGGCCTGATGTACAGCACCCGCCTGCTGCTGCCACGGCTGATCGCCCATGGCCGTGGCGCGACCATCCTCAACGTCGGCTCGGTGGCGGGTAACTATCCGTATCCGGGCAGTCATGTGTATGGCGGCACCAAGGCGTTTGTCGGGCAGTTCTCGCTGAGCCTGCGCTGCGACCTGCAGGGGACTGGCGTGCGGGTGAGCAATATCGAGCCGGGCCTGTGCGAGAGCGAGTTCTCGCTGGTGCGTTTCGGTGGTGACCAGGCGCGTTACGACGCCACCTATGCCGGGGCCGAGCCGATTCAGCCGCAGGATATCGCCGAGACCATCTTCTGGATCATGAACCAGCCGGCGCACATCAACATCAACAGCCTCGAGCTGATGCCGGTGAGTCAGGCGTGGGCGGGTTTTTCGATCGATCGTTCAGGCAAGGCTTGAGGGCCTTTCGCTGGCAAGCCAGCTCCCACAGGGATTTCAGGCCACCAGGGCCATTGTGGGAGCCGGCCTTGCCGCCGATAGCGTCAAAGCTGACGCTGCAGCCCTTCCAGGCAAGTCGCCAGATGGTAAGGCGTAGTCGACGGCATATCGAAGCGGCTGACCTTGCCATTGGCATCCCGGCACTCATACCAGCCTCCGGCATGCAGGAAATTCTGCTGCAGCGCCTTGAACTGGGCCAGCACCGTGGCGGCGCTCGCCGGGCGCAAGGTCAGGGCGCGCAGGTATTCGGCCTGGGCCCAGATGCGCTGGGTAGCGTCGCGCACCTGGCCATCGGCGCTGAGCATTGCCAGCACCGCCGTGTCTTTCACGCCGCAGTGTTCGGCATAGGCGAATGCCCGGCTGAGCGACCCATGCAACTCGCCACCGCGTAACAGCGGCGAAGACTCCAGCAAGTAGAACCATTCGAACTGGTGACCCGGTTCGAACCAGTTATCCACAGCCCCGCGCGGCATTTCCAGCATCACCCCGTGTTCAGGGTCGATGAAGTGCGTCTGCATGGCCGCTGCCAGGGTTTCCAGCGCTTGCTGAACAGTTTCATCGTCACGCACCGACAGGGTGGCGAGGAAGGCTTCGGCCAGGTGCATCAGCGGGTTCTGCAGCGGGCCGCTGGCCAGGTCCGACCAGTCTTCGCCAAGGCTCGCCTCGTACAGGCCGTCATCACGGGCGAACTGCACGGCCACCACTTCCAGCGCAGCGTTGAGGGTCGACTCGACCAGCGGCTCGCGGACCTTGCCCCAGTAATGCGCGCAGGCGAAGACGATAAAGGCGTGGGTGTAGAGGTCCTTGCGTCGGTCCAGCGGCTTGCCCTGGGCATCGATGCTGTAGAACCAGCCGCCGTGCTCGGCATCATGGAAGTGCCGCTGCAAGGAGCGAAACAGAGCCGCGGCGCGCTCGCTGGCGCCGGGCTGCTCGATACGGCTGCTGAACAGGTACAGCTGGCGTGCGCAGGCCATGGCCCGGTAGCGCTGCACCGGCATGGGTTGCTGCTGTGGGTCGAGGGCTTCGAAGGGCAGGGCCATGTCTGCATTCCAGCCCGGGCCTTGCCACAGCGGCACGATGCGCTGGTCAAAGTGCGTCTGGACCTCGGCGAGCAGGGCGGGCAGTTCAGGCTGGGCAGTACGAAGGTCGGGCATGGAAAAAGTTCGTCGCGGTCGGTGCGTTTGCGCGCAATGGTAGCAGGAAACGGCGGCGACTTTGCCGGCCTCATCGCTGGCAAGGCCAGCTCCCACAGGACTTCGGTGGGGTCAGTGATCTCTGTGGGAGCCGGCCTTGCCGGCGATGGGCTGCGAAGCAGCCCCGGAACAGACTGCCTACAGGGTGCTGAGCCCCTGCCAGTGCTTGGCGCCGACAAAGATGAAGCGCAATTGCTGGGTGATTTTTTCCTGGGCGCTGATCGGTTCGACGGCGCTGGCGCTTGGTTCGTCGATCAGTTCCGGCAGGGTGGCGAACACGGTTTTCACCACCAGGTCGGCCATCACCGCCAGGGCTGCGGCGTCCAGGTGCTGCCAGCGCGGCATGCGTGCAAGGTCGGTGGCCAGGTCCGAGCTGATGCCCTGGCGCAGGGTACCGATAGCCTGGCGTACCGGCTGCGAACCACCATATTGCTCGCGGGCCAGGAACAGGAACTGGGCGCGGTTGGCTGCCACCACGTCGAGAAAGATCCGCACCGAGGCATCGGTGATGCCGCCGAGCTCGAATTCGTTCTGGCGCACCAGGCGGATGGTCTGGCGAAAGGTTTCGCCGACTTCATTGACCAGGGCCAGGCCCAGTTGGTCCATGTCGGAGAAATGCCGGTAAAAGCCGGTAGGGACGATGCCTGCGGTTTTCGCCACTTCGCGCAGGCTGATGCTGCCGAAGCCTCGACCGCTTTCCATCAGGTGGCGGGCGGCATCCAGCAGGGCGTGGCGGGTCTGTTGCTTTTGTTCGGCGCGCGGCAGCATGGCAAGTATCGGCAGGCAGTGAAACAGCCCTGCACTCTAATAGCCTGGCGCCAGAAAAACAAAGCCCGGTCAATGGACCGGGCTGGGAGGGGAGCTACTACAGCACTGGTGTCTCTTGTTGTCTGGCATAGGCTTCAGCTCGCGCGTTGGATTTCGATCAGACGATCAGAACCACCTTCTGCGACCTCGAAGCGTGCTTTCAGACGGTCAGAACCACCTTCGGCTACCTTGTAGTACTGTTTCAGGCGATCAGCACCACCCTCGGCAACCTTGACCCGGTCATTCAGGCGATCAGCACCACCTTCGGCAACGCGGTTGTTGCGGTCAAGTACGCGATCCGAGCCACCTTCGGCAACACGGTTGTTGCGCTCCAGCAGCCGATCCGAACCGCCTTCGGCCAGCGGGTTCAGCGGTTGCGAAATCACCGTCGAGCTGGAACGCGATTCGGCGGTCAGGGCTTGTTCGGCGGCGGGAACGGCAAAGGCGTTGGCGGCCAGGATGGACAGGGACAGGCTCAGCAGTAATTGGCGTTTCATGATTCGGTGCTCCTCGGCGGGGCTGGAAAGTGGGTACGGAGCCAATGCTACGCCGGGAAACGCCAGATAAAAGTTCATAAAGATAATGGTAACAATCAACGGAATTGATGCTTTGCAGCGGCCGCTCTAAACCGCAGTTTACGGCGCGATGAGCGACGGCGCCGAGGTCGTTACCGGGGCAGCCGGATGAGGTAACGATCGACAAAAGTTGAGAAAAAGGTCAGAAAAAACCTCGTTATCATGGCTGATCAATTAAACCCCTCGGGTTTTCATCAGTCCGAAGAGATAAGTGCCATCAACGCGCCCGCTTTTTGCCATGCAGTCATCAGGAGAATCGTGCAATGACGCGCCCCGCCAAAATCATCACCTGGACCCTCGCCAGCCTGCTGCTGGTCCTGGCCGTAGTGGTGATCGTCATCGCCACCTTCGACTGGAACCGGGTCAAGCCCACCCTCAATGCCAAGGTCTCCGAAGCACTGCATCGGCCCTTCGCCATCAACGGCAACCTGGCGGTGCGTTGGCAGCGTGAGCCGGAGCAAGGCGGTTGGCGCGCCTGGCTGCCATGGCCGCACTTCATCGCCGAAGACCTGACCCTGGGCAACCCCGATTGGCTCAAGGAGCCGCAGATGGTCGGCCTCAAGCGCGTCGAGTTCCGCCTGGCGCCGCTGCCGCTGCTGGTGCAGCAGATCGTCATTCCACGCATCGATCTCAACCAGCCGACCGCCAGCCTCAAGCGCCTGGCCGATGGCCGTGCCAACTGGACCTTCGACTTCGGCCCCAAGGACGAGCAGGCCGAACCGTCGAAATGGGTGCTCGACATCGGCGCCATCGGCTTTGACAAGGGCCAGGTAAGTCTCGATGACCAGACCCTGAAAACCCGCCTGGAGGTGTTGATCGACCCGTTGGGCAAGCCGATCCCGTTCAGCGACATCGTCGGCAAGGCCTCGGCGCAGAAGGCCGGTGCTGCCCAGGACTACGCCTTCGGCCTCAAGGTCAAGGGCCGCTACAAAGGCCAGGCGCTGGCCGGCACCGGCAAGATCGGCGGCCTGCTGGCCCTGCAGGACGCTTCGCAGCCGTTCCCGCTGCAGGCCGACATGGCCATTGGCGAAACCCGCATCGCCGTCGCCGGCACCCTGACCGACCCGCGCAATCTCGGCGCCCTCGACCTGCGCCTGCGTCTGTCAGGAGCGAGCCTGGGCAACCTGTATCCGCTCACCGGCGTGACCCTGCCCGATTCACCGCCCTATGCCACCGATGGTCATCTCACGGCCAAACTGCATGAACCTGGCGGTGCGGCGTTTCGCTATGAAGGCTTCAACGGCAAGATCGGCGACAGCGATATCCATGGTGACCTGGCGTTCGTCGCCAGCCAGCCGCGGCCAAAGCTGAGCGGCAAGCTGGTTTCCAACCAATTGCTGTTCAAGGACCTGGCGCCGCTGATCGGGGCCGACTCCAATGCCCAACAGAAAGCCCGAGGCGGTGCCAGCAAGCAACCCGCGGGCAAGGTGTTGCCGGTCGAGGAATTTCGCACCGAACGCTGGCGGACCATGGACGCGGACGTGACCTTCAGCGGCAAGCGCATCGTGCACAGTGCCGAGCTGCCGTTCACCGATCTTTCCAGCCACTTCGTCCTCGAGGATGGCGTGCTGCGCCTGGCACCACTGCGCTTTGGCATCGCCGGCGGCAAGCTCGACGCCCAGGTGCGCCTCGATGGCCGTAGCGTGCCGTTGCAGGGACGGGCGCAACTGAGTGCGCGTAACTTCAAGCTCAAGCAGCTGTTCCCGACCTTCGAGCCGATGAAGACCAGCTTCGGCGAACTCAATGGCGACGCCGACCTGAGTGGTCGTGGCAACTCGGTGGCAGCGCTGCTGGCGACCGCCAATGGCGACTTGAAAATGCTGATCAACGATGGCGCCATCAGCCGTGGATTGATGGAGATCGCCGGGCTCAACGTTGGCAACTATGTGGTCGGCAAGCTGTTTGGTGACAAGGAAGTGAAGATCAATTGCGCGGCAGCCGACTTCGGTATCAAGGATGGCCTGGCGACAACGCGGGTGTTCGTCTTCGATACCGAGAACGCGATCATCTACATCAACGGTACCGCCAACTTCGCCAGCGAGCAGCTGGATTTGAAGATCAACCCCGAGTCCAAGGGCGTGCGCCTTATTTCGCTGCGCTCGCCGCTGTATGTGCGCGGGCCGTTCGCCAAGCCAAGCGCTGGCGTACAGGCCTTGCCGCTGGCCTTGCGTGGGGTGGGGATGGTGGCTTTGGGGGTGACGGTGGGGCCGGCGGCGGGGTTGCTGGCACTGATAGCGCCAAGTGGGGATGTGCCGAACCAGTGCACGCCGTTGCTGGAGCAAATGAAGGCTGGCAAGGCGCCGCGAGCAGTGAAGGCGGGTTGAGAGGAAGCAATCGCGGGTCAAGTCGAGCCGTCGCACCGCCGCTCCCACAATGGAACTGTGTGCACCAGACCTGTGGGAGCGGGCTTGACCCGCGATAAGGTCTACAGGCCTTGCAGCAAATCCGCCATGTCGTCGGCGTGCTCCTCTTCCTGGGCCAGGATGTCTTCGAAGATCCGCCGCGTGGTCGGGTCGCTCTCGCCGATGTACTGGATGATCTCGCGGTAGCTGTCGATGGCAATCCGCTCGGCGATCAGGTCTTCCAGGACCATCTCCTTGAGGTTGCTGCCGGCGACGTATTGGGCATGGGAATTCTTGCTCAGGTTGTCCGGGTTCAGGTCCGGTTCGCCGCCCAGCTGGACGATGCGTTCGGCCAGTTTGTCGGCGTGCTCCAGCTCCTGGGTGGCGTGCTCGAGGAATTCGTCAGCTGCGACACTGGCCTTGATCCCGCTGGCCATGTAGTAGTGGCGCTTGTAGCGCAGGGCGCAGACCCACTCGGTGGCCAGCGACTCGTTGAGCAGGCGCAGGATTTTTTCCCGGTCGGCGCTGTAGCCTTCGGTCACGGCGCCCTGCTCGACATGCTGGCGGGCGCGTTCACGCAGGGTTTTAACATCGGTCAGTTCAACGTTGCTCATCATCATCTCCAGGCTGAAAACGGATAGATCTTCACGCTCTGTCGGCGCGCTGGTTACTAAAGCTGTGAGTCGCCAGCACGGGGAAAAGTTTTATAGCTTGGCCTTGGCCTTTTCGACGGCCTCGTCATCGACCTGGCGTTGTTCGCAGGTCTTGAAGCCCTTGGCGTCGACATGGCCGGTGGCATCGAAGCGCACGTAATAGGCCTGCTGCTTTCCGTCACGGTTGAGGATGTAGTTGTTGCAGGTACCGCCGTGGGGCAGGTCGATCACCGTCGATGGGCTGCCGCCAATGGCAATCACCCGCTGCATGGTCATGCCGTTCTCGACCTGCTTGACCAGCGGCTCTTCGTGATAGGTGACGTAGTCCACCGGGTTTTCCGGGCGGCTGCCGCAGGCGGCCAGGGTGGCGGTGGTCAGGAGGATGGCCAGGGTCTGTTTGTACATGGTTGAGCTCCTTGCTGAGGGTCTATTGGCTTGGAACCCCAGCGAGCGGCGGGAGTTCGATTGCGATTGCCATCGAAGAGCCTGTAGTGTTGGGCGACTGTCCACGGAACGGGGAATGCAGCCATGGCCCAAGGGCTCGCCACGCGTTATCCACTGGTGCTGGTGCCAGGCATGCTCGGGTTTGTCCGCCTGCTGCTGTATCCCTACTGGTTCGGGATCGTTTCGGCGTTGCGCCGGGGCGGGGCGACGGTGTTTGCCGTGCAGGTGTCGCCGCTCAACTCCTGCGAGGTGCGCGGCGAGCAGTTGTTGCTGATCATCGAGGACCTGCGTCGGCGCACTGGCGCCGACAAGGTCAACCTGCTTGGCCACAGCCAGGGCGCCCTGACGGCGCGCTATGCGGCCGCCAAACGGCCGGAATGGGTGGCGTCCGTCACCTCGATTGCCGGGCCCAATCACGGCTCGGAGCTGGCCGATCACCTGCATGACTATTACCCCGCCGACTCCGCGCGCGGCCGTGTGCTCAAGGCTCTGCTGCATGGGCTGGGGGTTTTGATGGGCTGGCTGGAGACCGGCTGGCGCGGGCCGAAACTGC
This sequence comes from Pseudomonas sp. ZL2, assembly GCF_054788455.1. Lineage (NCBI taxonomy): Bacteria > Pseudomonadati > Pseudomonadota > Gammaproteobacteria > Pseudomonadales > Pseudomonadaceae > Pseudomonas > Pseudomonas sp. ZL2. The sequence continues at coordinate 114,711 of NZ_JBGOGX010000001.1, read as the reverse complement.
CGATTGACGTCCACGCCTCGCACCAGTCGCTCACCAGTGCCGGCGTGGCGCGCTTCAACCAGGCTTATCCACAGGGCCTGCCGACCACCTGGGGCGGCGAGGGACCGGCCGAGGTGAATGGCGTGCGTTACTACTCCTGGTCCGGCACCCTGCAACCGGGCCGGACCGATCGCGGCCTCAACCGCCTGGACGGCAGCAATCGCTTCTGCCGCCTGTTCGCCCGCACCTTCGTGCGGGAAAAGGGCCAGTGCGACGGCATGGTCGGGCGCTTCAGCTCGCACCTGGGCCAGGTGATCGGCGATGACTATCCGCTCGATCACCTGGACATCGTCAATCAGTCGCTAGGTGCGGTGGGCAAGGGCGCAGAGCCTGTGCGGCTGTTCACCGAACATGCTGCCAGGCTCAAGGCTGCGGGACTGTAGCGCTGCGGCGCAGGGGTGTTTTCCAGCGTTCGGCGAGGATCACCCCGACCAGGGTCAGCACCCCGCCCACCAGGTGATAGAGGGCCAGCTGCTCGCCCAGCACCATGGCAGCGATCACCGCTGTCACCGCTGGCAGCAGGTTAAAGAACAGCGTCGTGCGACTCGGGCCCAGACGGCTGACCCCCTGCATCCAGGCCAGCGGCGCGATCATCGAGGCCAGTACGCAGGCGTAGATCACCAGGCCGATGTTGCCCGCGCCCAGGCCGGTCTTTTCCGAGAACAGGAACAGCGGAAACAGCACGATGATCGCCACCAGCACCTGCAGATACAGCAGCTGCAGCGGTGGGATGCGCAACTGCCACTTTTTCAGCAGGGTGCTGTACACCGCATAAGCCAGGGTGGCGATCAGCATCAGCGCATCACCGCCGTTGACCCCGTGTTGCACCAGCACCGCCAGATCGCCAGCCGACACCACAACCAGCACGCCGATGAACGACACCACCGCGCCAATCAGCGCACCGATGGTCAGGCGCTGGCCGAGGCTGATGATTGCCAAGGCCAGGGACATCAGCGGCATCAGCGAGAGGATGATGCCCATGTTGGTAGCGCTGGTGATGGCGGCGGCGAAGTAGGCCAGGCTCTGGTACACCGCCATGCCGAGTACGCCGAGAATGAAAATCTTGCCCAGGTTCGGGCCAATCGCCGCCCAGTTGCGCAACACCGGCCGCAAAAGAAAGGGCGTGAACAGCAGGCCGGCGAGCAGCCAGCGATAGAAGCCGATCTCGGCCGGGAAGATCGCCCCGGCAGACATCTTGGTGACCACGGTATTGCCGGCCCAGATGAAGATTGCCAGCAATGGAAACGCATAATTCATGAAACAGGAACTCTTGAGGGTACAGGCAGCTATTATCCGCTTGTCTGTCTTGTTGTTTATACTTGCATCCAGACAACCTGCCCATAGATCCAGACAGCATGTCGATAAAGTACGTAAAAATTCCGCAATTCGAGGCTTTGCCGGCCCCGGTGTATTTTCGCTACGACGAGTTCGGCGCCGATACCCACAGCGCCGCCCATCGGCATGCCTGGGGCCAGCTCAACTATGCGGCGCACGGCATCATGCACCTGGATATCGACGGCCAGCGCTTCATCTCGCCGCCGCATTATGCGGTGTGGGTGCCGCCCGATACCGAGCACAGCTGCTACAACCCGCAGGCCATCGTCTATCGCTCGGTGTACCTGGATCGTGCCCTGTGCCAGGGCCTGCCTGGCGAACCGTGCACCCTGGTGATCAGCGACATTCTCAAGGCCATTCTTGGCGATTTCGCCACCCGTGACGTCAAGGTCCCTGAAGATGAAGCCGACCAGCGCCTGGCCCGGGTGCTGGTCGACCAGTTGCGCCGCGCACCGACCCAGACCTGCTACCTGCCCTACGCACGCAGTGCCGGTCTGGGCGATGTGCTGCAGGCTCTGCATGCCGAGCCCGGCGACAATCGCCCGCTCGGCCATTGGGCCGCCAGCGTCCATGTCAGCGAACGCACCCTGGCCCGGCAGTTCATCCGCGAGCTGGGCATGAGCTTTGGCGAGTGGCGCCTGCGCCTGCGATTTCTGCGCGCCATCGAGGCGCTGGAGCAGAACCTGCCGATCCAGCAGGTTGCCTTCGACCTGGGTTACAGCAGCGCCTCGGCGTTCATCGCCATGTTCCAGCGCCAGGCCCACTGCACGCCTGAGCAGTACCGGCGCCGGGCTCGCGCTGGAGGTTTGTAAGAGTATTTGTCTACACTCTCGCCAAGGCTGCGCGTGGTGCGCGGCGACCAGGAGAAAACGCCATGAAGATGGTGCGTGTGCCGTTGCTGTTGCTGGGATTGCTGATGTGTTCCCAAGGTTTTGCCGCTACGGCGCAACAGGAAAAAATGAAGACCTGTAACGCTGACGCCACGGCCAAGGCGCTCAAGGGCGATGAACGCAAGGCGTTCATGAGCACCTGCCTGAAAGCCAAACCTGCGACCCAGCAGGACAAAATGAAAACCTGCAACGCCGACGCCACCACCAAGGCGCTCAAGGGCGACGAGCGCAAGGCGTACATGAGCGACTGCCTGAAGAAAAAGTAACGTCTGCTGCTGGCGGCAGGCCCGCGGTTCTTGCGAGCCTGTCACCACCCCCCTATGATCCGCGGCCCGGGCAGGGTGGTTCATCCTGCACAATTCATCGCCAGGATCTTCATGAAAACGGACTTCAACTTCTCGCGCCAGCATCTGTTGCTCGGCTGCTCAGCGTTCTTTGCCGCAGCGTTTTTCCTCTACTCGATTGCCACGATCAACTACTGGATCGACGGCAGTGACCTGGCCTTTTTCAGCCTGCTGACCCTGTTGTCGGTCACTGCGCTGTTCAACATGATCTGCGGCAAGGAGATTGCCACCAGCCTGAGCCTGGAAGAGGGCAAGGTGCACTATTTCGACGGCAAGCAGTACCGGGTGGCGGTGCCGGTGGAGGAGATCACCGAGGTCAAGGTGCAGAACCTGTTGCTGTGCAATCGCCTGATCGTCGACCTCAGCGGCTCGCGCCGCCTCAGTCGCTTCAATGTCGAGAACGCCGAAGCCTTTCGCGACCAGCTTCAGTCGTCGGCGGCGTAAGTCACCGACTCGAGCCGGTCCAGACCCTCGCCGATAAACAGCGAGAACGGCCGGCCGGCGCGGTTGGCCAGGTCCCGGCAGTCGCTCTGGAGCATGCCGATACGCAGGTCCTTGCCCGGATTCAAGTTCAGGCTCTGCTTGCCCAGCGAGCCGATCTCGAAGGCCATCTCGAAGGGGCGCCACGGGCTGCGCTGCGGCGTCCCCTCGGCTTGCCAGGCCTTGACCTGGCCGTTGTGGATTCTCTCCCGCAGGGTCGGGTCCTTGAAGTCGAAGCGTGCCGGCAGTTGGGCGAAATGCATCGGCGCGTACTCGATAATGACCTGCGCGCGTTCCGGCGGGCCATCGTCGCGCTGCACGATCGACCTGAACTTGAATGGGCCACCGGACACCTCGGCCAGCACGTGACAGGTGATGATGCTCGACACTTCACTGTTGTTCTCGGCGGCAAGCGTGCGCTCGCGCAGCGTGGCACTGGAAAGCGCTTCGATACGATTGCCAAGCTTGAGCTGCAGGGTGACTGGCCCCTGGATGCTTTTGACCGCCTCGCTAAAACCGTCGAACCTGGCGCCCGGCGCGTGCGGTTCAAGGGTGACATCGACTTCCCAGGAAGCGGCGGCACGAGCCCGGGGAATTTCGTCGAACAACTCGCGCAGGGCTTGGCGCTTACCGGCATCGAGCGAGCGTGAGACGTTGATCCGCAAGTTCTGCCGGTGGTCATCGTCAAGCTCGACCTCGATGTCTTTTGGATCGATTTTCAGTGCCAGGATGGCCTGGTACAGGTCATCGCCGTATTGCGGCCTGAGGTCGCCATAGTAGGCGCTTACCGGCTGCGCGAAATGCAGGGTGGCGAAATCTTCCGAACAGCCGCCAAGCAGCATCAGCGGAAGCAGGACAAGCAGTTTGCGCATGGTCTGGAACTCTTTGCCTTGAAGGTGGGAAGGCACAGAGGGATTCCTGTTTCGCCTACCTGCGAAAGCGCCTGCGCGGCGCCACCATTCCATTGGGGGCGGCAATCATAGAAACATCACAACGGCATTGCCAGCCGCAGCGCCGCTGCGTGCCACTATGCCTGCCGGACGAAGGCTGGCAGACTGCCGGTTTTCCATGCCGTCGCCTTTCGAGGTTGTATGACCTTTACTCAGCGCCAGATCACCCTGGCCAGTTGGATCATCGTCTTCACCGGCCTGTTGCTGGTGTTGCCGCTCAAGTTGTTGCCGAGCCTGCTGGCCGGGCTGCTGGTGTTCGAACTGGTCAACATGCTCACCCCCAAGCTGCAGCACCTGATTGCCGGGCAACGGGCACGCTGGCTGGCGGTAGCGTTGCTGGGCACCCTGGTGGTCAGCACCCTGACGTTGCTGTTCGCCGGTGCCATCAGCTTCCTGCTGCACGAAGCAGAAAACCCCGGGGCGTCCCTGGACAAGTTCATGTTGTTGGTGGATCAGGCTCGCGGACAGCTGCCGCCGTTCATCGACGCCTACCTGCCGGCCAGTGCCTCGGAGTTCAAGGTAGCCATCGGCGACTGGCTCAAAACCCACCTGGGTGAGCTGCAACTGGTGGGCAAGGGCGCGGCGCACATGTTCGTCACCCTGCTGATCGGCATGATCCTCGGCGCCATCGTCGCGCTGCAGCGCATTCCCGACATCTCCAAGCGCAAGCCCCTGGCGGCGGCGCTGTTCAACCGCCTGGCGCTGCTGGTGCAGGCGTTTCGCAACATCGTCTTCGCGCAGATCAAGATTTCCCTGCTCAACACCTTCTTCACCGGCATCTTCCTCGCCGTGGTGCTGCCGCTGTTCGGCGTGCATCTGCCACTGACCAAGACCCTGATCGTGCTGACCTTCCTGCTCGGCTTGCTACCGGTGATCGGCAACCTGATGTCCAACACCCTGATCACCATCGTCGGCCTGTCGTTGTCGATCTGGGTGGCGATGGCGGCGCTGGGCTATCTGATTGTTATCCACAAGGTCGAGTACTTCCTCAACGCGCGGATCGTTGGCGGGCAGATCAGCGCCAAGTCGTGGGAGCTACTGTTGGCGATGCTGGTGTGCGAGGCGGCGTTCGGACTGCCTGGGGTAGTGGCGGGGCCGATCTATTACGCCTATTTGAAGAGTGAGTTGCGCCAGCAAGAGCTGGTGTGAACTGAAGGCTATCGCCGGCAAGGCCGGCTCCCACAGGGATAGTGTGCAGCAATACTTTGTGGGAGCCGGCGTTGCCGGCGAAAGGGCCGCAACGCGGCCCCGGCTATCTCAACCGTAACGCTTGCGCGCCTCGATCGCCAAACCGCTGCCAATGCTGCCAAAGATGTTGCCTTCGACATGCCGGGCATTCGGCAGCATCGCCGCCACGCTCTGGCGCAATGCCGGGATGCCGCTGGAACCGCCGGTGAAGAACACCGTATCGACCTGCGCCACACCCACGCCAGCCTTGGTCAGCAGTTCGCTGACACTGCCGCGCACGCGCTCGAGCAGGTTGTCGATCGACTCTTCGAACAGCGCCCGGCTCAGTTCGACGCTGAGCCCCGGCTCGACCCGCTTGAGATCGACCAGGCGGCGATCGTTGTGGGTCAGTTCGATCTTGGTCTCTTCCACTTCCATCGCCAGCCAGTGCCCGGCGCGCTGCTCGATCAGCTTGAACAGGCGGTCGATGCCGTCGGTGTCTTCGATGTCGTAGCGCATGCTGCCCAGGGCCAGCTGGGATTTTTGCGAGTACACCGAGTTGATGGTGTGCCAGGTGGCCAGGTTCATGTGGTGGCTGGTCGGCATGAAGGCACCGCTCTTCATCCGGCTGCCGTAGCCGAACAGCGGCATCACGCCCTGCAGGCTCAGCTGCTTGTCGAAGTCGGTACCGCCGATGTGCACGCCGCCGGTGGCGAGGATGTCCTGCTGGCGGTCGTCGAGCATGTGCCGCTCAGGGGCCAGGCGCACCAGCGAGAAGTCCGAAGTACCACCGCCGATGTCGACGATCAGCACCAGCTCTTCGCCCTGGATGTTCGACTCGTAGTCGAAGGCCGCGGCAATCGGTTCGTACTGGAAGGAGACTTCCTTGAAGCCGATTTTCTTTGCCACTTCGGCCAGGGTGTCTTCGGCTTCCTGGTCGGCGGCCTGGTCGTCATCGACGAAATGCACCGGGCGGCCCAGCACCACCTCGTCGAAGGCGCGGCCGGCGTTGGCTTCGGCGCGCTTTTTCAGCTCGCCGATGAACATCCCCAGCAGGTCCTTGAACGGCAGCGCGGTGCCCAGCACGCTGGTGTCGTGCTTGATCAGCTTGGACCCCAGCAGGCTCTTGAGCGAGCGCATCAGGCGGCCTTCATAGCCTTCGAGGTATTCGTGCAGGGCCAGGCGGCCGTACACCGGGCGGCGCTCCTCGATATTGAAGAACACCACCGACGGCAGGGTGATCTTGCCGTCTTCCAGGGCGATCAACGACTCCACGCCCGGGCGATGCCAGCCGACGGTGGAGTTGGAGGTGCCGAAGTCGATGCCGCAGGCACGGGCCGGGGATGCTTGACTCATGGATTGTACTTCCGGGGGAAAAACGGCCGCGCAGTTTATGCCAGCTGGCAGCAGAATCAAGACCGATTATCTGCTTTGCAGCAAACCCATGAGCACCTTGAAAGGCTATGCTTGACCCCAATCTACAAAAGCATTCGATTAACCCATGGTGACTCCTTAGATGGACTTCAAAGACTATTACAAGATTCTTGGCGTAGAGCCCACTGCGGATGACAAGGCGATCAAGACCGCCTACCGCAAGCTCGCGCGCAAGTATCACCCCGACGTCAGCAAAGAGCGTGACGCCGAGGAGAAATTCAAGGAGGCCAACGAGGCCTATGAAGCCCTGAGCAATCCGGAAAAACGCGCCGAGTACGACGAGCTGCGCAAATACGGCCAGCATGGCCGGCCGTTCCAGGGCCCGCCGGGCTGGGAAAGCCGCGGCTCGGCCGGTGCCGGCGGTTTTGGCGACGGTGGCGATTTTTCCGATTTCTTCAGCTCGATCTTCGGTTCGCGCGGTGGCAACGGCAATCCTTTTGGCCGCGGCCAGCAACGCAGCGCCGGACGGCGGGGGCAGGACGTGGAAATGGAACTGGCGATTTTCCTTGAGGAAACCCTGTCCAGCGAATCCAAGCAGATCAGCTTCCAGGTGCCGCAGCACAACGCCCACGGCCAGCGCACGGGCTTTACCACCAAGACCCTGAACGTGAAGATCCCGGCCGGCGTCAGCGACGGCGAGAAGATCCGCCTCAAGGGCCAGGGCGCGCCGGGCGTCGGTGGCGGCGCCAATGGCGACCTGTTCCTGACCATTCGCATGGCACCGCACCCGCTGTTCGATGTCGAAGGTCATGACTTGATCATCACCGTGCCGCTGGCACCGTGGGAGGCCGCCCTGGGCACCAAGGTGGCGATGCCGACCCTGACCGGCAAGGTCAACCTGACCATCCGTCCGGACAGCCAGAACGGCCAGCGCCTGCGCATCAAGGGCATGGGCCTGAGCAACAAGCAGGGCCAGCGTGGCGACCTGTATGCGCAATTGAAAGTGGTGATGCCGAGCCACTCCGATGCCGCAGCCCGTGAGCTGTGGACCAAGCTGTCGGAAAAGGCCGCGTTCAACCCGAGGACACAATGGAGTAGCTGATCATGAGCAGTACCCTGATCGTTCAACTGGACATGCAGACCCTCTGTCAGGAAGCCGATCTGCCGGCGGCCTACGTGATCGAAATCGTCGAACACGGCATTGTCGAGCCTTCTGGGCGAACGCCGGAAGACTGGCTGTTTGACGATCAGGCGCCGGTGCTGGCCAAGCGCGCGGCGAAGCTGCATCACGATCTGCAACTGGAGTGGGAAGGGGTGGCGCTGGCCCTGGAGCTGCTGGAGGAAGTGCAGCAACTGCGCAGCGAGAACAGCATGCTCAGGCAACGTTTGGGGCGGTTTGTGCAGGGCTGAGTTCATTGCGTCCGCTGCGCGGCCGATCGCCGGCAACGCCGGCTCCCACACTGGCCCTGTGCATGCAGTACCCTGTGGGAGCCGGCCTTGCCGGCGATTGGCCCTGAAGACCTAGAGCAATTTGTAGTACAACGCCGTCGCCCGATAAACCCCGTCCGGCCCGCAGGCGTAATCCGGAATCTCGCCCGCCTTGCTGTAGCCCAGCGATCGATAAAAAGCTTCGGCCCCCGAGCCGGCCTCGGTATCCAGGTAAAGCATGCCGCGCTGCTTCTGTCGCGCCGCCAGTTCCAGCGCGTGCATCAACTGCTGGCCCAGGCCACGGCGCCGTGCCGCGCTATGCACCAGCAGCTTCTGTACTTCCGCCCGGTTCAAACCGTTGGGCTTGAGGCACAAGCCCAGCTGGACACTGCCCAGCACTTCCTTGTCCTTGCCCACCACCCACAGCAACAGCTCGCCGCTGACCAGGCGCTGCCTTACCTCCTCGAAGTAACGCTCGGCCTGCTGCACATCGATAGCCGCCAGAAACCCCACCGAGGCGCCGTGTTGCACGGCATCAAGCAGCAACGCCACCAGGCCGTCGCGGTAATAGGCAAGGCTTTCATGGGTTACACGATTAAGCTGCGCAGCATTCACAGGCGTCACTCCATTGTCGGGGGCAGGGCATCCGGGTTGAGGATCAACTGCATGAAGGTCAGGTCCAGCCAGCGGCCAAACTTCACCCCGACCTGGGGCATCTGCCCGTTGAGGGTGAAGCCCAGGCGCTGGTGCAGGCGAATCGAGGCGGCGTTGCCGCTTTCGATGGCAGCGACCATCACGTGTTTGTTGCAGGCGCGGGCCCGTTCGATCAGCGCTTGCATCAGCTTGGGGCCCAGGCCGTTGCCGCGCTGGTCGTTGCGGATGTACACCGAATGCTCGACGGTATGGCGAAAACCTTCGAACGGCCGCCAGTCGCCAAACGAAGCATAGCCGAGGACTTGATCGGCAGCGTCCACCGCCACCAGGATCGGATAACCCTGGGCCTGGCGGGCTTCGAACCAGGCCTGGCGGTTGCTCAGGTCGACCGCTTGCTCGTTCCAGATCGCCGTGGTGTTGAGCACGGCATCGTTGTAGATATCGCGAATGCCCGGCAGGTCGGCAGGCACGGCATCGCGCAGCAGGTAAGTCATGGCAGGTTCTCGAGCAGGGGCACGGTGATCGGCTCAGGTTAAATGGTTACCAGGCCGCGCACACCCTCGGCTTCCATATTTTCGCCACGTCCGGACTGGATGATTTCACCGCGGGACATCACCAGGTACTGGTCGGCAAGCTCAGCGGCAAAATCGTAGAACTGCTCGACCAACAGGATGGCCATGTCGCCCCGGGCGGCAAGTTTGCCGATCACCGCGCCGATCTCCTTGATGACCGAAGGCTGAATCCCCTCGGTGGGCTCGTCGAGGATCAACAAGCGTGGCTGGCTGGCCAGGGCGCGGCCGATGGCCAGTTGTTGTTGCTGGCCGCCGGAGAGGTCGCCGCCACGGCGCTGTTTCATCTGCAGCAGCACCGGGAACAGCTCGTAGATGAAGCCCGGCACGCTTTTGGCCTGGCGGGCGCCAAAGCGCGACAGGCCCATCAGCAGGTTCTCCTCGACGCTCAGGCGCGGGAAGATCTCGCGGCCCTGGGGCACGTAGGCGATGCCGGCGTGCACCCGCTGGTGCGGCTTGAGTGCGGTGATCGCCTGGCCTTCCCAGTGCACGCTGCCTTCGCGGGTGGGCAGCAGGCCCATCAGGCAGCGCAGCAGGGTGGTCTTGCCGACGCCGTTACGGCCGAGCAGGCAGGTGACTTCACCGACCCTGGCCTCGAAGGACAGGCCGCGCAGGATGTGACTGCCGCCGTAGTATTGGTGCAGGGAGTCGATTTTCAGCATGTCTGATGTCCTTTGTTGGTCTTATCGCGGGGCCTGTGGGAGCGGGCTTGCCCCGCGATGCTCTGCAAGTCACCTTCCCAGATAAACCTCGATCACCCGGTCATCCGCCTGCACCTGCTCCAGCGACCCTTCAGCCAGCACACCGCCCTGATGCAGCACGGTGACGTGGTCGGCGATGCTGCCGACAAAGCCCATGTCATGCTCGACCACCATCAGCGAATGCTTGCCGGCCAGGCTTTTGAACAGTTCGGCGGTGAATTCGGTTTCGGCATCGGTCATGCCCGCGACCGGTTCGTCGAGCAGCAGCAATTGCGGGTCCTGCATCAGCAGCATGCCGATCTCCAGGAACTGCTTCTGGCCGTGGGACAGCAAGCCGGCCTGACGCTGGGCCGAGCCGCTCAGGCGAATGGTCTGCAGGATCTCGTCGATGCGGTCGCGCTGCTCGCCACTCAGGCGCGCAACCAGGCTGGCCAGCACCGACTTGTCGGCTTTCTGCGCCAGCTCCAGGTTCTCGAACACGCTCAAGGCCTCGAACACCGTCGGCTTTTGGAATTTGCGACCGATCCCGGCCTGGGCGATCTGCACCTCGCTCATGCGCGTCAGGTCCAGGGTGTCGCCGAACCAGGCCTTGCCGCTGGTGGGGCGAGTCTTGCCGGTGATCACATCCATCAGCGTGGTCTTGCCGGCGCCGTTGGGGCCGATGATGCAGCGCAGTTCACCGACGCCGATGTACAGGTTGAGGCTGTTCAGTGCCTTGAAGCCGTCGAAGCTGACGTTGATGTCTTCCAGGGTCAGCACCGTGCCGTGGCGCACGTCCAGGCCTTCGCTGCGGCGCTGGCCAAGGCCGATGGCATCGCGGCCGCTGCCGGCGTCGAGGATCGGTTCAAGCATGAATTCCGGGTGCACCGGCGGTAGCGGGATGGCTCTCATTGTTCGCCCCTTTTCTTCAGCAGACCGACCACGCCCCGTGGCAGGTACAGGGTCACCAGGATGAACAGCGCACCGAGGCAGAACAGCCAGTATTCGGGAAAGGCCACGGTGAACCAGCTCTTCATGCCGTTGACCAGGCCGGCGCCCAGCAGCGGCCCGATCAGCGTGCCGCGCCCGCCGAGAGCGACCCACACTGCGGCTTCGATGGAGTTGGTCGGCGACATTTCGCTGGGGTTGATGATGCCCACCTGCGGCACGTACAAGGCCCCGGCCAGACCGCACAGCACCGCGCTCAAGACCCAGACGAACAACTTGAAACCGCGCGGGTCGTAGCCGCAGAACATCAGGCGGTTCTCGGCATCGCGCAGGGCAGTCAGCACCCGTCCAAACTTGCTCCGGGCCAGGCGCCAGCCCAGGTACAGGCTGGCTACCAGCAAGGCGACGGTGAGCAGGAACAGCACCGCACGGGTGCTTTGCGCGGTGATTTCAAAGCCGAGGATGCTGCGAAAATGGGTGAAACCGTTGTTGCCGCCAAAGCCGGTCTCGTTGCGAAAGAACAGCAGCATGCCGGCGAAAGTCAGGGCCTGGGTCATGATCGAGAAGTACACGCCCTTGATCCGCGAGCGGAAGGCAAAGAAGCCGAACACCAGCGCCAGCAGCCCCGGCGCCAGCACCACCAGGCACAGGGCCCAGGCAAAGTGCTGGGTGCCGGCCCAGTACCAGGGCAGCTCGCTCCACGACAGGAAGGTCATGAATGCTGGCAGGCCATCACCAGACGCTTCGCGCATCAGGTACATGCCCATGGCATAGCCGCCGAGGGCGAAGAACAGGCCGTGACCCAGCGACAGCAGCCCGGCATAGCCCCAGACCAGGTCCAGGGCCAGGGCGACGATGGCGTAGCAGAGGATCTTGCCGACCAGGGTCAGGGTGTAGGCCGAGACCTGCAGGCTGTGCCCGGCCGGCAGCAGCGACAGCAATGGCAGGGCCAGCAGCACCAGCAGTACCACGGCGCCGATAGCCAGGGTCCAGCGCGGGCCGGCCTTCTGGCTGGCGGTAACAAGCAGAGGCTGGTTCATCAGTCGATTACCCGTCCCTTGAGCGCGAAGAGGCCTTGCGGGCGTTTCTGGATGAACAGAATGATCAGCGCAAGGATGAGGATCTTGCCGAGCACCGCACCGATCTGCGGCTCCAGCAGCTTGTTGGCGATGCCGAGGCCAAAGGCCGCCCAGAGGCTGCCGGCCAGCTGGCCGACGCCGCCAAGCACCACCACCAGGAACGAGTCGATGATGTAGCTCTGGCCCAGGTCCGGGCCGACGTTGCCGATCTGGCTCAGGGCCACGCCACCGAGCCCGGCGATACCGGAGCCGAGGCCAAAGGCAAGCATGTCCACCCGCCCGGTAGGCACGCCGCAGCAGGCGGCCATGTTGCGGTTCTGGGTGACTGCACGCACGTTCAGGCCCAGGCGCGTGCGGTTGAGCAGCAACCAGGTCAGCAGCACCACGAACAGGGCGAAGGCGATGATCACCAGGCGGCTGTAGGGCAGCACCAGGTTGGGCAGCACCTGGAGGCCACCGGAGAGCCAGGCCGGGTTGGCCACTTCGACGTTCTGTGCGCCGAACAGCAGGCGGATGGCCTGGATCAGGATCAGGCTGATACCCCAGGTGGCCAGCAGGGTTTCCAGTGGGCGGCCGTACAGGTGGCGGATCACTGTGCGCTCCAGGAGCATGCCGACCCCGGCGCTGACGGCGAAGGCCACCGGCAGGGCGATCAGCGGGTAGAACTCGATGGCCCCGGGCGCGTAGCGTTGCACCAGGATCTGCACCACGTAAGTGGCATAGGCGCCGAGCATGAGCATCTCGCCGTGGGCCATGTTGATCACTCCGAGCAGGCCGAAAGTGATGGCCAGGCCCAGGGCGGCAAGCAACAGGATCGAACCCAGCGACAGGCCGCTGAAGGCCTGGCCGAGCAGCTCGCCGAACAGCAGCTTGCGTTTGACCTGGGCCAGGCTGGTTTCGGCGGCGGTGCGCACGCCGGCGTTGCTTTCGACACCGGGTTCGAGCAGGGCTTGCAGACGCGTGCGGGCCATGGGGTCGCCGGTTTCGCCGAGCAGGCGCACCGCAGCCAGGCGTACGGCCGGATCGCTGTCGACCAGTTGCAGGTTGGCCAGTGCCAGGCCGAGGGCGGCATGCACGGCGGCGTCGGCTTCGCTGGCGAAGCGCCGGTCGAGGAAGGCGACCTGTGCCGGCTGGGCGCTTTTTTGCAGTTGCTGGGCAGCAGCCAGGCGCACCTCGGCATCGGCACTGAGCAACTGATGGCTGGCCAGGGCGTTATCCACAAGTCCGCGCAGGCGGTTGTTCAGGCGCAGCTTGCGGGTGTCGTCGGGGGCAATGCGGCCTTGTTGCAGGGAACTCAGCAGTTCAAGGCGGGCCGGGTCCGGTTGCGCCGCCCAGTCCTGGAGCAGGCGCGCCTGCTCATTGGCCTTGGCGGCGATGAAGTAGTCGGCGTCGGCTGCCTGGGCGGCTAGCGGCAAGAGCAGGAGCAAGCCGAGGAAGAGGCGCTGGAGGGCCTTGGGCATAGCGGGATCCGTCGCGGTTGTGGAATGTCTCAGGGCCTCATCGCTGGCAAGCCAGCTCCCACAGGCATTGCAGTGTCTGTGGGTATGCGCGGTCCTTGTGGGAGCTGGCTTGCCAGCGATGGGCCGCAAAGCGGCCCCGACAACTCAGTTGCCTTTCACCGCATAATCCGGCCGCTTGTCGTTGCCCGGAATGAACGGGCTCCACGGCTGTGCGCGCAGCGGTTGTTCGGTTTCCCAGACCACATTGAACTGCCCGTCATCCTGGATCTCGCCGATCATCACCGGCTTGTGCAAGTGGTGATTGGTCTTGTCCATGGTCAGGGTGTAGCCGGACGGCGCCTTGAAGGTCTGCCCGGCCAGGGCCTCGCGGACTTTGTCGACATCGGTGGACTTGGCCTTCTCCACCGCCTGGGCCCACATGTGGATGCCGACGTAGGTGGCTTCCATCGGGTCGTTGGTCACCGCCTTGTCGGCGCCCGGCAGGTTCTTGGCCTTGGCGTAGGCCTTCCAGTCGGCGACGAACTGGCTGTTGACCGGGTTATCCACCGATTCGAAGTAGTTCCACGCCGCCAGGTGCCCCACCAGCGGCTTGGTGTCGATGCCGCGCAGTTCCTCCTCGCCTACCGAGAAGGCCACCACCGGCACGTCGGTGGCTTTCAGGCCCTGGTTGGCCAGCTCCTTGTAGAACGGCACGTTGGAGTCGCCGTTGACCGTGGAGATGACCGCGGTCTTGCCGCCAGCGGAGAACTTCTTGATGTTGGCGACGATGGTCTGGTAATCGCTGTGGCCAAACGGCGTGTAGACCTCTTCGATGTCCTTGTCGGCCACGCCCTTGCTGTGCAGGAAGGCGCGCAGGATCTTGTTGGTGGTGCGCGGGTAGACGTAGTCGGTACCCAGCAGGAAGTAGCGCTTGGCGGCGCCGCCGTCTTCGCTCATCAGGTATTCCACTGCCGGGATCGCCTGCTGGTTGGGCGCGGCACCGGTGTAGAAGACGTTCGGCGACATCTCTTCGCCCTCATACTGCACCGGGTAGAACAGCAGGCCGTTGAGCTCTTCGAACACCGGCAGTACCGACTTGCGCGACACCGAGGTCCAGCAGCCGAACACCACCGCGACCTTGTCCTGGGTCAGCAGCTGGCGGCCCTTCTCGGCGAACAGCGGCCAGTTCGATGCGGGGTCGACCACCACCGGCTCCAGCAGCTTGCCGTTGACCCCGCCCTTGGCATTGATCTGTTCGATGGTCATCAGGGCCATGTCCTTGAGCGAGGTCTCGGAAATCGCCATGGTCCCCGACAGCGAATGCAGGATACCGACCTTGATGGTCTCGGCGGCCTGGATGCTCCAGCTCAGGCCCATCGCCGCGATGGACGCGCTGAGGGTAAAGGCCTTGATCAGACTGCGACGCTTCATAGTGCTCTCTCCATGGAATCGGATGTTCTGTTGGGCAGATGGCGACTTCGCCAAGAGCGTTAGCAAGGGCTGTGCCGAGTGGTGCGAGGCGCTCTGGGGCGCGGTTTGCACGATGAATCGCGGCTGCTGGCAAGCAGGCTTGCACCGTGATGGCGCTGTGGCCGGTGCGCGGCAAACGGGTCTGCACAGCTTTGGTTCGTGCAGGTATCATCGCCGCCTTCGAAAGCGGTTCAGGGACGACGACAGTGAGCAAGCTCGCGTGTGCAGGGATGATGATGGCCGGCGTGTGGGCCGCAATGGGGCAGGTGCAGGCCAGCGAGCCGTCCTCGCTGTATTTTCGTTGCACCATGACCGCTGCCCAGTACGCCGAGGTCAAGGCCGCGCCGCCGGGTGGTGCGCCAGCCTTCGACGATTGGCAGCAATGGTTCGACAGCCAGGGGATGTATGGCCCGGGCAAGGTCAGGAGTGAAGACCTGCGGCCGCTGGTAGCGCGAAACCTGAGCGAGCTGGTCGGTGTCAGTGGCTGGGGCACGTACTCCGAGTACGACGAGAAGGCGGGCGCCTGGCGCTTCGCCCTGTTGCAGTTCAGCGAGAACTACGGCGAGATGATCTCGCTACTGGCGCCACTGCGCAGCGTCGCGCCGTACTGCGCCGCCGACTCCGACAGCTTCATGCTGGTCTATTCGTACATCTGGGGCGACGGCGATAACGCCTACCTGACCCTCAACGGCCGCAGCCAGTTCGCCAAGGCACCGACGCCGGCCCAGCGCGAGGAGGCCGACGCGGTGCTGGCCGAACTGCTCAAGGCCAGCGAGGGTTGATCAGCCCTGGCGGGAGCTGACGCTTTCAAGCTGGGCTTGACGATTGCGCCGCACGAACTGGTAAGTGACGGTCAGCAGCACGAACCACAAAGGCGTGACAATCAGCGCCTGGCGGGTATCGTGCTCAAGGCTCAGCAGCACCAGGATGAAGGCGAAGAACGCCAGGCACACCCAGCACATCAAACGCCCGCCGGGCATCTTGTACTTCGAGGCCTGGTGCAGCGCGGCGCGCTGTTTGCGGTAGTTCAGGTACGACAGCAAGATCAGCGACCAGACGAACATGAACAGGATCGCCGACACCGTGGTCACCAGGGTGAAGGCTTCGACCAGATCCGGAATCACGTACATCAGCAGCGCCCCGGCCAGCAGGCAGGTGCACGAGAACAGCAGGCCGCTGGCCGGCACGCTGCGCTTGGACAACTGCTCGAAACGCTTGGGCGCATCACCCTGCTGGGCCAGGCCGAAGAGCATGCGGCTGGTGGAGAATACGCCGCTGTTGGCCGACGAGGCCGCCGAGGTCAGCACCACGAAGTTGATGATGCTGGCCGCCGCCGGCAGGCCGGCAAGCACGAACAGTTCCACGAACGGGCTCTTGCCCGGCACCACGTCACGCCACGGTGTCACCGCCATGATGGTGATCAGCGCCAGCACGTAGAATACGATGATGCGGATCGGGATCGAGTTGATTGCCCGCGGCAGGTTGCGCTCCGGGTTCTTCGCTTCGGCAGCGGTGGTGCCCACCAGTTCGATGCCGACGAAGGCGAACACGGCAATCTGGAAGCCGGCAAAAAAGCCCATCAGGCCATGGGGGAACATGCCCTGGTCGTTCCACAGGTTGGCAAGGTCGGCGGTGCGCCCGGCGGGCGACTGGAAGCCGGCCATGACCATGTACAGGCCGGTGCCGACCAGGGCGACGATGGCGATGATCTTGATCATGGCGAACCAGAACTCGATCTCGCCGAACATCTTCACCGTGATCAGGTTCAGCGACAGCAGCAGGCCGACACAGGCAATCGCCGGCGCCCACTGCGGCAGGTCGGGGAACCAGAACTGCGAATAGGCCGAGATCGCGATGACGTCGGCGATGCCGGTGATGATCCAGCAGAACCAGTAGGTCCAGCCGGTGAAGTAGCCGGCCCAGGGGCCGAGCAGGTCGGCAGAGAAATCGATGAACGACTTGTAGTTGAGGTTCGACAGCAGCAGTTCGCCCATGGCACGCATGACGAAGAACAGCATGAAGCCGATGATCATGTAGACAAAGATGATCGACGGGCCGGCCAGGCTGATGGTCTTGCCCGAACCCATGAACAGCCCGGTGCCGATGGCGCCACCGATGGCGATCAGCTGGATGTGGCGGTTGGACAGGCTGCGTTGCAGGTGGTCATGGTCAGTGGGTGCGGGGTGTTGCGGGGGCAGGTTCGCGGTCATAGGCAGGCATTCCGTTGAGGTCGGTCTTGTTGTGCGCCGCTAGGCTAACACGCGCCTTCCTGGCGCTAGCGCGACAATACGTCTCAAGGCGCGGGCGGTGTTGACCGTGATCAACGTCGGCGCATCAGGCCGATAAAGAACAAGCCGCCAATGGCCGCGGTGGCGATGCCGATGGGCAGGTCCTCGGGCGAAATCAGCGTGCGCGCGGCAACGTCGACCCAGATCAGGAACAGGCTGCCCAGCAGCAGGCACACCGGCAGCAGGCGGCTGTGCTCGGCACCGACCAGGCGCCGGGCGATGTGCGGCACCATCAGGCCGACAAAGCCGATCGAGCCGCTGATCGCCACCAGCACGCCGGTCAGCAACGAACAGATCAGAAACGCCAGCAGGCGCACCTTGCGTGCATTCAGGCCAAGGGTCACGGCGGTCTGCTCGCCGGCCATCAACGCGTTCAGCGAGCGGGCCATGCCCAGCAGCAAGGCCAGGCCCAGCAACACGCTGATGGCCGGGATCGGCAGCAGCTCCCAGCGCGCCAGGCCCAGGCCGCCGAGCATCCAGAACATCACCGCCGAGCTTGCCCGGTGATCACCGAGAAACAGCAGCAGGTTGGCCGCCGCCATCATCACAAAGGCCACCGCCACGCCGCACAGCAGCAGGCGGTCGCTGTCCAGGCGGCCGTGGCGGCTGGCGATGGCCAGCACCAGCAGCATGCTGCACAGCGCGCCGATAAAGGCTGCCAGGGGCAAGGTCAGCACCCCGAGCAACTCGCCGATATGCAGCACCACCAGCACTGCCCCCAGGGTCGCCCCGGAGGTGACGCCGAGCAGGTGCGGGTCGGCCAGTGGGTTGCGTGTCACTGCCTGCAGTACCGCGCCGATCATTGCCAGACCGCCGCCGACCAGTGCCGCCAGGAGCATGCGCGGCACCCGAATCAGCCAGACGATATGCTCCTGGCCGGTGCTCCATGCAGGGGTGTCGGGCGTAATGCCGAACACCTTGAACAGCAACACGCGCCAGACCACCTCGACCGGCACCGGCGCCGAACCGAAGCCCAGGGAGACCACGCAGGACACCAGCAGCAGGCCGAACAGCCCGAGCAGCAACAGCCGATGACGGGAGCTTGCGGACCTCATGCGCCGTGCAGGCTCGCGGCGATGGTCTCGATGGCTTCGACGTTCTCAAGGCTTGGCGTGGCTGCTACGTAAGGGATGACCACGAAGCGCTTGTTGCGGATCGCAGCCACCGATTGCAGTGCCGGGTGTTGTTCGAGGAACGCCTGCTTCTGCGCGGCGCTGACTTCGCCATAGTCGACGATGACGATCACCTCGGGGTTGCGCTCGACCACGCTCTCCCAGTTGACCCGGGTCCAGCTGGCCTCGATGTCGTCAAGTACATTGCGCCCGCCCGCAGCGGCGATCAGCGCTTCGGGCATGCCCAGGCGCCCGGAGGTCATGGCCCGGTCTTCGCCGCTGTCGTAGAGGAACACACGTGGACGTTGTGCCGGCAAGTGCTGTTGCACCACGGCGACGCGCTCCTGCATCTGGCCGACCAACTGTTCGGCGCGGTCCTGCACGTCGAAGATCCTGCCGAGGTTGCGCAGGTCGGTATAGGTGTCGTCCAGGCTGGCTGCCGGGCGCTTCATGACAAAGGCGCAGGATTCGGTCAACTCATAGACCGGGATGCCCAGCGGCGCCAGGCTCTGTGGCGTCAGGTCGCCGCCGACGCGCATGCCGTAATCCCAGCCGGCGAAGAGGAAGTCGACATTGGCGTTGAGCAGGGTTTCCACCGACGGGTACTTGGCCGCCAGTTCCGGCAGGCCGGCGAGTTGCTTGCGCAACTGCGGGGTCACCGCCTTCCAGCCGCTGACGCCGCTGTAGCCGACCATGCGCGAGCGCAGGCCGAGGGCGAGCATCATCTGGGTCATGTTGATGTCGTGGCTCAGGGCATGCTCCGGGGCCTTGGTGAAGGTCACCTGGCGGTTGCAGCTCTGCACCGTCAACGGGTATTGGGTGGCCTCGGCGAAAGCGCCGGGGCTGGCCAGCAGCAAGGCCAGGCCGAGCAACAGGATGGATCGAATCATCGCTGGGTTATCCAGGTAAGGCGAGGGTGGTCAGCCAGAGGGTGGCGGTCGATCAGCGCTTGTACGCCGAAAACCTCGTGCAGCAATTCGGCGGTCAGCACCTGATCAGGCGTGCCGCTGGCGACGATGCGCCCGTGGTCGAGCACGTACAGGCGATCACAGAAGGCCGCGGCCAGGTTCAGGTCATGGATGCTCGCCAGGGTACCGATGCCCAGGCGGCGCACCTGCTGCAGCAGTTCCAGCTGATAGCGCGGGTCGAGGTGGTTGGTCGGCTCATCGAGGATCAGCACCTGGGGTTGCTGGACCAGGGCGCGGGCGAGGATCACCCGCTGCTTCTCGCCGCCGGACAGGCTGGCGAAAGTGTGGTCGTCAAAGCCCTGCAGGCCGACTGCCTGCAAGGCCTGTTGCACCAACTGGCGATCCTCGTGGCTGTCGCCGTCGAACAGGCTTTTGTGCGGGATGCGGCCCATGGCGACCACTTCCTCGACATTCAGGCCGAAGGCATCGGGAAACTCCTGCAGCACCACGGCGATGCGCTGGGCGCACCAGCGCGACGACTGCTGCCACAGGTCATGCTCGCCCAGGCGCACCCGGCCGCGCTCCGGTTTGTTGAAGCGGTAGGCGCAGCGCAGCAGGCTGGTTTTGCCGCTGCCGTTGGGGCCGATCAGACCGACGAATTCGCCGGCACCGACCTGCAGCTCAACGTCGCGCAGCTGGAACTGGTGGTGGCAGTGGCCGTGGCCCAGGGGCGACCAGTGCAGGTCGCTGATACTCAGGGTGCTCATCAAGGTCCTGCGGGCCTGCGGGCGATGACGCCGAAAACAGGCCCGTATCGAAAACGGGCGCTCATGTTAGCGGATTTGTCCGGGCCAGCGGTTGTGCATAACGATCAACCAACCACACCAGCAGCATCGAGCCACCCACCAGCGGGAATGCCGCACCCAGGATCAGCATGATTACTGTCGCGGTCTTCCAGCGCGGCAGGTCATGACGCAGTGGCGGCACGCCGAGGCCGCCTTCGGGACGGCGCTTCCACCACATCACCAGGCCGCTGACCGAGCCGAGCAGAATCATCAGGCAGATCAGCAGGACAACAATCTGGTTCAGCGGACCGAACATCTTGCCCTCGTGCAGCATCACCCCGAGCTCGGTGGCGCGGGCGACATTGTTGTAATCCTGCCAGCGCACATCCACCAGGACCTTGCCGGTGTACTGGTCGACATGCAGGGTGGCGTCGTTGCGCGGGTCATCGGCGAACACGGCGATGGTGTACACGCCTTCGGCGCTGGTCGGCAGGGTGATGCTGTAGCCAGGTTCGACGCGGCGGGTGTTGGCCAGTTCTTCGATCTGTTGCAGGCTGACCTGCGGTGCTGGCGCTGCGCCGGAGCCCATGCTGTGGCCGGCATGCTCGGCGTGGGCCCCGGATTGCGGCATCGGTGTGTTTTCCATGGCCCAGGGCACGGTCTGGCGGCTGGCGTTGTTCAGCGCCCGGGCTTGCTGGTCGGATTGCGGTACGTCGTTCCACATCGCCGCCGGAAAGCGGTTCCACAGGTCAGCGTATTGCTTGCCCCAGAAGCCGGTCCAGGTCATGCCGCTGAGCAGCATCAACAGCAGCAGGGCCGAGCCCCAGACGCCGGTGACCGCATGCAGGTCGCGCCACAGCAGGCGCCCGCGCGCGTTCCGGCGCGGCCACAGCACGCCGCCCGTACGTTTGCCACGCGGCCACCAGAGGTACAGGCCGGAGACCACCAGCACCACGCCCCAGCCGGCAGCCAGCTCCACCAGGCGATCGCCGGTGGTGCCGATCATCAGTTCGCCATGCAGGGCGCGGGCGACGGCCTGCAGGTTGTTCTGCGCGTCCTGCGCGCCGAGCAGCTTGCCGCTGTAGGGGTCGACGAACACGTTCAATTCACGGCCATCGTTGTGCACCACGAACTGCGCACTGCGGTCATTGGCCAACGCCGGCAGGTACTGGCTGACCTGACCTTTGGGGTAGGCCTGTTGCACCTGTTGCAGCAGGCTGTCGGCGTTTTGCCGGTGATGCCCGGCCTCGACCACCATCAAGTCGCGGTACAGCAGCGGGTCGAGCTGCGGCTTGAACAGGTAGATGATCCCGGTGATCGCCAGCAGGATCATGAACGGCGCGACGAACAACCCTGCGTAAAAGTGCCAGCGCCAGGCCAGGTTGTAGAAGGATACTTGCGGTTTGCCCATGGAGCGCTCCCGTGTTGCCTGGGTAGGGCGCGATCAGTGATCGCGCCCGGGTTGGATCAGAAACTCAGGTCGACCTTGGTCCAGAACGTACGCCCTGGTTCGTTGATCGGCTGCGGGTCGGTGGCCGGGTAGCCGAAGCCGGCGTTGCCCGCCAGGTTCAGGTGTTCGGCGTAAGCCTTGTCGAACAGGTTGTCGACCCCGGCACTGAGCTTGAGGTTGTTGCTGACCTTGTAGGCGCCGTTGAGCGAGAACACGCCGAAACCACCGCTTTTTTCGTAGTCCTTGCCCACTACGTTGCCGGAGTTCTCGGCGATGCGGTTCTGCGCCGCCACCAGGCGCCACAAGGCGCCGGCGCTCCACACGTCACGGCTGTAGGTCAGACCCAGGCGGCTTTCCAGCGGTGGCATCTGCGGCAGTGCCTTGCCGTCGCTGCTGTTCTTGCCCCAAGCGTAGGCCAGGGTGGCGTCAGCTTTCCAGTTGCTGGTCAACTTGTACGCCGCGCCCAGTTCGCCGCCCATGATCCGCGCGTCGATGTTCTGCGCTTGCGAGCTGGGCATGCCCATCATCCCCGGCCGGTAGTCGAAGAGGATGTAGTCGCGGATCTGCCCGACATAGCCCGACGCCCAGGCGTCGACGGTATCGGTCTGGTACTGGATGCCGAAGTCGAGCTGGGTGGTTTTCTCCGGCTTGATGCTGTCGAAGGCGTTGACTGAGCCGGCCGGGCCGGATTTGGGCGAGAACAGCTCCCAGTAGTCGGGGAAGCGCTGGGCGTGGCCGAGGCCGACGTAGGTGGTGGCGGGGATATCCACCAGGTCATGCTCGTAGCGGATAAAACCGCTGGGCAAGGTATCGGCGCGGGTGTCGCCGCGGGTGGCGCTGGTGGCCCGATAGTCCTTGGCCGAGGCGCGGTCCAGGCGGGCACCGGTGATCAGCCGGTCCTGTTCGGCGGCGTACCAGGTCAGTTCGCCGAACACCCCGTAGTTGTGGAAGTCGGCGTCCTTGGTCCAGGCCATGTGCTTGTGTGCATCGACGCCCATGCCGCCGCGCTGGCGGTGCTCGTTGGTTTGCGCGTCGATGCCGCTGATCAGTTGCAGGTCATCCCAGCGCCAGGTGCCCTTGATCCGCCCGCCGAGGGTGCGACGGTCGACGTTGCTGACCATGGGCATGCCCATCATGCCCATGCCCGAGGGCGTGCGCAGGCTGTAGTTGTCCATCACGTGGTCGGCGTAGTTGTAGTAGACCTGGGCTTCGAGCTTGTCGAAGACCTCGCCGATGTTGGACTTCTCGAAGCGCAGGCCAAGGCTTTCGCGCTTGAACTGCGAACCGTCCATGCCACGGCCGGCATAGCGGGCCTCGCCGTCGCCCTTGCCGGCGGTCAGTTCCACCAGGGTATCGGCGTCCGGGGTCCAGCCCAGGGCCACGTCGCCGTTCCACTTGTCCCAGCGCGACGGCACGGTGTCGCCATTGCCGTCTTCATAGTCGTCGGAGCGCGACTGGTTGCCGACGAAACGCGCATAGCCGTAGCGGTTGCCCGCTGCGGCATCCAGCACCTTGTCGAAGCGGCCGTTGGAGCCGCCCAGCAGGCTGGCATTGACCCGGCTGCCAAGCTCGCCGAATTTCTCCGGCTCGCGATCGAAGAGGATGGTCCCGGCCGAGGCGCCCGGGCCCCAGATCACGCTTTGCGGACCCTTGATCACGGTCAGGCGGTCATAGGTTTCCGGCGAGATGTACGAGGTGGGGGCGTCCATGCGGTTGGGGCAGGCGCCGAGCATCACGCCGCCGTTGGTGAGGATGTTCAGGCGTGAGCCGAACATGCCGCGCAGTACCGGGTCGCCATTGGTGCCGCCGGCGCGAATCGCCGAGAAGCCGGGGATGGTCTTCAGGTAATCGGCGCCATCACTGGCCGGTACCGGCTGGCGTGGGTCCTTGGGGTTGGTGACGATGGTCAGCGGCGAGCTGGGGGCGACGGCGGTGATCACCGTCGGGCTCAGCTCGTTATGCTCATGCAGGTGCTCGTCATGGCCCTGGCTGGCGGCCAGGACCAGGGGGCTGAGCAGGGTGCCGCAAATCACGGCGATGGTCCCTTGCAGGGACAGACGAAAAACAGCGGTGCAGCCGGACATAATGATTCCAACATCGATCAGTCGTAAGGGTGCGCGCAGTCGACGGCAGATACCGGACTTCGGGCGCGGGTAGTGGGTTCAGACGACGATGAAGGCGGGTGGCGCGCGGCTGCGGGCGCCGGGGAATACCGTCTGCCGGGCATGCCCCTGGCGCGGGTGAACGAGCAGTTGGCTGTTGGCGGGGACGGCTTCAGTGTTGAGCAGGCTCAGCGCCTGGGGCAATGCCGGGCAATGGAAGAACAGGCTGCAATAGCCGCACTTCTCCCAGATTACCTTTAGCGACGGGCTGCTGCCGTGATGGCTGTCGGCATGGCAATCGGCGGCGCTGTCCATGGCCATGCTCATGCCGGCTGGCATGGCACGGTGATCCATCGGCATCGACTGGGAAACCAGTGGGCCGATAAAGATCATCAACATGGCGAACAGGCTCAGCCAGCTGCCGCGAACCGTCCTGGACTCAGGACGCGCGGGGCGGGTGAACCTGCTGCGGGCGCTAGTCACGCCGGGCAGCTTTCTTCAGCACTCAGTGGCTGTGGGCGGCTTCCTCGGGTGCATTTTTTTGCACCGCGACCTCGACGGTGATGTCACCGGCGTTCTTGAAGTGCAGGGTCAGCGGGAAGCGCTTGCCGTCAGCCAGCAGGCTGCGGTCCTTGGGCTGCATCAGCATCACATGGTAGGCGCCGGGGGCGAACTTCAGCTCACCGTCCGCTGGTACTTCGACACTTTGGACCTGCTGCATTTTCATCAGGCCATCTTTGTGCACATGCTCGTGCAACTGGGCGTCGTCGCTGATCGGGCTGTCGACGCTGAGCAGGGTGTCGGCAGTCTTGCCGTTGTTATGCACGACGAAATAGGCCGCGACGTTGGGCGCGTTCGGTGGCAGTTCCTGCGACCACGGGTGCGCGATGTGCAGCTCGCCGACGGTGTATTCATGGGCAGTGGCAAAGGTCGCCGGCAGCATCAGCGCGGCCAGCAGCAGGGCGTTCTTGAACATGGTGATTCTCCAGTCGAGTCAGGTTCGCAGCAGTTAGCGTAGTGAACTCAGACCAGAGGGGAGGCGCGGGGGTTGAGGGCCGGCCACTGTTGGCGTGGCGTGGGTTGATAGGCCGTCAGCAGCGGTTCGAGCCCGATCGACAGGGCCAGCGGTTTGCTCAGCTGCGGGGTATGCCCGGGAAGCGCCAGCAATGGCGCAGCACCAGAGCAGCACCAGCAGTGCTGCATGTTGGAGTGATCATCGCCTTGCTGGCCGAGGTCGATCTTGCCCAGGGCGATGATTTCAGCCTTGGCCTTGCCGCCGACACTCGAACAGAAGGCGCCCCACAGCAGTTGTTCGGCCGGCCCCTTGGGAGCTGCGGACGCCAACGGCATGGCCAGCAGATTGAACAGCACTGCGAAGCAGGCGATCCAGGCGATGGCGGGCCGATATGGGGACATGGAAAGATCCGGTCAGGAATCAGAGGTGGCTATTGTAGCGCCCAGTATAGGAAAAATTACCGGGGGTGCGGTGAAGTGCCGCACTCCCGGTTCGCATCAGGCCTGCTTGTTGCGGCCCATCAGCCCGCGCACGGTTTCCTGGAGGTCGGCGGGCAGCACCACGACCTTGGCGTTGTCGCTGCTGGCAAGGCTCTCCATGGCGCCGATATAGCGCTCGCCAAGCAGGTACATGGCCGGGGTGATCTCGGTACCGACCGCGTCCTTGACCAGGGTGATCGAACGCGCCGAGGCTTCGGCGAGGTTGATCTGCGCCTCGGCGTCGAGCTTCGCTGCCTGCTGGCGCGCTTCGGCTTCGAGGATGGCCGCCTGCTTGGCGCCTTCGGCACGGGTCACGTCGGCTTTACGCTCGCGTTCGGCGGCAGCCTGGCGCTCCATGGCGGCCTGCATGTTCTGCGACGGCTTGATGTCCTGGATCTCTACCGAGCGCACGGTCACGCCCCAGTCTTCGGTCTGCTCGGACATGGCTTCGCGCAGGCGCGCCTTGATCTGTTCGCGGCTCGACAGCGCTTCGTCCAGGTCCATGGCGCCGACGATGGCGCGCAGCGAGGTCATGGTCAGGCTGGTCACTGCGAAGGAGAAGTCCTGCACACCGTAGGCGGCCTTCTGCGGGTCGACGACCTTGGCGAAGCACAGGGCGTTGGCGACGATCACTGCATTGTCGCGGGTGATGATTTCCTGCTGCTGCACGTCGAGGATGATGTCTTTGGTCGGCAGGCGGTAGGCAACCACGTCCATGTACGGGATCAGCAGGTTCAGGCCCGGCTTGAGGGTGCTGTGGTAGCGGCCCAGGCGCTCGACGATCCACTCCTCGCCCTGAGGCACGATGCGCACCCCCTTGAACAGGGTGATGAGGACGAACGCGGCGATAGTCCCGACGACGATAAGGCTGGTCATGAGTCAAAGCTTCCTTTTTTGCTGATCAGGCCCGGGTAACCCGGGCGGTATTGCCTTCGATGGCGGTGATGCGCACGCGCTCGCCCGAGGGGATTTCGGCATCGGCAACGCAGATCCACTCCTCGTTGCCCAGGACGGGTTTCTGGAAGCGCACGCGGCCTTTCTGGAATTCAGAGACCGTGGCGGTGAGCAGGCCGACCTCGCCGATTACGCTGTCGGCGGTCCAGCGGGTGTCGGGCTGTTTCTTGCGAAACACCTTGAACCACAGCAGCGTGGTAATCGACGAGAACACCACCCAGAGCAGCACCTGCATGTCGAGTTGTAGACTTGGCGCCAAAAAGGCAATGAGCGAAACCAGCACGGCACCGATGCCGAACCAGAGGATGAAGAAGGTTGGCAGGACCAGTTCGAGCACTACGAGGCCGAAACCGAATACCAGCCAGATCCACCATTGCATTTCCATATGGGTGAAGTCTTCCGGGGGGAGGAGGGGCGTAGTGTAAGGCAGAGGGGTGGGGACGGGGCAAATCAACCCAGTAAGAAATTTCTTAAAATCTGGTTTGTATGGCTATGCGCCCACAGGTTGTGGTGCAAATAAATCCATCAAGGCAGGTCTGCCAGCAGCTTTGAAGGACTGAAGAATTCCCTGTCGACTTGCGGCAGCTCTGGTCGCTTGAGGACCAACACCGGCACTCGCCGTTGCCTGGCGATTTCAAGTTTGGGCTCGGTCGCCCCGCTGCCACTGTTCTTGCTGATCAGCACATCGATCTGCCGGCGCTCGAACAGCGCGCGTTCGTCGTCCAGGTGAAACGGCCCGCGGGCGCCGATCACTTCGCAGCGCTCATTGCCCGGGCAGGCCTCAAGGGCGCGCAAGGTCCAGAACTGATGGGCGGGAATCTCGTGCAGATGCTGCAGCGGCTCACGGCCGAGGGTAAACAGCGGGCGTTGGAACGGGCGCAGCGCGTCGATCAGCTCGGCCCAGTCGGCCACCTCGCGCCAGTCATCCCCAGCCTGGGCTTGCCAGGCCGGGCGGCGCAAAGCCCAGCACGGCACGCCGGTGAGCTGCGCGGCGCGGGCGGCATTGGCGCTGATCTGCGCGGCATAGGGGTGGGTGGCGTCGATCAGCAGTTCGATGTTTTGCGCGCGCAGGTAAGCGGCCAGACCCTCGGCGCCACCAAACCCTCCCACCCGTACCTGGCAGTTCAGGTCAGTGGGCACCCGGCCGATCCCGGCCAGGCTGTAGACGTGCTGCGGGCCCAGGGTGCGGGCAATGGCCAGCGCCTCGGTAACG
Organism: Pseudomonas sp. ZL2; assembly: GCF_054788455.1. Taxonomy (NCBI): domain Bacteria; kingdom Pseudomonadati; phylum Pseudomonadota; class Gammaproteobacteria; order Pseudomonadales; family Pseudomonadaceae; genus Pseudomonas; species Pseudomonas sp. ZL2. The sequence goes on along the minus strand of NZ_JBGOGX010000001.1, from coordinate 87,559 downwards.
CCGCCGAGCAACAGGATGCGCTTCATGCAAAGCCCCCCGCATGGCCAACGATGCCACCCTGGCGATCAATGGCAAACACCTCCACCTGCACCTGCGCCGGCACGACGCTGCGGGCAAAGGCCAGGGCGTGGGCGCAGACGGCATCGCCCAGGGCAATCCCGGCGGCGCTGGCCAGGGCCAGGGCCTGCTGGCTGGTGTTGGCCTGGCGAATCGAGTCTTGCAAGGCGTCATCGGCACCAATGGCCGCGGCCCATTCGGCCAATTGCGGCAGGTCGATGCTCGAATGACGGCTGTGCAGGTCCATGTGTCCGGCGGCCAGCTTGCTGATCTTGCCAAAGCCGCCGCACAGGCTGAGTTTATCCACAGGCACCTTGCGCAGGTGCTTGAGCACCGCGCCGACAAAATCGCCCATTTCGATCAAGGCGATTTCCGGCAGGTTGTAGACCCGGCGCATGGTGTCTTCGCTGGCGTTGCCGGTGCAGGCGGCGATGTGCTGGTAGCCGTTGGTCTTCGCCACGTCGATGCCCTGGTGGATCGAGGCGATGTAGGCCGAGCAGGAAAACGGCCGGACGATGCCGCTGGTGCCGAGGATCGACAGGCCGCCAAGAATGCCCAGGCGCGGGTTCATGGTTTTCAGCGCCAGGCTTTCACCGTCCTGGACGTTCACCGTGACCTCGAAACCGCCGCCGTAGGCGTGTTCGGCAGCCAGGCGCTGCAGGTGCTCGGTCATCATCCGCCGTGGTACCGGGTTGATTGCCGGCTCGCCGACCGCCAGTACCAGCCCGGGGCGGGTCACCGTACCGACACCCTTGCCGGCAACGAAGCGCACGCCGGGCTCTGCCTGCAAGCGCACCTGGCTGTAGAGCAGGGCGCCGTGGGTAACGTCCGGGTCATCGCCGGCATCCTTGAGGGTGCCGGCCTCGGCGCCATTCTCCAGCAGGCGGCAGAACTCCAGACGCATCTGCACCACCTTGCCCTTGGGCAGGGTGATGTGCACGGCGTCATCGCCTTGGCCCGCAAGCAGCAGGCGGGCCGCTGCGAGGCTGGTGGCGGTGGCGCAACTGCCTGTGGTCAGACCGCTGCGCAGCGGGGCGGGTTGTTCCCGGGTTTCGTCACGCATCGACAGGCTTGACCGCTTCTAGCAGGGTGATCGGCAGGGCCTGGCGCCAGGTGTCGAACTCGCCCAGGGGCTGCGCCTGGGCGATATGGATACGGCTCAGTTCGCCGCCATGCTGCTCGCGCCAGTTGACCAGGGCCAGCTCGCTTTGCAGGGTCACGGCATTGGCCACCAGGCGCCCACCCGGGCGCAGTTGCTCCCAGCAATGCTGCAGCACGCCTTCGCGGGTTACGCCGCCGCCGATGAAGATCGCATCAGGGCGCTCCAGGCCCTGCAGGGCCATCGGCGCACGGCCGCGGATCAACTGCAGGCCAGGCACGCCGAGGGCATCGCGGTTGTGTTCGATCAACTGCTGGCGGCCCTCATCGGACTCGATGGCCAGCGCCCGGCAACTGGGGTGGGCACGCATCCACTCGATGCCGATCGAGCCGCTGCCGGCGCCGACATCCCAGAGCAGTTCACCCGGTCGCGGCGCCAGGCGCGCCAGGGTAATGGCACGCACATCGCGCTTGGTCAGCTGACCGTCGTGCTTGAAGGCGCTGTCCGGCAGACCGGCCAGGGGCGACAGACGCGGCGCATCGGGCGCGGCCAGGCACTCGATGGCGATCAGGTTCAAGTCGGCAATCTGCGTGTGCGGCCAGTGCTCGGCAGTGCCCTCGAGACGACGTTCGGCGCTGCCGCCAAGGTGCTCGAAGACCTGCAGCCGGCTCGGCCCGAAGCCGCGTTCATGTAGCAATGCGGCGATGGCTGCCGGGCTGTAGCCATCGTTGCTCAGCACCAACAGGCGCACGCCGCTGTACAGATGGGCGTTCAACGCAGCGATTGGCCGGGCCACCACAGAAAGCGTCAGCACCTCCTGCAACGGCCAGCCAAGGCGGGCGGCGGCCAGGGCGCAAGAGGAGGGCATCGGCAGCACGCTCATCTCACTGACATCGAGCTGCCGGGCCAGGCTGGCCCCCACGCCATAGAACATCGGGTCGCCGCTGGCCAGTACGCATACCGCTTCGCCACGCAGGGCCAGTACCGGCGCCAGGGAAAAAGGGCTGGGCCAGAGCAGGCGTTCGCCAGTGATGCAATGCGGTAGCAGATCCAGCTGGCGCTGGCCGCCAAACACCCGTGAGGCGCCCAGTAGCGCGCGCCGGGCATGCTTGCCCAGGCCACTGAAACCGTCTTCACCGATACCTACTACTGTCAGCCAGGGCGACATGGATTTCCTCAATTCAACGCAATCCGACCGGCAGGCTTTTCATGCCTTCGGACAAAGCAGGCATAATACCGCGCCTTCTACACTGAAGTGCCTTTTCACGATTGCCGGGTGACCTTTTGAACCAGCCTGTATCGGCCCACCAGCCCCAAGCTTCGCTGCGTCCCTCGGCCTGTCCGGGGTTGTGGCGCATCGTCCAGGCGCTGGACGGCGGCATCTGCCGGATCAAGCTGGCAGGCGGTGCGCTGACGGCTGATCAGGCCGATGCCGTTGCCACTGCGGCCGAGCGCTATGCGGGGGGTGAAATAGAAGTCACCAACCGCGGCAACCTGCAGATTCGCGGCATTGCTGGCGAGCATGGCGCTCTGATAGAAGGGCTGCTGGCGGCGGGCCTGGGCCCGCGTGATGCGGCCGGCGATGATGTGCGTAACCTGATGCTCAGCCCCGTGGCCGGCCTTGATCCGCAGTTGCTGTTCGACACCCGGCCCTTGGCGCAGCAACTGCTGCAGTCGCTGGAAACCACTCCGCGTTTTCATCAGTTGTCGGCCAAGTTCGCCGTGCAACTGGATGGCGGTGAAGCCCTGGCGATGCTCGAACATCCCCATGACTTATGGCTCAGCCCCCTGAACCTGGACGGCGAACTGTGGCTGGCATTCGGCCTGGCCGGGTGCCCGGCCAAGGATGCGCCGTTGGGCGCTGTGCCCCTGACGCGGGGGCATGAGCTGGTGCTGGCGGTGCTCAATCGTTTTCTCGACCTGGCCCGGCCAGAACAGACGCGGATGCGCCAGTTGCTGAGCGAGCATGCGCCAGAGGTGTTTATCGCCGGGTTGGGCTTGCCGATCCGGGCTGACGCAGCGGTCTGCCAATGGCGCCGCTCGCTGACCGCGGCCAGCTATCTGGGCATTTATCCCCAGTTGCAAACCGGCCTGAGCGCTGTCGGTGCCGCAGCGCCGCTGGGCCGCCTGAACCCTTCGATGCTGCGCGGCGCGGCCCGGCTTGCACGTGAACAGGGCGACGGCACCCTGCGCATGACACCCTGGCAAAGCCTGTTGCTGCCCGCTATTGCCCAGCGCCATGCCGAGCGGGTCAGCGAGGGTCTGGCCCAACTGGGGCTGCTGGTCTCTGCGAGTGAGCAACTGTCCCGTCTGGTCGCCTGCACCGGTTCCGCCGGCTGTGCCAAGGGCCAGGCCGAAACCAAGGGCGATGCCCGCCTGCTGGCGACCCTGCTGGCCCCCGGTGCCCCGGCCAGCGTGCACCTGAGTGGCTGCCCGCGCTCTTGCGCCATGGCCCACGTGGCCCCGGCGACCTTGCTGGCGCAGAGCCCCGGCCACTACGACTTGTATCTGCGTGACGATGCCCAGCCAGGCTTCGGCCAGCTGCACGCACGCAACCTCACACTAAAAGAAGCCGGCGCATTGCTAGACGCCTGCTCACGGAGCACCCTTGATGATTGATTACATCCGCGATGGTCAGGAGATCTATCGCAATTCCTTCGCGATCATTCGAGAGGAAGCCCGGCTCGATCGCATCCCGGCCGATCTGGAAAAACTCGCGGTCCGCGTGATTCACGCCTGCGGCATGGTCGATGCGATCGATGGCCTGCAGTTTTCCGCGGGCGCCGGCAAGGCCGGGCGCGATGCCCTGGCCGCTGGGGCGCCGATTCTCTGCGATGCGCGGATGGTCTCCGAGGGTATTACCCGCGCACGCCTGCCGGCCAACAACCCGGTGATCTGCACCTTGCGCGACGAGCAGGTGCCGGAGCTTGCCCGCGAACTGGGCAACACCCGCTCGGCGGTGGCCCTGGAGTTGTGGCGGCCGCACCTGGAAGGCAGTGTGGTGGTCATCGGCAACGCGCCGACGGCACTGTTCTACCTGCTGGAAATGCTCGACGCCGGCGCGCCTAAACCCGCGTTGATCCTCGGCTTCCCGGTGGGCTTTGTCGGCGCTGCGGAGTCCAAGGCGATGCTCGCCGCCGACAGTCGTGGCGTGCCGTTCGTGATCATGCAGGGGCGCCTGGGCGGTAGCGCCATGGCCGCAGCGGCGGTCAATGCCCTGGCCACGGAGGTCGAATGATGCAGGCTCGTGGACGTTTGCTGGGCCTGGGCGTCGGCCCTGGCGACCCGGAACTGATCACCGTCAAGGCGCTGCGCCTGCTGCGCGAATCGCCGGTGGTGGCCTACTTCGTCGCCAAGGGCAAGCGTGGCAACGCCTTTGGCATCATCGAGAGCCATTTGCAGGAGGCCCAGACCTTGCTGCCCCTGGTGTACCCGGTGACCACCGAAGTGCTGCCGGCGCCGTTGTCCTATGAACAGGTCATCAGCGACTTTTACGATGCCGCCAGCCTTGAGGTTGCCGCGCACCTGGATGCCGGCCGCGATGTGGCGGTTATCTGCGAAGGTGATCCGTTCTTCTACGGCTCCTACATGTACCTGCACGACCGCCTCGCCGAGCGCTACGAAGCGCAGGTGATCCCGGGTGTCTGCTCGATGCTCGGCGGTGCCTCGGTGCTCGGTGCGCCGCTGGTCTACCGCAACCAGAGCCTGTCGGTGCTCTCCGGCGTGCTGCCCCACGATGAACTCAAGCGCCGCCTGGCCGATGCCGATGCCGCGGTGATCATGAAGCTTGGACGCAACTTCCCCAAGGTCCGCGATGTGTTGGCCGAACTCGGCCTGGCCGAGCGCGCGCTGTACGTGGAACGGGCGACCATGGCCAACCAGAAGATCGTGGCGCTGGATGAGGTCGACCCGCAGTCGTCACCGTACTTCTCGCTGATCATCGTTCCCGGTGAAAGGTGGCAAGGCTGATGATCCGTAAAGCCCCGGCCATCGTCATTCTTGGCAAAGGCAGCCTGGCCACTGCCCGCAAGATCCAGCAGCTGTACCCGGACGCACTGATCCATGGCCTTGAAGGCCGGGTCGAAGGCGCCGACCGCAGTTACCAGGAGTTTGGCGCGACCTTGCGCCAGCTCTACCAGCAAGACACGCCGATCATCGCGCTGTGCGCTGCCGGCATCGTCATCCGCACCCTGGCCGGCCTGTTGCTGGAGAAGGGCGCCGAGCCGCCGGTACTGGCGGTGGCCGAGGATGGCAGCGCCGTGGTACCGCTGCTCGGTGGCCTGGGCGGGGTCAATGTCATGGCCCGGGAAATCGCGGCCGGCCTGGCTGTGGCGGCGGCGATTACCACCAGCGGCGAGCTGCGCTTTGGTACCTGCCTGCTCAACCCGCCCAGCGGCTATGCCCTGGCGGACCTGGAACTGGGCAAGCGCTTCGTTTCCGACCTGCTGGCCGGTGAAAGCGTGCGCATCGACGGCGCCGCGCCCTGGCTGGAACAGGCGCAGTTGCCACAGAGCGAGCAGGCGCAGCTGGCGATTCATGTCGGTTGTGATGCCCGTGAAGCCTCGGCCAATGAGCTGGTGATCTATCCGCGTTGTGTGATGGTTGCGGTCAGTGAAGTGCCGCCGGAACTGGCCCAGGCTATTCGTGATGCGCTGCAGGCTGCACGGATTGCCGAGCCGGCGCTGGCCTGCCTGCTGGCAGCAGACGAGCACATGGCCAACCCGGCCCTGCACGCTGCTGCGGCCGAGCTGGGCGTGGCCCTGCGCTTTGCTCCGGGCGCCGGTGATGCCAGTGCCCTGGCCGCTCTGGTAATGCCGCAATTGCTGCCACCGCAGGCGGTGACCGATGGCCTGGCCATCGTGGTCGCGAGCCAGCCGATCGATCCGCAACAGATCGGCCGCGCCCGTGGTCGTCTGGCAGTGATCGGCCTCGGGCCTGGCGCTGCCGACCTGATGGTGCCTGCGGTCAAGGCCGAGCTGGCACGGGCCAACGATGTGCTCGGCTATGAAACCTATGTGCGCATGGCCGGGCCGTTCCGTGCCGACCAGGTGCTGCACTGCACCGACAACCGCGAAGAGATGCAGCGTGCCCGGCATGCCTTCGAGCTGGCGGCGCAAGGGCGTACGGTGGTGGTGGTGTCCTCGGGCGATCCAGGTGTGTTCGCCATGGCCGCGGCAGTGCTCGAAGCGCTGCACGAGTCGAGCGATCCGCACTGGCACGCGGTGGAGCTGGAAATGCTGCCCGGCGTTTCGGCCTCCCTGGCGACCGCGGCGCAGGCGGGCGCACCCTTGGGCCATGACTTCTGCGTGCTGTCGCTGTCGGACAACCTCAAGCCCTGGTCGATCATCGAGAAACGCCTGGACCTGGCCTGCCAGGCCGACCTGGCATTGGCCTTCTACAATCCGATCTCGCGCTCGCGTCCCTGGCAGCTTGGTCGGGCCCTGGAGATTGTTCGCCAGCACCGCGCCGCGCCGACCCCTGTAGTCCTTGGCCGCGACATCGGTAGGCCGGGGCAGACGCTGAGGGTGGTCACGCTCGGCGAGCTGCAACCGGACATGGTCGATATGCGTACCATGGTGCTGGTCGGCTCCTCGACTACCTGCGAGTTTGCCCGCGCCGACGGTGGGCAGTGGGTCTATACCCCACGCTGGTATCCGGCGCAGGATTGAATCTGTAGTGGAAGGCTTTCGGTCCTGATTGAAACGGCCATCTCGAATAGCGTGAAAACCCCTGTCGATAGCGACCGGGGCTTCATGAAAAGGACTATTCGAGATGAACGACACCACCGAAATTCTGAGCACCAATACCGCTGCAGTTCTGGAACAATCGCTGATGGCATTTGGTGCCGGCATGTCAGTGCAAAGCCGCACCGACGTGAAAAACTCTTACCAGTTCGCATCCCTGGTGGCCAGCAAGCTGTATGACCAGGAAGGCCAGGGTGAAGCCTGGTTCAAGCAGTTTCTTAAAGTTCTGCAGGACTGTGGCTGGGTCACCGCACGTCGTAGCTATGAGCGCGAATTTACTTCCTCCAAGACGCTGACTGTCGGCGCCGTCGCCTCCAAGGCGCTGGGCGCGATAGGCACTGCGGTGATGGGCGGTCCCGTCGGTGTGGCGCTGAACAAGCTGACTAACGATGCGCTGGCGAAGCTGGGGCAGGTTGAGCAGGCGCAGAAGCTGTTTGATCGCAACGTCAAAAACAAAAAAACCGCCACCATCGGTCTGGCCTCCTGTATCGAAACCTCCGACGGTGAAGTGGTCCTGGCCATGAGCTGCATACATTCGGACACCTCTGCCAAGGACCTGGATGTCTTCGTTCTGGAATGGAACAGCAGTTCCGCCGAGTTCTATACCGGCGCTGCGGCGCTGTCGTTCAACAAGCCGGTGTACGAGCGGGTGCGCGCCACTATCGAGAGCAAACTGGGCGACCGCAGCCTCGGCAACGTGCTCGACTACGAGATCTGACCGCCCGGGGTGGCTCGCTCGCCGGGCCATCCTGGCATTTCAGGAGCAAGGATCATGGAAACGGACGACTACTCGGTATGGACGGCTGGCGGCACCCTGCTGCTGATTGCCGCCGGGGTAACGCCTGCTCAGCGCCAGGCAGTACTCGATTCGCTGTTGTACTGCCAGTTGCGGGCCAACAAGGTTGTGGGCTCGCGTTTTCTGGACTATCCACCGTGGTATGGGCGATACCGCAAGGAGCTTTCCGAGCGCGGCTGGATCATTACCCAGTTCTTCCACGATACGCAGTCTGCCGGTGCATGTTCATTGCTCGCACCCATCCAGCCTATACGGCTGTGGCTGGACAGCCAGTTCCCCTCGGCGGACAACGTCATCGAGCAGGGTCTGGTCAGGCTGAACCGGGCACAGAGCAGCCTGGACGGCTTTCGCGGTTTCACCTTCGAAAGCAGTCAGTGCGGTACGCGGCTTGCGTTGGAGATTGGACTGGTCCACCCGGGGCCGGTGATCAACCTGTGCAGTATCGCCTTGCACACCAGCGAAGCTGTAGAGCGGGTGAATTTCGAGGGACCGTTGCTGGCAAGGGCGTTGCAGGGGGAGGTTGTGGTCAAGGGGCTGTCGGCGCAACTGGACGTTGAACGCTTCGAGCTCCAGCGTGCCCAGTTGCGAACCTTGATCGAGCACAAGCAACAGGAGCGAGGCGACTTGTTGCACAGAGTGCCAGGAGATGCTCATGAATAAGCCACAGGCAACAGTGGTGGGCGCCGGCCTGATGTCGTTCATGCCCGGCCTGACTCCTGCGCAACGAAGCTCGGTGAAGCTTGCAGTATTGCAAGCCGAACGGGAAACCCGCTTTGTCCATGAACAGGGCCAGGTGCAGAACTGGTACAGCTACTACAAGAACAAACTGAAGTTCTATGGCTGGGACGCGGTGCCGCCTAGCGAGGTCCATTGGCCGGGCAACGAACGCTCGGATATTGTCGATAGCGCGCTAAAGGCCATCTCGGCCGTCGCCGGCAGCCAGTATGCAAGTTCGACGGAGTTGGCCATGCGGGGGCTCAAGCAGGACGCCAGGGCCTTGGTACAGTTTGAGCGGCGTACGCGTGAGCAGGGCGTGTTTCAGTTGTTGCCGTGTGCGCCGGGCCGAAATGGCGCGGTGGACATGGTGCTGTATTACGAAGAGCTTGAGCAATCGCAAGTCGCCGCCGGCTTTCTGTTTCGTAAACGCAGACACCAGCAGGTCAGGGCCGAGCTGGTGCGCTTTAACACCCGTCTGTTCGATCAACAGTTCAGAAGCAAGGTGGAGCGGAGCCTGGAGACTATCGCCCTGCGGGAAATCCTTGAACTGGAACTCTAGGGCACCAGGTAGCCCTTGATCCCGGTAAAGATGATCTGCGCCGCCAGGGCGCAGACGAACAAGCCCATCAAGCGACTAACGATCTGCAAACCCTGATCCCCGAGAATCCGCTCGATACGGTTCGACAGGTACAGCACCAGGCCAACCGTGAAGCTGGCCAGGGCGATACTGACGATGGCCAGCAGTTTGTCGTCCCAGTGTGGCTGGCCAACACCCATCACCAGCAGCGCACCGATGGTGCCGGGGCCGACGGTCAGGGGGATGGTCAGCGGCACGATGGTCACGTCCTGCTGCACGTTGTCGGTCTGCACCGCCGATTTTCCCTGGGCCATGCCCAGCGCGGAAATGAACAGCACGCTACCGGCGCCGATGCGAAAAGCATCCACCGTAATTCCGAATATGCCGAAGATCGCCCTCCCGAACAGGTACAGCAATATGCTGGCAACCAGCACGGCGATTGCGACGCGCCACGCCAGTTGCTTGCGCTCCTTGCTGGAGTAGCCGCGAGTCAGGCTGATAAAGCAGGAGAGCACGAAGAACGGGCTGTAGAGCACGAGCATTTTCAGGTAGACGCTGAATAACTCATGAAGCATGGTCGAGGCTCGCGGCAAGGGTGACGAGAGGGAAGTGTATGCGAATTACGGGGTCGGAATCTGACTTGATTCGGCTTCGCGGCGCGCTACCCAATGTTCGATCAGTTCACGCAGTTGCGACAGCTCAACCGGTTTGGACATGTGCCCGTCCATGCCCGCCAGGCGCGCGCGCTCCTTGTGCTCGGCGAGGATGTGCGCGGTCAGGGCTACCACAGGCGTGCGCCGGCGCTGGTTGCTGACTTCCCAGATGCGCAACTGCTGGGTGGCGGAAAAACCGTCGAGCACCGGCATTTCACAGTCCATCAACACCAGGTCGTAATGGTTGGCCTTCATCGCCTGCAAGGCCTCCTCGCCGTTGCTGGCGGTGTCTGGCTCCAGGCTCAACTTGCCGAGCATGCCGCGGATCACCTTGGTCGAGATGTTGTTGTCTTCGGCCACCAGGATGCGGAAATCGCTGGGCAGGTTCAATGGCGCTGACAGGCTGGCCTGCATCGGTATGCTCGGCTGGCCCTTGCTGCGCTGGGCCAGCTCTTCGGCCAGGGTGGTCTTGAGGGTGTAGCCGGCCACCGGTTTGGCCAGGATACGCTTGACCCCGGCATTGCGGGCGATGACCTTGCTCGGCGCATTGCTGATGCCGGTGAGCATCACCAGCAGGATGTCGTGGTTGAGGCTCGGGTCTTCCTTGATCTTCGCCGCCAGCTGCATGCCGGTCATGCCGGGCATGTTCTGATCGAGCAGCACCGCATCGAAGTAGTCGCGCAGGTGCGCCTTGGTGCGCAGCAGGGCCAGGGCTTCCTTGCCCGACGGCACGGCGCTGACGTTCATGCCCCAGGCGCTGCACTGCTGTACCAGAACCTTGCGGCAGGTGTCGTTGTCGTCGACCACCAGCACCCGGGCGCCGCGCAGCGGGCCGTCGAGGTCGGCGGGCGGTTGTTCGAGACGCAATGGGTCGAGCGGCAGGGTCATCCACAGGGTGTTGCCCATGCTGTGGCTGGTCTTGATGCCGAACTCGCCCTGCATCAGGGTGATCAGCTGCTTGGCGATCACCAGCCCCAGGTGGCCGCCGAGCTTGTTGCTGGAAAGGAAATGCTTGCTGTGCAGTTCTGCCTGCAGCAGCGCTTCGCGCTCACCCGGCGGGATCGGTTCGCCGCTGTCCTGCACGGCAATGCGCAGGCGCGGGCTGTCACCGCGTTGATCGAGGGCGACCACCAGCAGGATCTCGCCCTGGTCGGTTTTCTTCAGGGCGTTTTCCAGCAGGCTCAGCAAGGCCTGGCGCAGGCGTGTCGGGTCGCCACTGATGACCCGCGGCACCTGCGGCTGGGTGAAGCTGATCAGTTCGATGTTCTGTTGTTCGGCCTTGGCCCGGAAGATACTCAGGCAATCTTCGATCAAGGCATTGAGGTCGAACTGCACGTCATCCAGTTCGATCTGCCCGGATTCGAGCTTGGAGATGTCGAGGATCTCGTTGATCAGGGTCAGCAGCTCGTTGCCGGCGCTGTGGATGGTTTGCACGTAATCACGTTGCTTGACCGACAACGGGGTGCCGAGCAGCAGCTCGGTCATGCCCAGTACGCCGTTCATGGGCGTGCGGATCTCGTGGCTGATCTTGGCCAGGAACTCGGCCTTGGCATTGATTTCGGCGTTGCTGGCGGCCAGCTCGCGGCTGGCGCTGAAGCGTTCTTCACTGATGCGCCGCAAACGCTCGCTGACCGCGAGGTTGAGCAACAGGCCACTGACGCTGGTCAGCCCAAGGAGTATGAACAACAGCCATTGGGTTGGCGTGCGGGTCAGCCCAAGCAGGGCCGGCAACACCACCAGGCAGCCGATATTGAACACCAGCATGGCCACGGCGAACAGCCGCGCCGGGGCGTAGCCCTTGTACCAGTGGTAGCTGGACACCAGCAGCATGGTCAGGCTGCCCAAGGCCATCAGCGCGTAGGTCATCAGGTTCAGCGGCAGGGTATCGACGAACAACAGCAGCAGGCCGCAGAGCGCGACCACAAGCATTTCCACCTGCAGCAGGCGGCTCAGGCGCGGTTGTTCGCAGGGCGTGAAGAAGCGCAGGGTGAAGGTCAGGCCGGCCAGCGATGCCAACAGGGCGGTGAGGTAGGCCGCCGGTGTTTGCGCCGAATGCCAGAGGCTCCACCAGGGGCCGCTGAGGTTGAGCAAAATCAGCGCGCTGAGCAGCATCAGCGCATGGTAGACCGCCAGGGCCAGGCTGGTGCTGGAGCGTGAATAGGCGAAGCGGATCAGGTTGTGCAGCATCAGCATCAGCAGGCAGCCGAACAACAGGCCGAAGAACAGCGGCTGGCGCTGGTCGGCGGCGGCCTGGGCGGCAGGCTCGAGGCTGATGGCCGGACGCAGCTGGTGCTCTGACACCAGGCGCAGGTAGACGTCCAGCGGTTGCGCGCTGTTGGGCAGGGCCAGGACATGGTCGCTGCTGCGCAGGTAAGGGTCACCGCTGTCGTTCTGGCGACCGTTGTGGATCTGCTTGATCAGTCGATCGCCGTTGAGGGCGTAAAGGTCCAGGCGCGACAGGTCGGGGGCGAAGACCCGCAGCAGTTTTTCCTGCTGTCCGGGCTCCAGCCGGTAGTGCAGCCACAACGCCTGGTCGGGCGTGGCAGCGTTGAGTTCGTTGAGTTCGAGGGGGCTGAACTGGTTGCGGTAGCGTTCGGAACGTACATCGCTCAATTGCAGGCTGGCCTGATCGTCAAGCAATATCGCCCATCCACTGCCTTGTTCGGCCGCAGCCGGGAACAGGCAGAGCAGGGTCAGCAAGCTGACGGTGAGACCAATGGCAATCCTGAGCCAACGCAAGACGAAATCCCTTCTTAGCCAAATGCCGGATGGTAACTATGCGCGGCGCGCCAAGCCGAAGGCAAGGCCCATGGCGGGCCCTGTCGACGAGCCGGGGGCAGGACGCTTGCCGCGTCGCTGCCTCCAGGCACCTGTTTACTGCTGGTGTTCACCGCGTTCGCGGGCAATGGCGCGGTAGCCGATGTCCTTGCGGTAGAAGCTGCCGTCCCAGTTGATCTCGGCAGCCAGGCGGTAGGCTTGTTGCTGCGCGGACTCGACGCTGTTGCCCAGGGCGGTGGCGCAGAGCACGCGGCCGCCAGTGGCAACCACCTGGCCATCCTTGAGCGCGGTGCCGGCGTGGAAGACTTTGCCTTCGAGCTTCGCGGCAGCGTCCAGGCCATTGATCGCAGCACCCTTGCTGTAGTCGCCCGGGTAGCCACCGGCAGCCAGGACTACACCCAGGCTCGGGCGCGGGTCCCACTGTGCTTCGACCTTGTCCAGGGCCTTGGCGAAGGCGGCTTCGATCAGCAGCACCAGGCTCGATTCCAGGCGTAGCATGACCGGCTGGGTTTCCGGGTCGCCGAAGCGGCAGTTGAACTCGATGACTTTCGGGTTGCCGGCTTTGTCGATCATCAGGCCGGCATAGAGGAAGCCGGTGTAGACGTTGCCTTCCTCGGCCATGCCGCGCACGGTTGGCCAGATCACCAGGTCCATCACGCGCTGGTGCACGTCGGCGGTGACCACTGGCGCTGGCGAGTAGGCGCCCATGCCGCCGGTGTTCGGGCCGGTGTCGCCGTCGCCGACACGTTTGTGGTCCTGGCTGGTGGCCATTGGCAGCACGTTGTGGCCGTCGACCATGACGATGAAGCTGGCTTCCTCGCCGTCGAGGAACTCTTCGATCACCACGCGCGAACCGGCGTCACCAAAGGCGTTGCCGGCGAGCATGTCGCGTACGGCATCTTCGGCTTCGGTCAGGGTCATGGCGACGATCACGCCTTTACCGGCGGCCAGGCCGTCGGCCTTGATCACGATCGGCGCGCCTTTTTCACGCAGATAAGCCAGCGCTGGCTCGATCTCGGTGAAGTTCTGGTAGTCGGCGGTCGGGATCTTGTGGCGCGCCAGGAAGTCCTTGGTGAAAGCCTTGGAGCCTTCCAGCTGGGCTGCGCCCTTGGTTGGGCCAAAGCAGTCCAGGCCGCGGCTGCGGAACAGGTCGACGACACCGGCAACCAGCGGGCCTTCAGGGCCGACGATGGTCAGGGCGACATTCTTCTCGGCGAAATCGGCCAGTTGCTCCAGGGCGCTGACGTCGATGTCGACGTTCTCGCACTTGGCTTCAGTGGCGGTGCCGGCGTTGCCCGGGGCAACGAAGACTTTCTCGACCCGAGGGTCCTGAGCGACTTTCCAGGCCAGGGCGTGTTCACGACCGCCGCTACCGATAATCAAAATTTTCATGAAGGCTCCTTCGGAGAAGCTGCAAGCTGCAAGCTACAAGAAAAAGCAGCCAGTGCTGCCCTTTGCGTAGCTTGCAACTCTGAAATTTAAGGGGCTGCAACTGCAAGAGGATGCGACTCGATGCGCTTTTTCTTGCAGCTTGCAGCTTGGAGCTTGTCGCTGCTTCACTCAGTGCCGGAAGTGACGCATGCCGGTGAAGACCATGGCGATGCCGGCTTCGTCAGCGGCTGCGATGACTTCGGCATCGCGCATCGAGCCACCCGGCTGGATTACCGCAGTGATGCCCACTTTGGCAGCGTTGTCGATGCCATCACGGAACGGGAAGAACGCATCCGATGCCATGACCGCGCCCTGCACCTGCAGGCCAGCGTGCTCGGCTTTGATTGCCGCGATACGGGCGGAGTTGACGCGGCTCATCTGGCCGGCGCCGACACCGATGGTCTGGCGGTTTTTGGCGTAGACGATGGCGTTGGACTTGACGTACTTGGCCACTTTCCAGGCGAAGATCAGGTCGTGGATCTCTTGCTCGGTCGGCGCGCGCTTGGTGACCACTTTCAGGTCGCCCGCAGTGATCATGCCGATGTCGCGGCTCTGCACCAGCAGGCCACCAGTGACGCGCTTGAAGTCCCAGGCAGCGGCACGTTCAGCCGACCACTCGCCGCAGGCCAGCAGGCGTACGTTGGCCTTGGCAGCCACTACGGCGCGAGCTTCGTCGCTGACGCTCGGGGCGATAATCACTTCGACGAACTGGCGCTCGACGATGGCCTTGGCGGTTTCAGCGTCCAGCTCGCGGTTGAAGGCGATGATGCCGCCGAAGGCCGACTCGGTGTCGGTGGCATAGGCCAGTTCGTAGGCCTGGCGGATACCGCCTTCGGCGTCCGGGCTGACGGCCACGCCGCACGGGTTGGCGTGCTTGACGATGACGCAGGCCGGCTTGACGAAGCTCTTCACGCATTCCAGCGCGGCGTCGGTATCGGCCACGTTGTTGTACGAAAGCTCTTTGCCCTGCAGCTGTACGGCGGTGGCGATGCCGGCTTCGGCAGGCTTGGCCTCGACATAGAACGCCGCGCTCTGGTGCGGGTTCTCGCCGTAGCGCATTTCCTGGGCCTTGACGAACTGGCTGTTGAAGGTGCGCGGGAACTCACTGCGACCGGAGGTCGAAAGGCTCTCGGCAGCCTGGTTCACGGTGCCCATGTAGTTGGCGATCATGCCGTCGTAGGCGGCGGTGTGCTCGAACGCCTTGAGCATCAGGTCGAAGCGCTGGGCGTAGGTCAGGCCGCCGGCCTTGAGGTTTTCCAGAACCTGGCCGTAGTCGCTGGCGTTGACCACGATGGCGACGTCTTTGTGGTTCTTGGCCGCCGAGCGGACCATGGTCGGGCCGCCGATGTCGATGTTCTCGATAGCGGTCGGCAGGTCACAGCCAGGCTTGGAGATGGTGGCTTCGAACGGGTACAGGTTGACCGCGACCAGATCGATCGGCTTGATCCCGTGTTCGGCCATGATGGCGTCATCGGTACCGCGACGGCCGAGGATGCCGCCGTGGATTTTCGGGTGCAGGGTCTTGACCCGGCCGTCCATCATTTCAGCGAAGCCGGTGTAATCGGCAACTTCCACCGCGGCAACGCCATTGTCCTGGAGCAACTTGAAGGTGCCGCCGGTGGACAGGATCTCGACGCCGAGCTGTTGCAGCTCACGGGCGAATTCAAGGATCCCGGTCTTGTCGGAGACGCTGATCAAGGCGCGGCGGATCGGCAGGCGGGTAGTCTGGTCGGTCATTTCAGATTCCATAACGCGGTGGAGTCAGCAAAAAAGGCGACCTCATCGAATGGGAGCCGCCTTTTCTGGTTTGGATGCTTGCTTACAATAAATCGTACTGCTTGAGTTTCTTGCGCAAGGTGCCGCGGTTGAGCCCGAGCAGCTCGCTGGCCTTGGTCTGGTTACCCTTGACGTAGTTCATTACGCTTTCGAGCAACGGCGCTTCGACTTCCGAGAGCACCAGGTTGTACACGTCCGTGACGGCCGCGCCCTCAAGATGGGCGAAATAGTTGTGCAGCGCCTTTTCCACACTGCCGCGAAGGGTCTGACCCTCTTCGCTCGGCGTATTCAGGTGCTGTTTCAGGTTGACGTTGTCGCTCACGGGCGTTGTTCCACTCACTAAAGTCTCGGTCATCATCGTCATGCGGCCACCCCTTGTCCGTCCTCTGTCTCAAGGCTCTGTTCACGTTCGCTGAAGAAGCTGCGAACGTTGGCGCACTGCGCTTGCGTGTCTTCCAAACGGTTGAACTGGGCGCGAAACTCCTTGGCGCCCGGTAGCGTTGCCAGGTACCAACCAACGTGCTTGCGGGCGATACGTACGCCCATCACATCGCCGTAGAAGGCGTGCAACGCGGTCAGGTGCTCCAGCAGAATTCGTTCCACTTCGTTCAGCTGCGGCGCCGGCAGTTTTTCGCCGGTGCGCAGGTAATGCTCGATCTCGCGAAAGATCCATGGCCGCCCCTGGGCAGCCCGGCCAATCAGCAGACCGTCGGCCCCGGTGGCATCCAGCACCGCCCGGGCCTTTTCTGGCGAAGTGATATCGCCATTGGCAAAAACCGGGATCGACACCGCCTGCTTGATCGCCGCGATGGTGTCGTATTCGGCTTCACCGGTGTAGAGGTCGGCGCGTGTGCGTCCATGTACCGCCAGTGCCTGGATCCCGGCCTGCTCGGCGATCCTCGCCACAGTCAGGCCGTTCTTGTTGGCCCTGTCCCAGCCGGTACGGATCTTCAGCGTGACCGGCACGTCCACGGCGGCAACCACCGCGTGGAGGATTTCGCTGACCAGGGCTTCATCTTTCAATAAAGCAGAGCCTGCGGCCTTGTTGCAGACTTTTTTTGCCGGGCAGCCCATGTTGATGTCGATGATCTGTGCGCCGGCCTCGACATTGGCCCGGGCCGCTGCTGCGAGCATCTGCGCGTCACCACCGGCGATCTGTACCGAGCGTGGCTCGGGATCACCTTCGTGAATCATGCGCAGGCGCGACTTGCGGCTGTTCCACAGGCTCATGTCGCTGCTGACCATCTCCGACACCACCAGGCCTGCACCCATTCGCCGGCACAACTGACGAAAGGGCTGGTCCGTGACCCCGGCCATCGGCGCGAGGATCAGGGCGTTCTGCAGTGTGTATGGGCCGATGCGTACCGCCGACATAGGAGTTCCCTGTTGTGGGGCCGGATCATTAGAGTTCGAAAAAGGGTTGGCATGATACCCGCTCTCGGTGACCGGATAAAGATGGATTTGGATAAAATCTGAACAGTTGGCTTTAAGCCTCAAGCTGCAAGCTTCAAGCCGCAAGTAAAAACGGATCAGCGTATGGGGCTGCTTTTCCTTGTGGCTTGAAGCTTGCAGCTTGCCGCTCGCCTGTTATTCCGGGGACCGGAATGACAGGCTGTAGTTGACTGCCTTGGGGCCCGGGTCGAGGATGTCCAGGGCGATGTGGATCGGCGTCTGGCTGGGCATTTCGCCCTTGCCGGCCAACTCGCCGCTGAGGTACTCGGTGGGCTTGAAGCGGCGGCTGGCGATCAACTGGCCATTGAGGTCGGCAAAGCGCAGTTCCAGCAGCGGGAACGGCTGGGAGAAGGGCGCACGGTTGTAGATGATCGCGTCGACGATCAATGCACCGTTGAAGTCCGGGTGGCTGCGCACCACCAGGTTGCTGCTCTTGATCCGGGCAATGTCGACCCGCGACGGCACCTGGCAACCGACGGTCGGGCAGATCGTCTGGAACCATGGACGGTAACGGTCCTGGCGGGCCAGTTCGTCGAACTGGTACCAGATGTACTGGCCGGCCAGCGCCGCGGCAGCCAGCAGGATCAGCAAGATCCACAGCAGGCGCTTGCCCCAGTTGACCTTGGGTTTCTGCCAGCCGAGCTGAATCGGGTCGTCGACCAGGTCGAGCAGCGGCTCCTTGCGGTCAGCGCGGCGGCCGCTCGGGCCCAGGCCTGGTTCGCGGCGTTCGACCAGCTCAGGCTCGGGGCTGTCCAGGTCGTCGTCAGGCTCCCGGGCCGACAAACGTTCGCCGGGCAGTTCGTCATCATCGGCATGCAGCGGCTGCGCGGGTGGTGCCGGGGCATCGAGATCGTCGTCGAGTACATCCAGCGACAGCGAAGGCTCGGTGCGCTCGCCCGGTGCCGGCGCGAGGTCCAGGGCTTCCTGTTCGATCAGCGGTGGCTGTGGCTCGTCGAGCTCGGCAATGAGTTGTTCGCGCTCGGAGGCCGGGCTGCTGAACAGGCTGTCGGGCCAGTGCTGGTCGTCCTGCTCGGGGCTGTCGCGGTGCGCGCTGAGGCTGTCTTCGCGCGGGGCGGCGGCCTTGAACTCGGTCGTCGGCTGGATTTCGCGCTGTTCCAGGCGCGCCAGTTCCTGATCCAGATCGAGCTGGTCGAGGTCCAGTTCTGCGGCGCTCCACTCGTGCTGGCTGGGCGCTTGCGCGGGCTCCACCACAGGCTCGACCGGCGCCGGCTGCGCAGGCGGGTTCTGCGCCGCGCTTTGCTCCAGCAGTTGCCGGGCGGCGTTGAACACTTGCAGGCAGGCGCCGCAACGCACCACACCGCGGGCCACGCTCAGCTGATTGTGGCTGACGCGAAAGCTGGTCTGGCAATGCGGGCACTGGGTGACGAAACTGTCGGTCATGCGGCGGTCCGGGTTATGCAGAAGGTTATTCTAGGCGCACTTAGCGGCGGCGACCACTGATGCGTACCCAGCCATCGCGTACGGCGATCGGGTCGAGGTCGAAGTCCTTGGCGTAGGCCGCGGCGACTTCACCACCCTGTTCGGCGAGAATCCCCGACAGCGCCAGCAGGCCACCCGGACGTACCAGCCCGGACAGTTGCGGGGCCAGCGATACCAGCGGGCCGGCCAGAATGTTGGCAACCAGCACGTCGGCCTGCATGGCCGGCATGTGCTCGGGCAGGTACAGGGCGAATTTCTCGTCGGCGATGCCGTTGCGCCCGGCGTTGTCGCGCGAGGCTTCCAGGGCCTGCACGTCGATGTCGGTACCGACCGCTTCGCGGGCGCCCAGCAGCAACGCGGCAATGGCGAGGATGCCTGAACCGCAACCGAAATCGAGCACCTGAGTGCCGTTCAGGTCCTGGCCGTCGAGCCATTCCAGACACAAGGCGGTGGTTGGGTGGGTGCCGGTGCCGAAGGCCAGGCCCGGATCAAGCAGCAGGTTGACCGCCTCGGGCTCGGGCGCCGCATGCCAGCTTGGCACGATCCACAGGCGCTGGCCGAAACGCATCGGCTGGAAGTTGTCCATCCAGCTGCGTTCCCAGTCCTGGTCCTCGATGACTTCGGCCTGGTGCTCCGGCAGTTCGGCGCCGGTCAGCAACTGCAGGTGGGCGAACACCGCGCTGGCGTCGGTATCGGCTTCGAACAGTGCCAGCAGATGGGTATGCGACCACAGCGGGGTGGTGTTGAGGTCCGGTTCGAAGATCGGCTGATCTTCGGCATCCATGAAGGTGACCGAAACGGCGCCTACTTCGAGCAGGGCATCTTCATAGGTTTCGGCTTGTTCCGGGCTGATGGCCAGACGTACTTGCAGCCAAGGCATGGCGGGCACCTTTGGAAAAATCTACAGGGGCAGCCCGAGGCTGCGAGAAGCCCGCCAGTTTACTTGAGTACGAGGGGTTTGTGGGAACCCTGTGGGAGCCCCAAAAAAAGACCCCGGTCACGGGACCGGGGTCTTTTTTACATCACTGCCGAATCACTCCTGGTTAGCCAGTTTGTGTTCCAGATAGTGAATGTTGACGCCGCCTTTGCAGAAACCTTCATCACGCACCAGGTCGCGGTGCAGCGGGATGTTGGTCTTGATGCCGTCGACGACGATCTCGTCCAGGGCATTGCGCATGCGCGCCATGGCTTCGTCGCGGTCCTTGCCGTAGGTGATCAGCTTGCCGATCAGCGAGTCGTAGTTCGGGGGAACCGCGTAACCGCTGTACAGGTGCGAATCGACGCGAACGCCGTTGCCACCCGGGGCGTGGAAATGCTTGACCGTGCCTGGGCTCGGGATGAACTTCTTCGGGTCTTCGGCGTTGATCCGGCACTCCAGGGAGTGACCACGAATCACCACGTCATCCTGGGTGAACGACAGCTTGTTGCCAGCGGCGATGCTGAGCATCTCCTTGACGATGTCGATACCGGTGACCATCTCCGAAACCGGGTGCTCCACCTGAACACGGGTGTTCATTTCGATGAAGTAGAAACTGCCGTTTTCGTAGAGGAACTCGAAGGTGCCAGCGCCACGGTAGCCGATCTCGATGCAGGCATCGACACAGCGCTTGAAGACTTCCTGGCGGGCTTTCTCGTCGATACCTGGAGCCGGTGCTTCTTCCAGTACCTTCTGGTGGCGGCGCTGCAACGAGCAGTCGCGGTCACCCAGGTGCACGGCATTGCCCTGGCCGTCGGACAGGACCTGGACTTCCACGTGACGTGGGTTGGTCAGGAACTTCTCGAGGTAGACCATCGGGTTGCCGAACGCGGCGCCGGCTTCGGTGCGGGTCAGCTTGGCCGAGGCGATCAGGTCCTCTTCCTTGTGCACCACGCGCATGCCGCGACCACCACCGCCACCGGCGGCCTTGATGATCACCGGGTAGCCGACTTCACGGCCAATGCGCAGGGCTTCTTCTTCGTCTTCCGGCAGCGGGCCGTCGGAACCCGGTACGGTCGGAACGCCGGTTTTGATCATCGCGTCCTTGGCCGATACCTTGTCGCCCATCAGGCGAATGGTGTCGGCTTTCGGGCCGATGAAGGCAAAGCCGGAGTTCTCGACCTGCTCGGCGAAGTCGGCGTTTTCCGCGAGGAAACCGTAGCCTGGGTGAATGGCGGTAGCGCCGGTCACTTCGGCCGCGGCGATGATCGCCGGGATGTGCAGGTAGGACTGGCTGGCCGAAGCCGGACCGATGCAGACCGACTCGTCTGCCAGGCCCAGGTGCATCAGTTCGCGGTCAGCCGTGGAGTGTACGGCGACGGTCTTGATGCCCAGCTCTTTGCAGGCACGCAGGATCCGCAGGGCAATTTCCCCGCGGTTGGCAATCAGGACTTTTTCCAGCTTCGCAGACATCGTTGGCTCTCCGCGGTTCAAACGATGGTGAACAGCGGCTGGTCGAACTCAACCGGCTGACCGTCTTCTACCAGGATGGACTCGATCACACCGCTGGTTTCAGCTTCGATGTGGTTCATCATCTTCATGGCTTCGACGATGCACAGGGTGTCGCCTTTCTTCACGGTCTGGCCGACTTCAACGAAGGCTGGCGAGGCAGGCGAGGCTTTGCGGTAGAAGGTACCGACCATTGGCGAACGGGCAACGGTGCCGTTCAGTTTTGGTGCGGCGGCTTCGGCTGGAGCGGCGGCAGCGGCCGGGGCGGCGGCTGGTGCGGCAACAGGAGCGGCGACTGGAGCCGGAGCGTAGTACTGCTGGGCTGGAGTCTTGCTGTGGCGGCTGATCCGTACGGATTCTTCGCCTTCCTTGATCTCCAGCTCGTCGATGCCAGACTCTTCCAGCAGTTCGATCAGTTTCTTGACTTTACGGATATCCATTAATCATCAACTCCCAAGGTTCGGTCAGGGGCGTAAATATAAAAACGTGTTAGCAAACGTTTCTTGTGAGCCCCGGCCTTACAGGCCAGGTTCTCGTCATCAGGGCTTTGCGTTAGCAGCCAGGTGTTCCAGGGCAGACTCCAGGGCCAGGCGGTAGCCAGTGGCGCCCAGGCCGCAAATCACTCCTACGGCGACATCAGAGAAGTAGGAGTGATGGCGAAAAGGTTCGCGTTTGTGCACGTTGGACAGATGCACTTCGATGAATGGGATGCTCACCGCCAGCAACGCGTCACGTAATGCGACACTTGTATGTGTGAAAGCCGCCGGATTGATCAGAATGAAGTCCACGCCTTCGCTGCGCGCCGCGTGGATACGGTCGATCAATTCGTACTCGGCATTGCTTTGCAGGTACTGCAGGTGATGGCCGGCGGCGCGGGCGCGCTGCTCCAGGTCCTGGTTGATCTGGGCCAGGGTCACGGCGCCATAGACGCCCGGTTCGCGGGTGCCGAGCAGGTTCAGGTTGGGGCCGTGGAGCACCAGTAGCGTTGCCATCTGTGGTTCCTTTTTATCGTTAGGAAACTTTGCGCGGCGACTATGCCGTAAACCGGCGGGCACTGTCCAGTTGCCGGCAATAGCCAGCACGATGACCGATATTCACGCTAAATATGTGACTAGTTTATTAATTTCGGTCATCGAAGCCGGCTTTTTAGCGGCCAGAGGAAGTTATAGACCCAGATCGGCGCGAATGCGCGTCAGATGCTCGGCGAATTCGCCGGCGTTTATCTCGCCAACTAGCCGATCGGCGCTGATTTCGCTGCCGTTCGCGGCAAAGAACAGCAGCGCAGGCGGGCCGAACAGTTGGTAGCGGTCGAGCAGGGCACGCTGCTCGGCATTGCTCTCGGTAATATCGAAGCGCAACAGCTTGTAATCCTTGAGCTGCGGCTGCACCGCCGGAGCATTGAGTACTTCGTGCTCGATCACTTTGCAGCTGATGCACCAGTCGGCATACCAGTCCAGCAGCACCGGCTGGCCGGCGGCCTTGGCTGCGGCCAGCGCGCTGTCCAGCGCCGCCGGGGTGGTGATGGTCTGCCAGTCGCTGGCGCTGCTGGCCTGGGAGGTTGCGCCGGTGCTGGCAATCCCAGCCTGAGGCAGCGGACGCAGCGGGTCGGTCTGCCCGCTCAAGGCACCGTACCAGCAGGCCAGGGCGTAGAACAGCAGAGCCAGGCCAAGCAGTTGTGCCAGGCGCTGGCGGGTGGTTTTCACGGTGAACTCCAGGGCGCCGAGGAACACCGCGGTACCGGCGGCCAGCAGGCCGACCAGCAACAGCGTAACCTGCCCCGGCAGCACGCGGCTGAGCAGGCCGATGGCCAGGCCCAGCAACAGTACGCCGATAGCGTTTTTCACCGTCACCAGCCACGGTCCGCTTTTTGGCAGCCAGGCAGCGCCGCCAGTGGCGATCAGCAGCAGCGGCGCACCCATGCCCAGGCCCAGGGCGAACAGTTTCAGCGCGCCGCCCAACGCGTCGCCACTGGCGCTGATATACAGCAGCGCGCCGGCCAGTGGCGCCGACACGCACGGCGATACCAGCAGGCTGGAGAACACCCCGAGGATCGCCGCACCGATCAGCGAACCGCCCTTGGTCTGGCCCACCAGGCGCTCCAGGCGGCTGCTGATGGCATGGGGCAGCTTGAGCTCGAACAGGCCGAACATGGCCAGGGCGAACAGCACGAAGAACAGCGAAAACGGCACCAGCACCCAGGCCGACTGCAGGCGCGCCTGCAGGTTGAGGCCGGCGCCGAACAGGCCCATCAGCGCGCCCAGCAGGGCGAAGCAGGCGGCCATTGGCAGTACATAGGCCAGCGACAGGGCAAACCCGCGCACGCCGCCGACCTGGCCGCGCAACACCACGCCGGAGAGGATCGGCAGCATCGGCAACACGCACGGCGTGAAGGTCAGGCCGACGCCGGCGAGGAAGAACAGCAGCAGGCTTTTCCAGTCCCAACCGGCTTTGTCGGCGGCGTCAGCGGCTGGCGTCGCACTGCCGGCGGCGCCATCGATGCTCAGTCGTGCGGTTTCCGGCGGGTAGCACAGGCCCTTGTCGGCGCAGCCCTGGTAGCCCACCAGCAGGGTGAAGGGGCGTTGTTCGTTGGCCGGGCGGGGGATCTCGATGTCGAGGATGCCGTGGTAGACCTCGACATCGCCGAAGAACTCGTCGTGCTTGGCTTCACCGGGCGGAATCTGCGCGGTACCCAGGGCGATGTCGGCAGGTTCGCTGCGGAACTGGAAACGGTGGCGGTACAGGTAGTAGCCGTCGGCGGCGACGAAGCGCAGCTTCAGGGTTTGTCCTTCATCCTGCACCAGGCTCAGCTTGAAGGCTTCATGCACCGGCAGAAAATCGGCGCTGTTGTTCAGCGACGCTGCGCCCAGGGTGGCGCTGGGGCGATTGTCGAGCAGGCCAGCGCCGACGGCGGGCAAGGCCAGGAGCAGAAACAGGAGGCAAAGCAGGCGGCGCATGGCGGTCTCGCAGGACAAAAGTGCCTGCATGATAACGGACTGAGCCGCTACGTGCAGTTGCGCGGCGCCTGCATCGCTGGCAAGGCCAGCTCCCACAGGTTCGGAGTACACACATCCCCTGTGGGAGCCGGCCTTGCCGGCGATGGTGGCGCCACCGTCTCGGATCAGAGTCGAAACGCCCGCACCGCCGTATTCAGCTCTCCCCCCAGCCTGAGCAACTGCTCACCCTGCTCACGGCCTTCACCAATACGCTGCAAGTTGTCTTCACCCAACCCATGAATCCGCTCGCTGTGATCGCGAATTTCGCTCACCGCGCCGCTTTGCTGGGCGGTGACATCGGCAATCCTTACCGCCGTGGCAGAGATGGTCTGGATCGCCGCGACAATTTCATCCAGCGCGCCATCCGCGGCCTGGGCCTGATCGGCGGTGATTTGCGCATGTTCGAGCTGGGCGCGCATGCCTTCAACCGATTCACGAGCAGCCTGCTGCAAGCGACCGATCAACGTCTGGATCTCACCGGTAGCGCCGGTAGTGCGTTGCGCCAGGGAGCGCACCTCTTCGGCGACCACGGCAAACCCACGACCCATTTCTCCGGCCCGCGCCGCCTCGATCGCGGCATTCAGGGCCAGCAGGTTGGTCTGTTCGGCAATCGAGCGGATCACCGTCAGCACGCCGCCGATGGTTGCCGACTCTTCGGCCAACTGTTCGATACTCTGCGCGTTGCCCTGCACCTCGTCGACCAGCGCCCGCAGCCCGGTCAGGCTCTGGCCGATCACTGCCTGGCCTTGCTCGACCGCCCGCCCGGCATCGTGGCTGGCGTCGGCAGCCTGACTGGCATCGCCGGCCACCTGGAGGATGGTCGCCTCCAGCTCGCCCAGGGCATCGCGGATCTGCGCGGTATCGCCGGCCTGGCGTTCGGCGCCATCGTGCAGGGCGCTGCTCATGCCGGCCAGGGCATGGCTGCTGCCGGCGACCTGCTCGGCGTTGTGGCGGATGGTGCCGACCAGCTCGACCAGATAAACACGCAGGCGGTTGAGCGAGTCCTGGATGTCATGCATTTCACGGTTGCTCCTGCCCAGGGCAATGGCCTGGCTGAAGTCGCCCTCAGCCCAGGACGACAGCGCCGGCGCCAGGTTGGTCAGCACCCGTGCCAGGCGTCGTTGCAGGGTGTCGATGAGCAGGGCGATCAGCAGAATCAGGCCGATCATCAGGCCCTGGATCACCCGCACTTCGCCCTGAATGGCGGCATGCTGACTGCGCACACTGGGTTCAAGCTCGGCGATGGCCTGCTGTACGGCGGCGATGCGCTCGAAGGTGCTGCTCGCCAGTGCGCTACGCTGCTGGATCTGCTCGCGGGTACGCTGCAGTTCGCCCGGGTAGCGCTTGATCAGGCTGTTGAGCTCGCGCTTGAGCGCCACACCGTTGTCTTCGGCCTCGGTGCTGGCCTGGGTTTCCAGGCCCATCAGGGCGGCAAAGTCATCGGCGCTCGAGGCGTTGGCGGCGGTCACGCCCAGCAGCGGCAACTGATCGAGCAGTTGGGCCTGGGCGGCAATCTGCTGCAGTTCGCGCTCGACTTCGTCGGCCAGTTCGCTACGGCCGCTGCTGACCAGTTTGTCGCGGGCCAGGGACAGCCGCGACAGATGCAGGGAGGCATTGAACAGCGCCGGGGCGTAGCGCCCGGCGTCGGCACGGGTGCTGCTCTGGGCATAGTTGGCCAGTTGTTCGAGGCTGGCGCCCAGTTCGCGTTCGGCCTGGAGCAGCAGGGCCTGGGGATCGCCGGCCAGTTTGCCGGCGCCAAGCAGTTCGTTGGCGGTGAAGCGCTGCAGGTTGTCCAGGCTCGGGCGCAGGCGCGCCGAAAGGTCTGCCGGCAATTTTTCGAGTTCGCCCTGCAAGGCTGCGGTGGCCTGCAGCGCCGTGGCATGGCGCAGGGCGTCGCCGCTGCTCAGGTAGTCCTGGATATTGCGTGCCGCCTGGTTCTGGAATTGCTGCGACAGCGACAGGTAGCGCTCCATCAATAGATAGGGGCGCTCCAGGGCGCGCTGCGACCACCACAGGGTCGCGCCCAGGGCGATGCACACGGTAACCAGCAACAGGGTATTGAAATTGGTGAGCAGCTTCAGGCGCATGTCCGGTGTCTACCAACGGCCGAATGGTAAGCGCCTGAAGTTATTGCGTTTTTATGACCAGGTTATGACGAAGCGGGCAGGTCGGTGAAAAAAAACTGGCACATTGCCTTTATGCTTCAACCCGCTGTACGCAATTGCGCCCGGCACCCTTGGCCCGGTACAGCGCCTCGTCGGCGGCGGTAGCCATGCTCAGGGCATCCAGGCCTTCGCTCAACTGCACAATCCCCGCGCTGAAGGTGCAGGACAGGTCGCGGGGCTGGGCCGGGTAGTGGATCTCGGCAAAGCGCCGACGGATTTCATCGAGCACCTTGTGCGCCGAGCCCAGGTCGGTGTTGGGCATGACGATGGCGAATTCTTCACCGCCATAACGGCCGATGAAGTCGGTCTTGCGCAGGCGCTGTTTAAGAAACAGCGCCAGGCTCTTGATTACCCGGTCGCCCATGGGGTGGCCGTGGCTGTCGTTGACCTTCTTGAAGTGGTCGATATCGAGCATGGCGAAGCTCAGCGGCTGTTCTTCGCGGCGCGCGCGAAAGCTGCAGTCTTCGAGCAGTTGCAGGATGTGGGTGTGGTTGTACAGCCCGGTGAGGCTGTCGCGAACCATGCGCGCCTTGAGATTGCGCGCACGGGCAGCGCGGTTGCGCACGGTGGTGATCAGGTGCCGCGAGCGGATCGGCTTGGTCAAAAAGTCATCGCCGCCTTCGCTCATGGCGTCGAGCTGTTTATCCAGGTCGTCCTCGGCCGACAGGTAGATGATCGGCACGCTGACATATCGGTCGTTGTGGCGGATCACCTTGGCCAGCTCCGTGCCGGTGCAGGCGGGCATGTACATGTCGAGGATGATCAGGTCGGGCTGGAAGTCGGCAAGCTCGGCCATGGTCTGGATCGGGTCGATCAGGGTGCGGGTGACGATCCCGGCGCTGTTGAGCAGGCGCTCGGTGTGCAGGGCCTGGGCCCGCGAGTCGTCGATGATCAGCACTTTGAAAGGCTCGTACTGGGTGACGCTGGTCAGCAGCTCGACTTTCTCCAGCAGGCTCGAGGCCTCCAGGGTGCCGGTGAGAAATTCCTGGCCGCCGGCGCGCACGGCGGCCAGGCGGGTCGGGGTATCGGTTTCGTGCAGGCTGAAAAACAGCAACGGCACCCGCTGTTCCAGGCCCTGCTGGGCCTGGGCGGCCAGTTGCAGGCCGACACCGGGGCCGGTGAAGTCGACGTCCATGACGATCGCCGAGGGTAGTCGCTCGCTCATGGTCGCCTGGAAGGCGGCGGCGCTGTACAAGGCCTGTACACCCAAGCCGAAGAATTCCAGCTGCTGGGCCAGGCGTTCGGCGCGGTCGTGGTCCTGGAGCATGATGTACACCGGCTTGCGCAGCGGCGGCAGCGGTACTTGCTCAAGCTGGTCGCCCTGGCGCAGGCCGGTGCGCGACAGGCGCTGCATCAGCCGGTTGAGTTCGCTGATCAGTTGGCTGCTCAGGCGCGCGCTGTTGGCCTCGACCGCCTCCAGGGCATGACCGATGGCTTCGGCCAGCTGGCTATGCTCGGGCTGCTCGAAGCGCTCGGCATAGCGTTGCAGGCGCAGGTTGGCTTCGCACAGCTCACCCAGGTCGCCAGTGGACCACTCGCTGCGCTGCAGGCGCTGCCAGATCTCTAGGATTTGCCGGGCCTGATGGATGACCCGCTGGGCAAAGTGTTGCTTGAGGCGCTCACGACTGGGGTCTTCTGGCTCGGTCATGTCCTGACTACTTATAAGGGTGAGGCTGAGGTCGAGTGATGGCTCTATGCTAGCACCACTTTCCCGGCAATCGAGTGCCTTGTATCAATTAACTGTACAAGTCCGTTTATTCATTTGCTGACCCAATAGTCGCTTATGCGAAGCGCCGTGCTTGATTTATAGTGCAGCGATACTTGCCGACCCCGGCAGGTGGCGCGCGGCACAAAATGCCCATCGCGCTGGCACGAAGCCCGGGGGTTGCGGTCGAACCCCTTGAACCGACGTGACTGAAAGGACAACGCCATGCTGGACTGGAAAAACCGTACAGGCAAAGCCGAGGCGCGTGAGCGGGTCGAACCGCGCACTGCCGCTACCCGCAGTTATTTCGGCGGGTTGCTGTTCAGCCGTGCCCTGGGCTCGCTGATCGGCCTGTACCTGCTGGTGTGCGTGGGCCTGGGCTGGTACTGGAGCGCCGAGCCCGACCTGTTCCCGGTGCAGCAGAACGCCCAGGCGGCTGCAGAAAAGACCGGCAAGCAGATGGTTGTCGGCTACACCACCATCGAAACCCTCAAGACCGTGGCCGGTACCCTGCTCAACAAGCCCGGTGGCTACATTTCCAACGACCGCTTCCCGCCAGGCCTGTGGATGGACAACATGCCCAGCTGGGAATACGGCGTGCTGGTCCAGGTGCGTGACCTGAGCCGCGCCCTGCGCAAGGACTTCGCCCGCTCGCAGTCGCAGTCCACCGAAGACGCCGATCTGGCCAAGGCCGAGCCGCGCTTCAACTTCGACAACAAGAGCTGGATCCTGCCGTCGAGCGAATCCGAGTTCCAGGAAGGCATCAACTCGCTGACCCGCTACCAGAACCGCCTGTCCTCGCCGGATCAGCAGGGCGCACTGTTCTACACCCGCGCCGACAACCTCAACAACTGGCTGGGTGACGTCGCCACTCGCCTGGGTTCGCTGTCGCAGCGGCTGTCGGCCAGCGTCGGCCGGGTCAAGCTCAACAGCACCCTGAAGACCGAATCGGTGCTGCCGGGCCAGGTGCCGCAACTTGACGAAGAAGTGGTCGAGACTCCGTGGCTGCAGATCGACAACGTGTTCTACGAAGCCCGCGGCCAGGCCTGGGCGCTGTCGCACCTGCTGCGCGCCATCGAGGTCGACTTCGCCGATGTGCTGGCGAAGAAGAACGCCACGGTCAGCGTGCGCCAGATCATCCGTGAGCTGGAAGCCTCGCAGGAACCGCTGTGGAGCCCGATGGTGCTGAACGGTAGTGGCTTCGGCATGTGGGCCAACCACTCGCTGGTAATGGCTAACTACATTTCGCGGGCCAACGCTGCGGTAATCGACCTGCGTCAACTGCTGACCCAGGGCTGATCCGGTGTCGATCTCCAAGCAGGAGGCGGCGCACCGCGCTGCCTCCGATCGCGAACGGATCGCCTGGGTCGACGAAAACGACCGGTTGCTCGGCGCCTTGCCCCGCGCCGAGCTACGCGAACGCGGGCTGATCGGGCGCGGCACCTACATCCTGCTGTTCAATTCCGTTGGTGAGCTGTGCGTGCACCGGCGCACCGAGAGCAAGGCGATCTACCCGGGTTACTGGGATGTCGCCGCCGGTGGCATGGTCCAGGCCGATGAAAGCTTTGCCGAGTCGGCGGCCCGCGAACTGGAAGAAGAGCTCGGGGTGGGTGGGGTCGAACTCACCGCCCACGAGTGCTTTTTCTTCGACCAGCCCGGCAACCGGCTCTGGTGTGCAGTGTTTTCGGCCGTCTGGGACGGGCCTTTGCGCCTGCAACCGGAGGAGGTCAGCGAGGCGCGCTTCATCCCCGTCGATCAGGCCCTGGCCGACAGCCGGCAACAGCCATATTGCCCCGATTCACTGGCCGCTTTGCAGCGCTACATCGACCGTCAAGCCTGACGTCGCGAATCACATGCAAAATGGCGCAGTTTTGTACTTAGCATTCGCGACATTTATCGTTACACTGCGCGGCCTTTTAAGGCTGCCGCACGCTTCATGCGGCAGTTGCGCTGCCCCTGCCAGAGTGGGGCTTCGCGGTCGGTACCCCGCCAGGGGCGTCGACCAGTTTTTATCCTCACCGTAGAGGATCAAAAGTGGCCAAGAAAGCCGCATCATTCGCCGCCCTGGGTGGCCTGGTGTTCTCCACTGATGCAGGCCGGCATTGCCCGGACTGCAGCAAACCCATAGATGCCTGCATCTGCAAACAGACGCTCATCCCCGAAGGCGATGGCATTGCTCGCGTGCGCCGCGAAAGCAAGGGCCGTGGCGGCAAGACGGTGACGACCATCAGCGGCGTGCCGCTGCCCCTGGAACAGCTAAAGGATCTGGCCAGCACGCTCAAGCGCCGCTGCGGAACCGGCGGCGCGTTGAAAGACGGGGTCATCGAAATCCAGGGCGATCATGTCGAGCTGTTACTGGCCGAGCTGATCAAACAGGGCTTCAAAGCGAAAAAGTCCGGCGGCTGAAGACTGCATCGCGATTTTTTGCAATTCGCTTTCTAAACTCGTTCCCGTAGGAAGGGTCTATCCCTGAACACGGATAATCGTCACTTTCAGGTTTTACACTGCGCCCGCCCCATGCCGGCCAGTGTTTTTCGACTTTCTATATAGGGGACTTCAATGTCCGTACGACGCACACGCAAAGACGATGGCAGCCAATGGACAGTTGCGGACAGCCGCAGTGTTTACGGCATTCGCCATTGGGGGGCCGGTTACTTCGCAATCAACGAGGCCGGGCGCGTCGAAGTCCGCCCGAATGGGCCAGAGAGTGCGCCGATCGACCTGTTCGAACAGGTCGACGAGCTGCGCAAGAGCGGCCTGTCGCTGCCATTGCTGGTACGTTTCCCGGACATCCTCCAGGACCGCGTGCGCCAGCTGACCGGCGCTTTTGACGCCAATATCGCGCGCCTGGAATACCAGAGCCAGTACACCGCGCTGTACCCGATCAAGGTCAACCAGCAAGAAGCGGTGGTGGAAAACATCATCGCCACCCAGAACGTCTCCATTGGCCTTGAAGCCGGCTCCAAGCCCGAGCTGCTGGCCGTGCTGGCGCTGGCGCCGAAAGGCGGCACCATCGTCTGCAACGGTTACAAGGACCGCGAGTTCATCCGCCTGGCATTGATGGGCCAGAAGCTGGGCCACAACGTCTTCATCGTCATCGAGAAAGAGTCGGAAGTGGCCCTGGTGATCGAAGAAGCCGCCGAGCTCAAGGTCAAGCCGCAGGTCGGCCTGCGCGTGCGCCTGTCGTCGCTGGCCTCGAGCAAGTGGGCCGATACCGGTGGCGAGAAGTCCAAGTTCGGTCTTTCGGCGGCGCAACTGATTTCGGTGGTGCAGCGCTTCCGCGATGCCGGCCTGGACCAGGGTATCCGCTTGCTGCACTTCCACATGGGCTCGCAGATCGCCAACCTGGCCGACTACCAGCACGGTTTCAAGGAAGCCATCCGTTACTACGGCGAGCTGCGCGCGCTGAACCTGCCGGTCGATCACATCGACGTCGGCGGCGGCCTGGGCGTTGACTACGACGGTACCCACTCGCGCAACGCCAGCTCGATCAACTACGACATGGATGACTACGCCGGTGTCGTGGTCGGCATGCTCAAGGAGTTCTGCGATGCCCAGGGCCTGCCGCATCCGCACATCTTCTCGGAAAGCGGCCGCTCGCTGACCGCACACCATGCCATGTTGGTGGTGCAGGTGACCGATGTCGAGAAGCACAACGACGAAGTGCCGCTGATCGAGAACAAGGAAAATCTGCCCGAGACCGTACAGTGGCTGGCCGACCTGCTGGGCCCGACCGATATCGAGATGGTCACCGAGACCTACTGGCGCGCCACTCACTACATGAGCGATGTCGCCGCCCAGTACGCCGACGGCAAGATCACCCTGGCCGAAAAAGCCCTGGCCGAGCAGTGCTACTTTGCCGTTTGCCGGCGCCTGCACAACTCGCTCAAGGCCCGTCAGCGTTCGCACCGCCAGGTGCTGGACGAGCTCAACGACAAGCTGGCCGACAAGTACATCTGCAACTTCTCGGTGTTCCAGAGCCTGCCGGACACCTGGGCGATCGGCCAGGTGCTGCCAATCCTGCCGCTGCATCGCCTGGATGAAGAGCCGCTGCGCCGCGCCGTGCTGCAGGACCTGACCTGCGACTCGGATGGCAAGATCAACCAGTACGTCGACGAGCAGAGCATCGAGACCAGCCTGCCGGTGCACGCGATCAACGAGGGTGAAGACTACCTGCTGGGTATCTTCCTGGTGGGTGCCTACCAGGAGATCCTGGGGGACATGCACAACCTGTTCGGTGATACCGACTCGGTGAACATCTACCAGAACCCGAACGGCAGCGTGTACCACGCCGGTATCGAGACCCACGACACCATCGAAGACATGTTGCGTTATGTGCACCTGTCGCCGGAGGAGTTGATGACTCATTACCGCGACAAGTGCGCCAGCGCCAAGATCACTGCCCGTGAGAAGACCCAGTTCCTCGACGCGCTGCGTCTGGGGCTGACCCGCTCGTCGTACCTGTCGAGCTGATCAGTGGTGCGGGTCGCGTGCAGTCGCTGGCTGCGCGTCGACCCCATCGCCGGCAAGTCCGGCTCCCACAGGTGCAGTGCCGCACTCTTGTGGGAGCTGGCCTTGCCAGCGATGGGCTGCGCAGCAGACCCAGAAACTACCGCACAAACCACCCATCCCGCCGCTGCAACCGCCAGCCCATCACCCCCAGCGTCACCCCGCGCAAGGCCATGAACAGCAGAAACCCCAACCACAAGCCGTGGTTGCCCAGGTCGCGGGCGACATAGGCGACCGGCAGGGCGATGAGTACGCTGAGCAGCATGCCGTTGCGCATCTCCCGCGCCCGCGTGGCGCCGATGAACAAGCCATCAAGCAGATAGCTCCACACCGCAATCAACGGCAGCAGTGCCAGGTACGGCAGGTACTGGTAGGCGGTTTCGCGTACGTTGGCGATGTCGGTCTGCATGTTGATGAACAGATGTCCGCCCAACAGAAACAATACGGCAAAGCCGGAACTGGCCAGCAACGACCAGCCGCAGGCAACGGTGAGCGAGCGCCTTAATGCCTGGCGATCGCCGGCACCGATGGCGTGCCCGCACAGCGCCTCGACCGCATGGGCCAGGCCATCGAGGGCATAGGCGGTGAGCAGCAGGCCATTGAGCAGCAGGGCGTTGGCCGCCACTGTCGCTTCACCCAGCCGCGTGCCTTGTACGGTGATCAGGAAGAACACCGCCTGCAGCGCCAGGCTGCGGATGAAGATGTCGCGGTTGACGCTGAGCAGCGGCCGCCAGCTCTGCCAGCGCGCCAGCAGCGCCCAGGCGATCTGCCCAGGGTAGGCGCGCAGGGCCGGCCGGGTCAGGGCCAGGCCGAGCAGGGCGGCGCTCCATTCGGCAATCACCGAGGCGCGGGCCGAACCGATCACGCCCCAGTCCAGGCCGAGCACGAACCACAGATTGAGGGCGATGTTGAGCAGGTTGGTAGTCAACAGGATCGCCAGCGGCGCCTTGGCGTTCTGGGTGCCGAGGAACCAGCCGACCAGGGCGAAGCTGGCCAGCGCCGCCGGCAGCCCGAGCAGGCGAGTCTGGAAGAAGTCGTGGGTCGATTGCTCCAGCGCCGCCGTCGGTTGCATCAATTGCAGGGCCAGGTGGCTGAACGGCAGGGCCAGCAAGCCCAGCAACAGGGAAAAAAGCAGCGCCAGCAGCAGGCCTTGCAGCAACACCTGGCGTAATGCCGCACCGTCGGCACGGCCCGCAGCCTGGGCGGCGAAACCGGTCGAACCCATGCGCAGAAAGCCCATGACCCAGGCCAGGAAGGTGTACAGGCTGGCGCCCACCGCCACCGCACCCAGTTGATGGGCATGGGGCAGGTGGCCGATTACGGCGCTGTCGACCAGGGCCACCAATGGTACGGAAATATTCGAAAGTATCATCGGCGCGGCCAGCGCCCAGACCTTGATATGGGTCGGGCGGTCGCGCCAGTCGGTCAGCAAACGGGACATGGAGGCTCCTGGCAAGCCGGCATTGTAGCCGCTGTGCTAGTAAATCGTGCGAAGGCCGTCTCACATCCGCTCGCCGTATCACCGTTGCGGCGCGGTTGATATATAGTGCACGCCTAAGATTCCGCTGCCCGAGAGTTACTACTCCCATGCTCAACAAAGGATTGTTGCTGGCCTGCGCGCTGGCCTTGCTCAGTGCCTGCGATTCGTCTGCCCCGGATAAACCGGCTTCGGCGCCGGCCACACCGCCAGCGCAGACGCAGGATCAACCCGCGGCGCCAGCCCCGGCCCCGGCAGCTGCCCCCGCAGCGCAGCCGGAAGCGGAAAAAACCGCTCCGGCCAAGGAAGATGCCTCAACCCTGGCCAAGCGTTATGCCGGCCGCGAGCTGAGCGTGGTGGATGTCTCGGAAGTGCAGGTCGATGGTGCCAGCGCGCTGTCCCTGACCTTTTCGATTCCCCTGGATGACCAGCAGAACTTCGCCGACAAGGTGCACCTGGTCGATACCGTCAAAGGCAAGGTCGACGGTGCCTGGGAGCTCTCCGCGAACAAGATGGAGTTGCGCCTGCGCCACCTGGAGCCGCAGCGCAAGCTGGTGCTGACCATCGACGCCGGCCTGCTCGCGGTCAACGGCAAGCGCCTGCCCGGCGAGTCGATCAGCCGCCTGGAAACCCGCGACATGCAATCGACCATCGGCTTCGCCAGCCGTGGCTCGCTGCTGCCGACCCGCCTGGCCGAAGGCCTGCCGGTGATCGCCTTGAACGTCAACAAGGTCGATGTCGAGTTCTTCCGCATCAAGTCGGACAAACTGTCGCCGTTCCTGGCCACCTGGGGCCGCAACAGCAGCTTGTACTACTACACGTCCAAAGAAATCCTGGACATGACCGATCTGGTCTACAGCGGCCGCTTCGACCTCAACCCGGCGAAGAACACCCGCGAGACCGTGCTGCTGCCGATTGCCGGGATCAAGCCGCTGCAAGAGCCAGGCGTGTACATGGCGGTGATGCGCGCCTCCGGTACCTACGACTACACACAACCGGCAACGCTGTTCACCCTCAGTGACATCGGCGTCTCGGCGCACCGTTACCAGAACCGCCTGGACGTCTTCACCCAGGGCCTGGAAGGCGGCAAGGCGCTAAGCGGCGTCGAACTGGAACTGCTCGACGGCGAAGGCCGCGTGCTGGCCCAGGCCAAGACCGACAGCGACGGCCACGCCCAGTTGCCGACGCCACCCAAGGCCGAAACCCTGCTGGCCCACCAGGGCGTGCACACCACCATGCTGCGCCTGAACAGCGCAGCCCTGGACCTGGCCGAATTCGACATCACCGGCCCCCAGGCCAACCCGCTGCAGTTCTTCGTGTTCGGCCCGCGCGACCTGTATCGCCCGGGTGAAACCGTGTTGCTCAACGGCCTGTTGCGTGACCAGGACGGCCGTCCGCTCAAGCCGCAACCGGTGACTGTGGAAGTACGCCGCCCGGATGAACAGATCAGCCGCAAGTTCGTCTGGGAGGCCGATGCCAATGGCTTCTATCAGTACCAGCTGCAACTGGCCGACGAAGCGCCGACCGGGCGCTGGCAGTTGCTGTTCGACCTCGGCGGCAAGAAGCAGGTGTTCGAGTTCCTAGTCGAAGACTTCCTGCCCGAGCGCCTGGCCCTGGAACTGAAGGGCAGCGACAAACCGCTGAGCCCGGATCAAACCGCGCAGATCAAGGTCAATGGCCGTTACCTGTACGGCGCCCCGGCTTCGGGCAACCGCCTCAGCGGCCAGGCCTATGTGCGCCCGTTGCGTGAAGCGGTGCCGGCACTGCCGGGCTACCAGTTCGGTTCGATCACCGAGGAGGAATTGAGCCAGGACCTGGAGCTGGACGAAGTCACCCTGGACAGCGCCGGCAAAACCACCCTGAACATCGAAAGCAAATGGTCCGAGGCCCGTTCGCCGCTGCAACTGACCGTGCAGGCCAGCCTGCAGGAGTCCGGTGGCCGGCCGATCACCCGGCGCCTGGAACAACCGATCTGGCCGGCCGGGCGCCTGCCTGGCTTGCGCGGCCTGTTCGAGGGTGAAGAGGCCGACGAAGGCCCGGTGGAATTCGAAGTGCTGGTGGCCGACCCCCAAGGCAACAAGCTGGCGGTCAACAACCTCAAGGTGCGCCTGGTCCGCGAGCGCCGGGACTACTACTGGAACTACTCGCAGAGCGACGGCTGGAGCTACAACTACAACGAGAAATTCCTGATCCAGAACGAAGAGACGGTCAACGTCAAGGCCGGCTCCACCGCGCGGGTGAACTTCCTGGTCGACTGGGGCCCGTACCGTGTCGAGGTCGAAGACCCGCAGACCGGCCTGGTGTCGAGCGCGCGCTTCTGGGCCGGCTACCGCGCCCAGGACAACGCCGATGGCGGCGCCGTGCGTCCGGACCAGGTCAAGCTGGCCCTGGACAAACCGTCGTATAGCGATGGCGCCACTGCCAACATCACTGTCACCCCGCCTGCCGCAGGCACCGGCTACCTGATGGTCGAGTCCAGCGAAGGTCCGCTGTGGTGGGAAGAAATCGATGTGCCGGCCGAAGGCAAGAGTTTTGCCGTCAAACTCGATCCGAAGTGGGCGCGCCACGACCTGTATGTCAGTGCCCTGGTGATCCGCCCGGGCGAGCGCAAGGTCAACGCCACACCGAAACGCGCCGTGGGTGTACTGCACCTGCCGCTCGATCGCCACGAGCGCAAGCTGGCGGTGACCCTCACTGCCCCGGAAAAAATGCGCCCCAAGCAGCCGCTGACCGTCAAGGTGCAAGCGCGCAACGCCGACGGCAGCGTGCCCAAGCAGGTGCATGTACTGCTGGCAGCGGTGGACGTGGGTATCCTCAACATCACCGAGTTCGAAACGCCTGACCCGTTCACCGGCATGTTCGGCCGCAAGGCCTATGGTGCTGACCAACTGGATATCTACGGCCAGTTGATCGAAGCCGGGCAGGGCCGTCTGGCCAGCCTGGCCTTCGGTGGTGACGCGGCCATGGCCAAGGGCGGCAAGCGCCCGAACACCACGGTGACCATCGTTGCCAAGCAAAGCGCCCCGGTGACCCTCAATGACAAGGGCGAGGGTGAAGCGACGGTCGATATCCCCGACTTCAACGGTGAGCTGCGGTTGATGGCCCAGGCTTGGACCGACGAGCGCTACGGCATGGCCGAAGGCAAGACCGTGGTCGCCGCGCCGTTGATTGCCGAGCTCTCGGCGCCGCGCTTCCTCGCCGGTGGCGACCGCACGACCCTGGCCCTGGACCTTTCCAACCTGTCGGGCAAGGCGCAGAACCTGACCGTGCGCCTGAGCACCGAAGGCCAGTTGAACCTGCTCGGCGCCGCCGAACAGACCCTGAGCCTCATCGAAGGCAAGCGCGTCACCCTGCTGGTGCCGGTGCAGGCCAGCGGTGGCCTGGGCCAGGGCAAGGTCAAGGTCGAGGTGCAGGGCCTGCAACTGCCGGGCGAGTCGGCCACAGCCTTCAGCCGCGACTGGACCCTGGGCATTCGCCCGGCCTACCCGGCGATGCTGCAGCACTATCGTGTTGCCCTCAAAGACCAACCCTGGACCCTGCCGGAATCTGACCTGGCGCTGTTCGAGCCGTCGGGCCTGGAAGCCTCACTGGCACTGTCGAGCCGCCCGCCGCTGAACCTGGCCGAGCAGATCCGCGCCCTCGAAGCCTACCCGTACGGCTGCCTGGAACAGACCACCAGTGGCCTGTATCCGTCGCTGTACGCCGATGCCGCGACGCTCAAGCGCCTGGGTATCAAGGGTGAGCCGGCCGACGTGCGCAAGCGCAAGATCGAGATGGGCGTCGAGCACCTGCTGGGCATGCAGCGCTACAACGGCAGCTTTGGCCTGTGGAGCTCTGATGACCAGGAAGAATTCTGGCTGACCGCCTACGTCACCGACTTCCTCCTGCGTGCCCGCGAGCAGGGTTACGCGGTACCGCCCGAGGCCCTGAAAAAGGCCAGCGAGCGACTGCTGCGTTACCTGCAGGAGCGCAACCTGATCGAGGTCAACTACAGCCAGAACGCCGAGCACAGCCGCTTCGCCGTGCAGTCTTATGCGGCCCTGGTGCTGGCGCGTACCCAGCAAGCGCCGCTGGGTGCCCTGCGCAGCCTGTTCGAGCGGCGCAGCGATGCGCGTTCCGGCCTGCCGTTGGTGCAGTTGGCCATCGCCCTCGACAAGATGGGCGACAAGCCGCGTGCGCAACAGGCACTGCAGGCCGGCCTGGCCGTCACCCGCAACGAGAACACCTGGCTGGGCGACTACGGCAGCCCAGTGCGTGACCAGGCGCTGATCCTGTCGCTGCTCACTGAGAACAACCTGGCCAGCGACAAGCTCGATGCACGGCTGTTCGAGCTCTCCGACCAGATGGCGGGTAACCGCTGGCTGTCGACCCAGGAGCGCAACGCACTGTTCCTTGCCGGTCGTGGCCTGTTGCGCAAGCCTGAAGGCAACTGGTCGGCACGCCTGGACAGCGCCGGTGAGGTGCGCGAATTCAACAACGAGCAATCGGGGATGAAACTCGAAGGCGCGCTGCTGGCCTCACCGCTGACCATCCAGAATGAAGGCAGCGAGACGCTGTTCCAGCAACTGACCCTGTCCGGTTATCCGCGCCAGGCCCCGGTTGCCCGCGGCAGTGGCATGACCATCCGCCGCGAGTTCCTTGGCATGAATGGCCAGGCCCTGGATATCAAAGCGCTCAAGAGCGGTGACCTGGTGCTGGTGCACCTGGCGGTAACCGCCAACACCCAGGTGCCGGACGCCCTGGTGGTCGACCTGCTGCCGGCGGGCCTGGAGCTGGAAAACCAGAACCTGGCGCAAAGCGCGGCAAGCCTCGAGAACGCCAGCAGTGCGGTGAAGGAATGGCGCGAGTCGATGCAGAACGCCGCTGTCGTGCATCAGGAGTTTCGTGATGACCGCTACGTGGCGGCGCTGAACATCGACCAATACGCCACCACCCACCTGCTGTACCTGGCCCGTGCGGTGACCCCGGGGACCTACAAGGTACCGCCACCGCAGGTCGAGTCGATGTACCGGCCGAACTACAACGCGGTGGGCGAGTCGCCTGCCGAACTGGTGGTCAAGGGCCGCCTGTAGGAGCGGGCTTGACCCGCGATAGGGCCACACTGGCCCTATCGTGGGACAGGTCGACTCCTCGCACCGCCGCTCCTGCTGCTCAGTGAATGATCCAGCTCAGCACCCACAAACCCAGCACCAGCCAGATGATGCCGAGTATGATCGAAGCGCGCATGAAGGCGCGGATCGCCGAGTACAGCAGCATCAGGCCGATGATCAGGGCGAGGATGCTGACCAGCGAAGTGTCCATGCCCAGGGTGCGTGACAGGCCCTCGATGAAATTGCCGCCGGCGTTGGCCAGCAGGTTGAACAACCCGCTCAGGCCGTCGACGATAAAACGGATCACCGCCCCCAGTGCCTGGCCGAGCCACTCGAAAAAACCTTCTACATGCATAGTTGCTTCCTGATGATCAATTCGGCGAATGCGCCGTTGCCAAGCCTTTGGCCATGCCTTGGCCGGGTCGGTTCCCTGCGTAGCTGTTACGCCAGGAGAGCCTGATGCACATCTTAGCGCGCCTGCGTGGCGCAATCAGAAAACCACTGGGCTTGCTGCTCGCCATCCCGTTGCTGCTGATTGGCCTGTTATGGCTCGCCGACCGCATCTGGCCGTTACCGATGCCGGCGGATGACCTCGCCCGTGTGGTGTTGGCCGAAGACGGCACGCCGCTGTGGCGCTTTGCCGATGCCGATGGTGTGTGGCGCTACCCGGTCAGTGCCGAGCAGGTTTCGCCCTATTACCTGGAGGCGTTGCTGACCTACGAGGACCGCTGGTTCTACCATCACCCCGGGGTCAACCCGCTGGCGCTGACGCGCGCGGCCTGGCAGAACCTGCGCGGTGGCCGGGTGTTGTCCGGTGGCAGCACCTTGTCGATGCAGGTGGCGCGTCTGCTCGATCCGCATTCGCGCACGCTGCCCGGCAAGTTGCGCCAGTTATGGCGTACCGCGCAACTGGAGTGGCACCTGTCGAAAGCGCAGATCCTCGAGATTTACCTCAACCGCGCGCCGTTCGGTGGCACCTTGCAGGGCGTCGCCGCGGCCAGTTGGGCGTATCTTGGCAAGTCGCCGATGCACCTGACGCCTTCGGAAGCAGCGTTGCTTGCGGTGTTGCCCCAGGCTCCCAGCCGCCTGCGTCCGGATCGTCACCCTGAACGCGCCCAGGCGGCGCGCGACAAGGTACTGCAGCGCCTGGCCGAATATCAGGTATGGCCGCAGCAGCGGGTTGCCGAGGCCGCCGAGGAACCGCTGTTGCTGGCACCGCGTCAGGAGCCGGCGCTGGCGCCGCTGTTGGCGCGTCGCCTGAATCGCCCGCACAGCCCGCCGTTGATTCGCACCACCCTCGATGCCTCCTTGCAACGGCGCCTGGAAGACCTGCTGCTGGGCTGGCGCGCCCGGCTGCCGGAACGTACCTCGGCGGCGATTCTGGTGGTCGAGGCGCAGAACATGGCGGTGCGCGCTTACCTGGGTTCGGTTGATCTCAACGACGAGCGCCGCTTTGGCCATGTCGACATGATCAGCGCCCTGCGTTCACCTGGTTCGACCCTCAAGCCGTTCCTCTACGGCATGGCCATGGACGACGGTCTGATCCATTCCGAATCCTTGCTTCAGGATGTCCCGCGACGTTACGGCGACTATCGGCCGGGTAACTTTTCCATGGGTTTCAGCGGGCCGGTGGCGGCCAGTTCCGCCCTGGCCCTGTCATTGAACCTGCCTGCGGTGCAACTGCTTGAGGCCTACGGGCCGAAACGCTTTGCCGCGCAGATGCGCAGTGGTGGTGTGCCGTTGATCCTGCCGCCGCTGGCCGAGCCGAACCTGTCGCTGATTCTTGGCGGTGCCGGTAGCCGCCTGGAGGATCTGGTCGGCGGTTATGCGGCGTTTTCCCGCGATGGCCTGAGCGCGCCGATCCGCTTGCAACCGGATGATCCCTTGCTTGAGCGGCGTCTGCTCTCGCCGGGCAGTGCCTGGATCATCCGCCGTATTCTCAGCGGCCAGGCACGCCCGGATCGCGACCCTCATGCCGAACTGGTGCAGCGGCCGCAACTGGCCTGGAAGACCGGCACCAGCTATGGCTTTCGTGATGCCTGGTCGATCGGCGTGGGGCCGCGCTACCTGATTGGCATCTGGATCGGCCGCCCCGATGGCACGCCGGTGCCGGGGCAGTTCGGCCTGGCCTCGGCGGCGCCGTTGATGCTGCAGGTGCATGACGTGCTGAGTAACCGCGACAGCCAGCGCGGCATCACCACATCGGTGGCGGCGGTGCCAGCCAACGTGGGGGTGGCGGCGATCTGCTGGCCGC
This sequence comes from Pseudomonas sp. ZL2, assembly GCF_054788455.1. Lineage (NCBI taxonomy): Bacteria > Pseudomonadati > Pseudomonadota > Gammaproteobacteria > Pseudomonadales > Pseudomonadaceae > Pseudomonas > Pseudomonas sp. ZL2. The sequence continues at coordinate 46,421 of NZ_JBGOGX010000001.1, read as the reverse complement.
TGGGGCAACCCATGGCCCGCCAGGACCCCAACTGCCGCCGCCAGCGCTTCGCCTGGACCCTGGATGGCACCACGCCGCCGACCCTGCTGGCCCAGGACCAACCCTTGAGCGTCGGCTTGCGCGAGACCGTCTGGGTCAACGCCCAGGGCTTGCGCGTCGATGCCACGTGCGCCGGCGCCCAGGCGCGGGAAATCGCCCTGTGGCCGTCGCCACTGGAACCCTGGCTGCCGCGGGTTGAACGCCGCGAGGCGCGCTTGCCCAAGGTCGATCCGCAGTGCCCACCGCAGGTGCCGCCCAGTGCGCCGCCGTTGTCCATCGTCGGTGTGCGTCAGGGCGATCAGTTGCGCCGTCCGGCCACCAGCAGCGAGCCGTTGCGATTCAAGGTCTCGGCCCTTGGCGGTAACGGTCGGCACTGGTGGTTCCTCAACGGCGCGCCGCTGGGCGAAACCAACGGTCAGGAAAACCTCACGGCGAGCTTCGATCAGGCCGGGCGCTTCGAGTTGAGCGCCCTGGATGAAAGCGGTGAAACCGCCCGGGTCGAGTTCCAGGTCAACGAGTGACAGCGCGGATTAGACGATGCCGGGGCCAGCACCTACGCTTGGATTGACGAGGCCGCCGCCCTGGCGGCCTTGTACTGTTCGGGATCATGGAGTGTCCGATGCGTGCGTTGGCTGTCGCGATTGTTGGGTTGTCCTGGACGAGCGTGGCCAGTAGCGAACCCCTGCCGCGCTTTCTCGACAGCCACGAAATCGAACGAAACCTGCCCGCCCCAAACTTGCCGGCCGATGCCTATCGGCCGAGTAACCCGGGGGTTCTGCTGCCCATCCCGGTCACCCAGGCCCAGCCGTTGCTGCGCGGCAGTCGGATCATCTTGCGCAAGGTGCGTTTCGAAGGCGGCAGCATCTATCCGTTGAGTGACCTGCGCGATAACTATCAGGGCCTGATCAACCGTGAAGTCAGCCTGGGCGAACTGATCGACGCCACCCAGCGGCTGACCCAGCGCTACCAGCAGGACGGCTACCTGCTGTCCCATGCTTATCTGCCCGCGCAGGACTTCGCCGATGGTCGGGTGCGGGTGGTCCTGGTCGAAGGTTACATCGACGATTTCGAGCTGCACGGCGACGTTGGCCCGGCGGCGGCCTATGTGGAAAAACTGGTGGGCAGGCTCAAAGCCGAGCGGCCGCTGACCCGCGCGACCTTCGAGCGCTATGTCGCCCTGATGAGTCGCCTGCCGGGCTTCAGCGTACAGGCGCGGTTGTCGCCGGCAGATGCCGGTAGTGGCACCAGCCAGCTGATCGTCGAGGCCACGCGTCGGCCTTTGAGCGGCACCCTGACCGTCACCGATGGCACCCGTGATGATCCCCAGGCGTTACTCGCCGTGAGCAGCAACGCGCAGACGGCGCTCGCTGAACAGTTCAGTTTCACGACCCTGGCGCCGCGTGGGGAGGATCACGAAAGCTATTTCCGCCTGGATTATTCCCAATACCTGGACGATCAGGGCAGCCAGCTGCACCTGTCGGCGTCGCGTTACGAAAGCGACCCCAGTGCCCAGGTGCTGCTCGGCGATGGCACCCAGCTCAAGGCCCATCGCGAGAATGACCGTTTCTCGGCCGGCCTGAGCCAGGTGCTACTGGCCGCGCCCGGTGAATCGCTCAACGTTGCTGCGCGCTTTTACATGGTCAACGACGATGTCGTGTATCGCGCGGTCGGTGCGCCCCTGCGGCTCAGCAATCGCACCGACGTGCGCGCCCTGGGGTTTGAAGGTGAGTGGCGCAAGGCCGATGCCGGCCAGCTGCGGATTGTCAGTGGCGGTGCCTATCAGGGCCTCGATTACCTGGGGGCGAAAACCAACAGCGACTTTGACCTGGATTTCCTCCGCCTGCGCCTGTCCGGGTTGCAGAGCGACCGCTTGTTCGGCAACTGGCAGGGGGTGGCGTCGGCGGCCTTGTACTGGAGTGGTGACAGCCTGCCCGACAGCGAGCGGGTGGTGTTCGGCGGGCAGAGCTTCGCCCGTGGTTACCCCGCCGACCAGGCCTTGGGCGACAAAGGCTGGGGCCTGGCGTATGAGGTTAACTACAGCTTCAACGGGGATGGTCGCTGGGTGAGGCTGCTGCAACCTTACGGCGTGCTGGATACCGCGCGCACCTGGTTCAATGAAGTGGACCTGCGCGATGCGCACCTGTCATCAGTGGCAGTGGGGCTGCGCATCGGTGATGGGCGTTTCTACAACATGGCGCTGGAACTGGCCAAGCCGCTGTCGGACGTCGCCCTCGACAGCTTTGACCGGGAACCGCGGGTGAGTTTGAGTTTCAGTTTTCAGCTGTAGGCCGTTCCTACTTTGTGGGAGCGGGCTTGACCCGCGATGCTTCTACTGCACCAGTTGCATCCGCGGCTTGGGGAACAGGTTGTCCAGGGTTTCCAGCAGGCGGGTGTGGTAGATCGGCTTGCGGAACAGGTCCAGCACCTGCAGGCGCAACAGGTCGCTGACGTCGTCCATGTCGGCATGCCCGGAGGTGACGATCACCGGCAGGTGCTGGCGCGCGGTGTGTTCGCGCAAGCGCTTGATCAGTGATATGCCGCTTTCCTCGGGCATGCGCAGGTCGGTGATGACCAGGGCCACGTCCGGGTGGCGGGTGAGCTGTTGCAGGGCGAGTTTGACCGAGGTAGCCGTGTGACAGCAAAACCCCTCACCCTCCAGCAATTCGGCAAGCTCCAGCAAGGCGTCCTCTTCGTCATCCACCAGGAGCAACTGTTGACGGGGGGAAGAGGTAGGCATAAGGCAGTCCTGTGATGGAGGCGTTGTTCAGTACGTTAGCGTGAACCCATGAATCCATTCGTCAATTGCTACCACTGCTGCTCGAAGCTGGTGGGGCTTTTAGCGCATTTTCAACCTTGGTCATGACTCCAGTGACATTGGTGGAAATAGGCGTAATGAACGCCGTCAACGCTACCGCGACCATTGCCGCGATAATCGCGTACTCAATGCCGGAGGCGCCATCCTTGCGGTAGAAGAATTCTTTGCAGCTTTTGAGGACACGGGAAAGAGGCATGGCATTTCTCCTTGCGCCGCAGGCGCAGGTGGCAGGGGTATTGGATGATTCCCCTTTGCCATCACAGCATCGTCAACGGGTCATACTTCGGCAAATGTAAGAAGGGATTAATACTAAAGTTATAACCAGATGTCGGCGCCAATAAGCTGTTGTTTTATGGTGCTGCCGGTTTTGCGACGGAAAAAAATCTGACGGGTAATGGCATTTTGTCCTAGCTACGCTACCGTCAAATAGCGAAATAGTTGTTTCCGACTGCAGTGCTGTGGGCCATTTCACATAAAGGGCCGAAAGAACGCTGAGGGGAAGGAGGACCGGCATGAGCAGTCGCATTACCATCATCCTCGCAGGCTTTTTTCTGCTCGGCGCGTTGCTGGCCGGTTACTGGGGCCTGGCCCTTAGCCGCTCACCCAGTGAACCGCTTGCCGCACCTGTACCGGCGCCCGTTGAGCAAGTGGCACAAGACGCCGCTGACGAACTGCGCAAGCCGGTGGTGGTGTTGCGTCGCGATGTTGCCGCGTATGTGCCGCTGACGGCAGACGACCTGGTGGTAGAACGCTTGCAGGTGGCGCCGCCCGGCAGTTTTCAGACCCCTGAGCAAGTGCTCGGGCGCAGCAGTTGGCGCGCGTTGAGTGCTGGAACCTGGCTGGAGCAGGGCAGCTTTGACGCCGGTGGCCCGCTGGCACGGATGATCCACCCCCATGAGCGCGCGCTGGCGGTAGCTGTGGATGAGGTGGTGGGTGTCGCCGGGCAGTTGAGTCCGGGCGACTATGTCGATGTCTTGCTGTTTCTGCGCGAAGAGACCCGCAACCCGCAAGCGTCGGCTCAGGTGATACTGCCTGCACTGCGTCTGCTCAGTGTCGGCGAACAGTTGGGCCTGACCAATGACGGCAAGCCCGCGCAGCCGCCAGTGAATGAAAAGAGCCAGCCGCAGCAACCGTCACATGTTGCGCGCACGGTAGTGCTTGCCGTTCCCGAGGCACTGGCCAGCCGCTTGTTGCTTGCCGCCCAGGCCGGCAGTTTGCGCCTGGCCGTACGCAGCGCCGAAGAGAAGCGCCTGGCCCGCTACTGGGCGGACCCCAAAGCCGGCGGCAAGGAAGTCGATAGCGCCAATCGCAAACTCTATCGCTTCAGTCAGCTTGCCCAGGCACCAGCCGCCCAGCCGGTGGCCAGCGTCGCGCCGTCGCGCGGCATAGAAATCATCCGCGGAAATCAAGCCAGACAGCCCACTCCCTGACCAAGCAAGGATGCCCTTCAATGAGCAGTCGTTCCGAGCGGGTAATCAAGCAGATGCTCTGTGCCTTGCCGTGCACTGCGCCGCAGGTGCCAATGGCGCACGCCCCGATCCGGGGCCGGCTGGTGTTCCTCGAAAACAGCGATTTCGAACGTCGCAGCGGGTTATCCCTATGAGTGAAAACCTGAGCCAGACCTTCCTCGCCATTACCCGCAACGATGGCGACTTGCAGTGGTTGCAAGGTGCGCTGGCGCCCTTGGGGCAAGTGGTGGGCGCCGGCAGCGGCAGCCTTGACGAGTTGCTGGCGCTGGTCGATGTCACCTTTGCCAGTTTGGTGTTCGTGGGGCTGGATCGTGAGCAGGTGGTCAATCAGTGCGCACTGATCGAGGGGGTGCTGGAAGCCAAACCGATGCTGGCAATCGTCGCCCTGGGCGATGGCATGGACAACCAGTTGGTGCTCAATGCCATGCGTGCCGGGGCGCGGGACTTTGTCGCCTATGGCTCGCGCTCCAGTGAGGTCGCAGGGTTGGTGCGGCGCTTGAGCAAACGCCTGCCGCCAGTAACCAGCAACCCCAGCCTTGGGGGGCTGACGGTACTCTATGGCGCCCAGTGCACCGCAGATGGCGCCTTGCTGACCACCCATATGGCGCGGGTGGTGCAAACCAGCGGCCAGCAAACGTTGCTGCTGGACCTTGGCGTGCCTCGTGGTGACAGCCTGGCATTGCTCGGCCTGGAAGCCTCGTTTCATTTCGGCGATGCCCTGCGCCACCTGCGCCGGCTCGACAATACCCTGATCGACAGCGCCTTCACGCGTGAAAGCTCGGGCCTGCGCCTGCTGGCCTACGCCGAGACCGACGAACCGCTGGAGCGCACCAGCGCGGCGGAGCTGTACATGCTGCTCAGCGCCTTGCGCCAGCATTTTCAGCACATCGTCGTGAACCTGACCGGGCAGGCTGACAGCGAAGCCCTGCGCACCTTCGTCAGCCATTGCGACAAGCTGATCTGGTACACCGACCAGAACGTCCTCGATTGCCGGCGCAACCTGGAGGTACTGACCCAATGGCGCGAGAAGGGCATGAAGCTCGAACACGCCAGCCTGCTGGTCGACCGCTACCTGCGCGGCGTCGCACCGGACTCCGAAGCCCTGGGCAAGCGCTATGGCTTGCCGGTTCTGCGGGTCTTGCCCTACAGCCCAGAGGTGCGCCTGAATGCCAAGAACCAGGGCCTGACCTTGTTCGAACTGGCGCCGCGCGAGCAGCTCACCCAACATTTGAAAGCGCTCGGTGAACGGCTGGCGCGCCGCTCCGAGGGCAACCCGGTGGTCAGCGCCAACTGGCTCAATCGGTTATGGGGGCATAAATGAGCGGTGACGAACTGTTCGGCGGCCCGCGGCACAATCTGGGGGCCGACCCGCAAGGGCTCAAGCGTGCCTTGCATCGTTACATCATCGACGCCATCGAGGACAGCGGGCGCAACCTGCTCGAAGGCTCGCGCCCGGCCCTGGCGCAATTCGTGGTGGAGCAGGTCGGCGACTATATCGCCCGATTGCACCTGGCCCTGTCGCGCTACGAGATGGAACGCCTGGCCGAGGAAATCGTCGACGAACTGACCGGCTTCGGTCCGCTTGAAGTGCTGTTGCGCGATGCCAGCGTCACCGAAATCCTGGTCAACGGCCCGCACCGGGTGTTCATCGAGCGGGCCGGCCTGTTGCAGCAGACGGATCTGCGCTTTATCGATGCCCACCATGTCGAGCGGGTCATGCAACGGATTCTCGCGCCCTTGGGCAGGCGCCTGGATGAATCGTCACCCATGGTCGATGCGCGCATGCCCGACGGCAGCCGGGTCAATGCGATCATTCCGCCGGTGGCGCTGGACGGCCCGTGCCTGTCGATCCGCAAGTTTCGCAAGGACATGCTCAAGAGCGCCGACCTGCTGGCCACCCGGACCATCGACCAGGGCATTCTCGACTTCATCCAGTTGGCGGTGGCACGGCGCTGCAACATCCTGGTCAGTGGCGGCACCGGCACCGGCAAGACCACCATGCTGAATATCCTCAGCCAGTTGATTACGCCCCGCGAGCGCCTGGTGACCATCGAAGACGTGGCCGAGCTGCAGCTCGATCACCCTCACGTGGTGCGCCTGGAAACCCGTCCGCCAAATGCCGAGGGGCATGGCGAGATCAAGGCCAGCGAGCTGATCCGCAACGCCTTGAGGATGCGCCCCGACCGCATTCTGCTCGGCGAGATCCGTGGCGTCGAAGTGCTCGATGTGCTCACCGCGATGAACACCGGTCACGACGGCTCAATGAGTACCGTACATGCCAACACCGCCCAGGACGCCTTGCTGCGTCTGGAAACCCTGGTCGGCCTGACCGGCCGCCAAGTGGCCGAGAAAACCCTGCGGCAGATGATCTGCGCCGCACTGGATGTGGTCATTCAATTGACCCGTCTGGCCGATGGCCGCCGCTGTGTCAGCGAGGTGTTGGAGGTAGTCGGGGTGCGCGATGATGTGTACGTCACCAATACCCTGTTCCGTCTCGATCGGCACAACGGCGAGGGTTTCTTGCGGGAGGCGCCGAACCCTGCCGGCGACAAGCTGCGCCGCGACTATTCGGAACTGCAGCCGTGATTGCCGCAGTACTTGGCTTGATCTGCCTGGCCTTGCTGGGGGTATCGGTGCGCTTGTTCTACAGCGGCATGCGCAAGTCGGGTGAGGAGCGGATCCTGCAGCGTCTTGGCCAGGTTCAGGAGTCCTCGGCGCTGACGCCCAGTCGCCGCGATTGGCTGGACCGCCTGTTGCAGCGTGCCGGTATCGAGCGGCGCAATGACCGGCTGCTGATATGGCTGGCGATCGGCCTGCTGACAGCGCTGCTGTGTGGCCGGATCCTGGGGTGGGCTGCAGGCGTCGGGCTGGTGCTGCTTGCGCCGTTGCTGATCTGGTTGTACCTGGGCTGGCGCTATCGTCGACGGGTGCAGCGGATGATCGAACAGTTGCCGGTGTTGCTCGATCACAGTGTGCGCAGCCTCAAGGCCGGACGAACCTTGAACGATGCCGTGCTGGGGGCCATCGATGCGTCGCGTGATCCTTTGCATGGCGCTCTGCAGCGGGTGCGGCGCAATGTGCAGATGGGCGTCAGCCTGGACGATGCCATGAGCGACCTGGCCGAACTGTATGAACAGGATGAGCTGCGCCTGTTCGCGTTGGGCCTGCGTATCAATCATCGCTACGGCGGCAACGCCAGCGAGCTGCTGGAGAACCTGATCAAGCTGATTCGCGAGCGCGAGCAGGGTAGCCGTCAACTGCGCGCCATGACCGGTGAAACCCGCATGACTGCGACTGTCCTGGGCCTGTTGCCGGTGGGTATGGCCGGCTATTTCCTGATCAGCAACCCCAACTATTTGCTGGCTATGTGGCAGGACGGCAACGGTCAGTTCCTGCTGCTCGGCGCGTTTATCCTGCAAGTGGTGGGCTGCCTGATGTTGTGGCGCATGTTACGGAGTATCTGAAATGGCCTGGTTGCTCTGTGCCCTGATGTTCTTCGCCGCATTTGTCTTGCTGGCAGGCCAGTTGCTGCACCAGCGTCGTCGCCAGCGCCTGGTTGCTCGGCGTCTGCAGGGCCAGCTTGGCAGTGAGAACCGCTTGGGCAACTGGCTGCAACAGATCGGTAGCAGCCGGCTGGGCCAGCGTTCGCTGAATCTGGATAGTGAGACCCGTCTGCTGCTTGACCGCATGGGCTGGCGGCGGAGTCGGCAACGGGCGCTGTTTGCCGCTTGCCAGGTTGGCGTGCCGTTCCTCGCCCTGGGGTTGGGCGTAGCGCTGCAGGAGAGTCTGTACCGCGATAGCCAGTTACCGTGGCTGGTAGTGCCGTTTTGCGCCATGGGCGTGGGCTATCTGCTGCCCAAACGCCTGCTGGCGCGGGCCGCTGTGCGTCGCCAGCAACAGGTCGCCGGCGAAGTTTCGACCTTCATACCCTTGCTGAGGATTCTCTTCGAGTCGGGCCTGGCGGTGGAGCAAACCTTGCGTGTCCTGAGTCAGGAGTCGCGACAACTGTTGCCAGTGTTGAGCGAGGAGTTGCGGGCGATTCTGCTGCGGGTCGACTCCGGTTTGGCCTTGGCTGCGGAGCTTGAGAAAACCGCGCAGTTGCTCAGCGTCGACGAGTTCAGCGACACCTGCGTGATTCTCCAGCAATTGCTGACCCAGGGCGGTGGCGCAATGAAGTCGCTGTTGGCGCTCAAGCAACTGCTCGATGACCGTCGGCTGACACGCATGCAGGAACGGATTTCGAAGATGTCCGGGAAGATGTCGATGGTGATGATGGTGTTTCTGTTTCCGGCCTTGCTGATCGTGTTGGCCGGTCCCGGCCTTAGCGCCTTGGGCAGGGCATTGGGTTCATGAGCGGGAGCAAGGCACGAAGGCAGCGACGACAACCTCCTGGCGCAGGTCAACCTGGTGAGCCGCCTGCGTCTGACACCGGCGCTGCACTCAGTGCGCCGTGACACGTTGATGAAGGGGCGAGGTGCTGGGAGACAGCGCCAGCGCGAGTTGGGTGCGGTTGTGCATGTGGGTCAGGCGCAGCACCTGGGACACGTAGAGCTTGACGGTATTTTCGGTGATGCCCAGCTCGCAGGCGATCTGGTAGTTGGTCTTGCCCTTGCTGACCAGCCGCGCCACATCCAGCTGGCGCGGTGACAGCTTGTTGAACAGGGTTGGCAGGTTGTCGGGTTCCACTTCGGGGTCGACGTCGGTGGCGCGGCGGTGGGCGCCGAGCCCGCGGGCCTTGTCCAGGTCCTGGTAGAGGTCGTCGATCGAGTCGGCCAAAAACTGCAGCTTCTGGTTCAGGTCACCCAGGTGCTGGTAGCTTCTGCGTCGTTCCAGCACGGCAGCCTCCTGGCGTTGCACGCCTTCGAGCAGCTCGCTGAGGTCGACCGGTTTCTGGTAGTAGTCGGCAAAGCCTTCGCGCAGCGCCTTGATCACGTCCTGCTTGTTGGCGCGGCCGGTGAGCATGATCGCTTCGAACAGCCGCTGCGGCCCGGCAATGGCCTTGAGCGCACGCATCAGTTCCAGGCCATCGTAGTCGGGCATATGCAGATCACACACCACCAGCGCGATCTCCTGATCGGCACTGAACTGTTCGATGGCCTGGGTACTGGAGTGGCAGGGCACGCAATGGTATCCACTGCTCTGGAGAAATTCGCACAACTCTTCGACGATCAGTGGCAGGTCGTCCACCACCAGCACCTTTAATTCACTGACTGATTTGTTCACATGCAACTCCCTGCTGTTCGCCTCTATGTTCCCTCAACCAGGCTGAGCCTGGATCCATCCGGCACACACTAGAAAGTAGTCGCACTTTTGGGCTATGTACAAGGTGGGCGCATCCATTTGCACGCAGCATTCGACTAATGGATCCATACCGCAGCCAGTAAAAAACCGACCAGCAGGAACGGCGCGAAAGGCTGTTTTTTTGACGACTCTTCGCTCAGTTGCTTCAGGCGGTTCTTAACCTTCTGACTTAAAAGGGACCACAGCCAGCGACGGCCAAGCAGCCAGGCAACGACGGCTACACCGGCACCGATAAACGTGCCCAGCAGGTGCATGCGATCGGTGGCCAGGGCCAGGGCACCGAGCAATTTCACGTCGCCGGCGCCCAGGCGGCCGAGCATGTAGCCGGGGAGGGTCAGGAGCATGACGATGGCCAGCGCCCAGCCACCTTCACTGGCATCGGCGCCGATCCAGGTGTGTCCGGTAACGAACAGGTAGATCAGCGCACACGCCGCGGCGCCGAGGGTCAGGGTATTGGCGATCTGACGTTCGCGCAGATCTTGTTCAGAGCACAAGGCAAGCCACAGCAGCAGAACAATGCTTTGCATTGGCGAAAGGCCATCCCTTTGTGGTGAATGATTCTATGCTGTCTTTCAGGTGTCACTGTCAGGGTAGACGCGATCATGCAAGCAAGCCTGTGCAAGCGGCAAAAAGGTGCGGCAGCCCTCGAGTTCGTCGCGGTATTCGTGATCTTTTTCGCGGCCTTCTATGGGGTGGTCAGCTACGGCTTGCCAATGTTGATGTTGCAATCGTTCAACCAGGCCAGCAGCGAAGCGGTGCGCCGTTGCGTGGCGCTGGACCCCGCCAGCGCGACCCACAGCGCTGACGTCAACACGCTGGCCAAGCGCGTGCTCGGTGAGCAACTGGCGTGGATGCCGGCGTCGTTGAATTTCCAGGTGAACAGCGATGCCAGTGTCACGCTCACCTCCGGTAAGCTGCTGACAGTGAAGATCGATTACGCCAAAGCCAAGCTGACCTCGGTGTTGCCGGTGCTGGACCTGCCGGGGATCGGTGAAGTACCGCGCTTGCCCGCCAGCCTCAAGGCCGAAGCGAGCCTGCAGCTGTGAGTGGCGGGCATAGCCTGTTCGAGCGCTGGCGCGGGCGCGCCGCGCCAGCCGAGGAGCCAGTGCCGCAACCGGCCGATGTGCCTGCCGTGGGCCTGCAACTCTGGTTGGATGGTTCCGCCCGCGTGCTACGCCTGGCAGGCCCGCTGCGCTCGGTGCTGGCGTTGCCGACCCAGGCCGGCGTGCGTCTGCACGACTACGTGCAGCCCTACAGCCTGCTGGTGCTCGAAGGCGAGCCGCCAGACTGGCAGGGCCAACCACTGGAACTGGATTTCAAGGCGGCTGGCGGGCGTACCTTGCACACCCGCGGCTGGTTGCTGGCGCAAAGCGGTGGCTGGTTGCTGCAACTGTTCGACATTGGCGACCTGTTGCAGCACCGCCAGCAAGCCCTGGCTGCCGAGCGCCAGCAGCACCTGACCGCGCACCTGGCCTGCGCCTTGCGCGCCTGCACTATCGAGCGCCTGCAGGTGGTGGCCGAAGAGCAGCTCAACTGGCTGGTACGGCACTGGCGGGCCAGGGGCGCGCGGGTGCTGGTGCAAACGGATCAGGGCTGGCAAACCTACGCTTGCAGTGGCGACGCGTTGCACTGGCCGCGTGATGAACAGCTTGCGCCTGTGCTGGATCGTCAACTGCCCGCCAGTATGATCAGCAGCGCCACTGAGCCTGGCCTGCAGGACTTGCTGCCGGGGCTGTCGACCTATCTGCTGGCCTATGCGCAAGGGCAGGTCAATCAGGCTTGGCTGATCTGTGTCGAGCCGCAAGAGGTCCTGCAAGCGCTGGATGCATTACTGGTTGCCGCTGCTTTTGTCGAGCCGCTACTCGGTCGTCTGGCTGCGCATCAACTGGATCAGCAAAGCGAGCGCCTGGACAGCCTGCAGCTGCAACTGGGGGCTGGCTGGTGGCAGTGGCGTCTGGATGAGCCGCAGTTGCACCTGGACCCGGCGCTGGCCGAGAGCCTGGGCATTCCGCCAGCGCTGACGGTCAATCAATGGCTGAGCCGCGTGCACCCGGCAGACCGGGAAGCGACTCAGCTGGCCTTTGGCGACCTGCAACGCCAGGGCTGCGCCGTGCAACTGAACCTGCGCCTGCTCGACCACAACGCCCAGGCGCAGCCGCGCTGGTACCGGGTGTGCGGCCAGGTGCACGGCAGCGGCGGTAACCGGCGGGTGCAGGGCTTCATGCTCGACATCAGCGATATCAAGACGCAGCAGCTGCAGGCCAGCGCTGCCCAGGCGCGCCTGGAAAACCTGATCGCCAGTTCACCGGCGGTCATCTACGTCCAGCGTTACCACGAGGGGGCGTTGCTGTCGGAATTCTTCAGTGCCAGCCTGGAGCCGCTGCTCGGTTGGCAGCCCCGGGCGGACGAGCCTCTGCAACCTGGCCAGTGGTTGCATCCCGACGATCAGCCACTGTGGCTGGAGCGTACCCGCATTCTGTTACGCGAAGGCTCTAGTCGCAGTCGCTATCGCCTGCGTGACCATCAAGGGGGCTATCACTGGGTACTCGATGAAGCGCGTCTGCTGCGTGATGACCTGGGCCTGCCGGTCGAGGTGGTGGGCATCTGGCTGGATGTCAGCGAGGCGACCGCCGCTGCGGAAAAAGTGCGTCAGAGCGAGGAACGCTATCGGGTGCTGGTCGAGGACTCCCCGGCGATGATCTGTCGCTACCGGCCCGACCTGAGCCTGGTGTTCGGCAACCAGCCGCTGGCCGATTACCTGGAGTGTTCACCCGCGCAGCTGGCTGGCTTGAACCTTGGCCAATGGCTGTCCGAGGCGCAGCGCCAGGCCTTTGTCGAGCGCCTGGCCGGGCTGACGCCAGAGCAACCGGTCAGCAACGCAGAGATTTGCCTGCAATTACCGGGGCGCGAGCATGCCTGGTGGGTGTGGTCCGATCGCGGGTTGTTCGACGAGCATGGCCAGTTACAGGAAATCCAGGCGGTGGGCCGCGACAACACACAAGTCAGGCGCACCCAGCAGCAACTGCTGCAAAGCGCGAAAATGGCCACCCTCGGTGAAATGGCCACCGGGCTTGCCCACGAGATCAACCAACCGCTCAACGTGATGCGCATGGCCGTGGTCAATGCGCTCAAGCGCCTGGAAAACGGCGAGGTCCAGGTCGACTACCTGCAAGACAAGCTCAAACGCATCGATGCCCAGGTGCTGCGCGCCTCGAAGGTGGTCGACCATATGCGCGTGTTCGGTCGGCGCTCGGAAGTCGAACAGCAACTGTTCGCGCCCTGGCAGGCCGTTGAGGGGGCGTTGTCGTTGCTAGCTGACGGCTTGCGCGGCAAGGGTGTGGAGCTGCGCGTGCAGCCCCCTGAGCACGACGTGCAGGTCAGTGGTCATCAGGATCAGTTGGAGCAGGTGCTGATCAACCTGCTGGTCAACGCCCGCGATGCCCTGCTGGCCCGGCGGGAGCAGCAACGCGACCTGCAGCCGTGGATTGCCCTGGGGCTTGAGTGCGATGCGCGGCAGGTGCGGCTATGGGTCGAGGATAACGGCGGCGGCATCGAACCGCGTTTGCTCGAACGCATCTTCGAGCCGTTCTTCACCACCAAGCCGGTGGGGGTCGGCACTGGCCTTGGGCTGTCGGTGAGCTACGGCATCATTGACACCATGGGCGGCTGCCTGAGTGTCGAGAATGGTGAGCTGGGTGCGCGGTTCTGCATCGAGCTGCCACGGGCTCAGATCATCAGTTGAGCGCGACCGCTGTGGCAACTGAGGTTGGCACCAATCTCCACCTGGTTCAGGTCGATACCCAGGAGCATCAGCAGGTTGTTGATGATCGGGTCGAGCAGCGAACCGAGCAAAGTGCCAATCAAGCCTGAAACGGTGTTGAGCAACAGGCTGACCAGCGGGATCTGCGGGGTCAGCTCCAGGCCCTGCAGGGTACTGCGCACACTGGCAACGATATTCTTCGAGCTGAGCAGGTGGTTGGCCGAGTCTTGTTCGAGCTCAGGTGGCTTGAGGTAGGTGAAAGATTCGCCCTGGCTGAACAGCGGTGAGTTTGCGCCCAGGCCGATGTCGATTCCCAGCACCTTCAGCAGCACCAGCGGGCTGGCGTCGACCGGCTTGACCGATGAGAAGAAGTTGCTGCTGTTGATTGTGCCGATCAGCACTTTCACCGCTGCTGCCTCGTTGCGCACGGTCAGGCTCTTGCTGGCGGCCGAGGCGCAGTTATAGCCGGTGACATGGCTGCTGGCGCTGCCGACCGCCAAGCCCACGTCGAGGCTGGGGTTGGGCAATACCTGGATGATCCCCAGGTTGATGCCTCCGAGCAGCGGTCCCAGGTCGACCTTGATCAGGATGCGCGTCTGGGCGGTGCGAACATAGATCTGCTCGGGATCTTTTGGGTCTGCCGTGGCTTTGGCCGGATTGCCCAGGGCGGAAAACTGCGGCGGCTCGATGATTTTTACCCGGGTCGAGATATTGGCCAGGCCCAGCAGGTTGACCGGCAGGCTGACCTCGGCACCATGGGCGCTGTTGGCCAGTTGCACCATGCCCTGGACCAATTGCAGGGCTTGCAGATTTGCGTCCAGCCCGGCACTCGAGCCGCCATTCTGGATATCGAGCAAATCGCCCAGGACAATGCCCCCTGCATTCCCGGCCTGCACACCGAGCTGGTTCAGGCCGCTGACATCCACCAGCGGATTGTTCTGCGCCGCCACCGTGGCCATGACCTTCAGGGCTTCACCGACATTGAGGGTCTTGCCCAGCAGTTCGGTGTAGTTGCCTGCGCTGACCTGGGTCTTGATCGCCAGGGCATCGAGGTAGTTGAGCAGATTGACGTCGGCCTGCAACAAGCCCTGCCACTGGGCCAGGCTCAAATTGACCTGGCTGCCCAGCAATGTGCTCATCAGTGTATTGAGCAGCGCCGAACGTGACGAGTCGATGTTCAGCAAGGTACTGCGAATGTTCAGGCGGGCCAGCGGCGGACCGGGCTGGGCCGCGGTTGCCTGGGCGCTGAGGCGGGTGCTGGGGTCAAAGGTGGCGGAGGCCACCAGCGAGCGGATACCGGCGGCAATACTGGTCTCCAGGGTAATGCCGGCCGTCACCCGGACCGCATCGGCCTTGGTGGAATCGGCAGTGAACACGCGCAAGCTGCCGGCACCGGTCTGCAGGCTGCCACATTCCACCTGCAGGCTGTGATTGGCGCCTGGGGCATGGTCATTACGGGTCGCTGCCCGCACTGCCAGCGTCTGTGCGCTGGGACCTGTCGGCAGGCAAGTGCCCTTGCCATTGACGGCCTCAAGTGCCGCCATGTCGGCTACCCGCTGCAATTTGCGCTGCTCCAGGAACAACCTGCCGGTGTCAACCACCATCAGCACGAACACCAGGGCCATGCCCAGGGTCAGGGCAGCCAACAGCCCGATAGCGCCACGTTGCCGTGCTGGAAAGCGAGAAGACACGAGCACTCCTTTGCCGGCCCATGGCCGCGCGGGGCAGCAGTGCGAGAAGTGTAGTCAACATAATGGCCAGTCGCCTGCATGGCGACTGGCGGGTGAGGCTCAACGTGGCGGGTAGTTGCCCATCAGTTTGGCGACGGTGTTCTGGATCGCCGTGTTGCGTTCTTCCGGGCTTGGCGGGTAATTGTTCATGATCTGTTCGGCACTGCCGCGCCACACCAGCTTGCCATCGCGGGCATCGAACAGGTCGACCTGGATGGTTGCCACCTTGTAGTCGACGCTGCGGGTTTCGTTGTACATCGGCCCACCCCAGTAGCCGCCCCAGTAGCCACCCCAACCGCCGCCGTAGTTGGTGGTGATTTGTTGCTGACGGTTTTCGACGATCAGGTAGGCCTGGACCTTGAGGTCACCGCGGCTGTTGCCCGGGGCCGGGCGCAGGCCGCGCTGGTCGAGTTGGCCGGCCACCGCCTGGCGGATGCGTTGTTCGGTGAGGTCGCTCTTGATCCGCGGATCGTCCGGGCGGTACTGCAGCCCCGGCTCCTGCCAGACCCAGCTGCGGTAGGCGGCAAAGTCACGGCTGGCATCGAAGTCCTGGGTAACGTTGCCGCTCTGGCAGGCGCCGAGCAACAGCACTAACGAGAGTAAAGCGAGACGGCGCAACATGATGGTTCTCCGATTGCCTTTAACTGGGAGGATAGCTGGCCAGCGCCTTTTGCACCGACTCACGCAAGGCATCGGCGCGCTTGCCCTGGGAATCCTGGCTGGCGGTTTCGGCGCTGGCGCTCCATACCGGCTGGCCGTCGCGGGCGTCATACAGGTCAACGCGCACCACCATTACTTCGACCTCGTAGGTACGCACCAGCGGGACACTGCCGTAGACCCCGTAGCCGTTGTGGTAGCGGCCGTAACTGCCGTAGCCAGCGTAACCGCCATAAGGGTAGGCGTCATAGGGGTAGTAGTCTTCGCGAACCTGGCGCAGGCGCCGTTCCAGGCGCAGGTCGGCACTGACCAGCAAATCCCCGCCTTGTCCGTTGCGTGCCGGACGCAGGCCGCGCTGGTCGAGGGCATTGCTCACGGCATCGGCCAGCTGGGCGGGTTCTGCATAGGTGCTGCCAGCCGGCAACTGGCCGTCGCGCCAGGCCCAGCTGCGGTAGCGGGCATAGTCGCGCGGCGCGGCGGGGTAGGCACTGACATCGAAGGTGTTGGCCGCGTGTGCCGGCGCCGGCGGCAATGGCCGGGAACTGGCGACGTAGGGGTTGCTGCCCTGGCAGGCGGCGAGGGCCAGGCACAGCAGGCCCAGGGTCAAACGGTACGGCATGTCACCCTCCCGGCGGGCGCGGTTCAGCGCGGTCGACAGATCCAGTGCAGGTAGCGGCCCAGCCCGGCGAAAGCCGGATGACGACGATGCGCCAACTCCATCTCCAGCAGGTCGAGCAGTTCGGCCTTGGCCTGGAAGTCGCGGGGCATGTAGTCGTGGAAAACCCGTACACCACTTTCACTTTCGACCTTCCACAAGTCTTCAAGTTGCGCCTTGAGCGTGCGTGGATCAAGTGGTTTTTGCGGGGTCAGGCTCTGCTTTTCACCGGCCAGTTCATTGCTGCGCAGTTTGCGGAAATGGCCCTTGAGCAGGTTGCGGTACACCAGCGCGTCGCGGTTGTAGAACGCCAGCGACAGCCAGCCATCGGCACGGGTCAGTTGATGCAGCACCGGCAGGATGGCCTCGGGTTCGGCCAACCATTCCAGCACCGCATGGCACAGTACCAGGTCATAGGGTTCAGTCAGCTGGCCGAGCAGGTCCTGCCAGGGGGCCTGAATGAAAGTGGCCTGTTGGCCGGCTTCGGCAAAGCGTTCGCGGGCACCGTCGAGCATCGGTGCGGCGGGTTCGGCCAGGGTAACCTGATGTCCGCGTTGCGCCAGCCACAGAGACATATGGCCCAGGCCCGCGCCGATATCCAGCACCCGCAGCGGGCGCTCGGGCAGGGCTTCGGCCAGGTCGGCCTGAAGCACCGCGAGGCGGATCGCACCCTTGGCACCCCCGTAGATTTTCTCGGCGAAACGGGTGGCCAGTTCATCGAAATGACGGTCGTTCATTTGGCAAAACGCCTTTCGCTGTCGGCCAGTTTGCTTTTGACTACCTGCTCCATGTCCAGGCCCAGCTCGCTGCACAGCAGCAACAGGTAAAGGACGATATCGCCGACTTCCTGCCCGGCGTGCTCAAGTTGCTCGGGCGGCAGCTGGCGCGACTGGTCTTCAGTCAGCCACTGGAAGATTTCCACCAGTTCGGCCATCTCGACGCTGGCGGCCATGGCCAGGTTCTTTGGGCTGTGAAAGCCGCGCCAGTCGTTGTTGTCGCGGATGCGGTGCAGGCGTTGGGTCAGTTCTTGCAGGTTCATCGGGGCTCTCCTCAAGCGGCATAGCTTCAGGCGGGCGCTGTCGCAACGCAAGGGGTGCTGTCAGCTCAATGGCCGCCAGGCCCCGCGCATGTGCACCAGCTCGCCATGGCCGTCGAGTTGCAACTGGCCCTCGGCCGCCGTCGGGCTGGCATTGAGGATCACCTCGCTGGGCAGGCGCACCGGTTTAAGGAAGTCCACCTCGATCTCATATCCACTGACCGGCAGATGCCCGCGCAAGGCTGCCAGGGCCATGGCCTTGCTCCACATGCCATGGGCAATGGCGGTGGGGAAACCGAACAGCCTGGCGCTGGCGGCGCTCAGGTGGATCGGGTTGTAGTCGCCGCAGACCTTGGCGTAGCGCCGGCCGATATCGCTGTCGGCATACCAGCGGGTCAGTTCGCTCAAGGGCAGGGCTTCAGGCGCTTCGACCGCGGCCGGTTCGCCGGCCGGTTTCAAACCCCGGCAGAGCATGCGGCTGGTCTCGGACCAGAGCAGGCCAAGGCTGTCCTCGGCTTCGGTGATCAGCTCGAAGGTGCCGCCTTTCTCGTGGGGCTGCAGGTTGTCCACATGCACGCTGAAACGCAGGCGACTGATGCCGCCCAGGGGCCGCACGACGCGAATGCTGTTGTGCAGGTGCACCAGCCCCAGCAACGGGAAGGGAAAGTCCTTGGCCGTCAGCAACTGCATTTGCAGGGCGAAGGCCATGACATGCGGGAAGGTGGGCGGCAGGCGCCCGTCGTCGCTGAAGTGACAAAGTTTGCGGTAGGCCTGCAACTGCTGCGGATCGACGTTCAGGTGGCAACGCAAGCCAGTGGCGGGCAGGCTGTCGCCGCTGATCTTGCGTTTGCGCGCGGCGCGCAGGTACAGCCCGGAAAGCGCCGCAGTGTTGCCCAGCTCAATCCATTTTCGGGTCATGTTCAGGCCCCCATCACGGCTTGGCCGCAGACCCGCAGCACCTGGCCATTGACCGCGCCGCTGCCCGGCTGCACCAGCCAGGCCACCGCTTCGGCGACATCCTGGGGCAAGCCGCCCTGGCCCAGCGAACTCATGCGCCGCCCGGCCTCGCGCAGGGCGAAAGGGATGGCCGCGGTCATGCGCGTTTCGATAAACCCGGGGGCCACGGCGTTGATGCTGGCGCCGCGTTCGGCCAGCTTCGGCGCCCAGGCCTGGGCCAGGCCGATCAGCCCTGCCTTGCTGGCGGCGTAGTTGGCCTGGCCACGGTTGCCGGCGATGCCGCTGATCGAGGCCAGCAGCACGATGCGCGCGTTGTCGTGCAGGGCGCCGCTGTCGAACAGTGCCTGGGTCAGTAATTGCGGGGCCTTGAGGTTGACCGCCAGCACCGAGTCCCAGAACTCCGGGGTCATGTTGGCCAGGGTCTTGTCGCGGGTGATGCCGGCGTTGTGCACGACGATGTCGATGCCGTCGGGCAGACCTTCGAGCAACTGCGCCGGGGCGTCCGCCGCGCAGATGTCCAGGGCCAGGCTGCGCCCGCCCAAACGCGCGGCCAGGGCCTCGAGGTCGGCCTTGGCCGGTGGCACATCGAGCAGGATCACCTCGGCGCCATCGCGGGCCAGGGTTTCGGCAATCGCCGCACCGATGCCCCGGGCCGCGCCAGTGACCAGTGCCTTGCGCCCCGCCAGCGGCCGGCTCCAGTCCTGCACCGCTGTGCCGCAGGCCTCCAGGCGCAGTACCTGGCCGGAGATGAACGCGCTTTTCGGTGAAAGAAAGAAACGCAGGGCGCCTTCAAGCTGGTCCTCGGCCGCTTCGTTCACATACAGCAGTTGCAGGGTGCCGCCGGCGCGCAGCTCCTTGGCCAGGGAGCGGCTGAAGCCTTCGAGGGCACGCTGGGCAACGCGCGCCAGCGGGTCGTCGAGCTGTTCCGGGGCGCGGCCGAGGATGACGATATGAGCGCTGGACGCCAGGCTGCGCAGCAGCGGCTGAAAGAACTCGCGCAGTTGCTTGAGCTGGTCGATATCGTCCAGTTCACTGGCATCGAACACCACCGCCTTGAGCTTGGGCCCGAGCCCGGCCACCCACTCGTTGGCCTCAAGTTCAGGGCTGGCAAAGCTGTACAGCTCGTCGGTCAGGCGCTTGGCGAAGGCTTCGATGGTCTTCGCCAGAGGCCCGCCACCCAGCAGCAGCGCGCCTTCGATCGGCCGCAGACGGCCGGCTTCCCAGCGCTCCAGGCGGGCCGGGCTGGGCAGGCCGACGGCACCTACCAGGCGGCGTCCAAGGTCGGAGTTGGCGAAGTCGATATAGCGGTCGCTCATGTGCGGTTCTCCCTGAAATAGCTTCAAAGTGTGGACCATGATTGGCCATTGGTCGTTCGACCGCAGAAAAAACACCTACGCTGTAGCGGACCATTAGGGAAAAAGAGGACATCACGCATGCGCTCACTGCGCCGGGTCGCCATCATTGGCGGCAATCGCATTCCCTTCGCCCGTTCCAACGGCCCTTACGCCACCGCCAGCAACCAGGCAATGTTCACTGCCGCGCTTGAGGGCCTGATCGAACGCTACAGCCTGCATGGCTTGCGCCTGGGCGAAGTGGCGGCGGGAGCGGTGCTCAAGCATTCTCGCGACATGAACCTGACCCGCGAAAGCGTGCTCGGCTCGCGGCTGTCAGCGCAAACGCCGGCCTACGATTTGCAGCAGGCCTGTGGCACCGGGTTGGAAACGGCATTGCTGGTAGCCAACAAAATCGCCTTGGGGCAGATCGACTGCGGCATTGCCGGTGGCGTTGATACCACCTCCGATGCGCCGATCGCGGTGAGCGAAGGCTTGCGCCGGATCCTGCTCCAGGCCAACCGTGGCAAGACTACCGTCGACAAGCTCAAGGCCTTCCTCAAACTGCGCCCCGGTCACCTCAAACCCGAGTTGCCGCGCAACGGCGAGCCGCGCACCGGCCTGTCCATGGGCGAGCATTGCGAGCAGATGGCCAAGACCTGGCAGATCCCACGCCAGGAGCAGGATGAGCTGGCCCTGCGCAGCCACCAGAACATGGCCGCCGCCTTTACCGACGGCTGGCATGACGATCTGCTTACTCCCTTCCTGGGGCTGACCCGCGACAACAACCTGCGCCCGGACCTGACCCTGGAGAAACTCGCCAGCCTCAAGCCGGTGTTCGACCGCAGCGGGCAGGGCACGCTGACCGCAGGTAATTCCACGCCGTTGACCGATGGCGCCTCGGTGGTGCTGCTGGGCAGCGAAGACTGGGCCCGTGAGCGTGGCTTGCCGGTGCTGGCCTATCTGGTCGATGGCGAGACCGCCGCGGTGGATTTCGTCAAAGGTCACGAAGGGTTGTTGATGGCCCCGGCCTACGCCGTGCCGCGCTTGTTGGCGCG
The DNA here is from genome assembly GCF_054788455.1 of Pseudomonas sp. ZL2. Classification (NCBI taxonomy): domain Bacteria; kingdom Pseudomonadati; phylum Pseudomonadota; class Gammaproteobacteria; order Pseudomonadales; family Pseudomonadaceae; genus Pseudomonas; species Pseudomonas sp. ZL2. The sequence continues at coordinate 25,613 of NZ_JBGOGX010000001.1, read as the reverse complement.
CAATGGCCTGACCCTGCAGGACTTCGATTACTACGAAATCCACGAGGCCTTCGCCGCGCAAGTGCTGTGCACCCTCAAGGCCTGGGAAGACCCCGAGTACTGCAAAACCCGCCTGGGCCTGGCCGCGCCACTGGGTGCAATCGACCGCAGCAAGCTCAACGTCAAGGGCAGCTCACTGGCCGCCGGGCATCCCTTCGCGGCCACCGGGGGGCGCATTCTGGCCAACATGGCCAAGTTGCTGGCCACCGCCGGCAAGGGCCGTGGCCTGGTCTCGATTTGCGCCGCTGGCGGTCAGGGCGTGACGGCGATCATCGAGCGTTGACCCGTACCGACTGGCTGGCCACCGGGGCCGGGCGGTTGGCGTAGTGCTCGGCCATGATCGAGCAGACGATCAGTTGGAACGGGTGGTCGATGGCTGCGCTTACGACGCCTCTTCGGCCTACATCGCTGCCTTCAAGGGCCTGTTCGGCTTCACCCCGGGCGAGCTGCGCCTGTAGCCGTCAGGTACGGAAGCGCCGTACCAGCGCATCCAGTTCATTGGACAAACCGGCCAGGCTCTGCGAGTCCTGCCGCGCCGAGTTGGCCAGCTCGGCCACCAGCTGCGCATCGCCGTGGATCTGGCTGATATGGCGGTTGATGTCTTCGGCCACCTGGTGCTGTTCTTCGGCGGCGGTGGCGATCTGGGTGTTCATGTCGCGGATGATGTCCACCGACTCGCGAATTTGCCCGAAACTGCTGCGCGCCAGGCCGATGCGGCTGACCGACTGTTGCGACACTTCCAGGCTCGCGTGCATCTGCTGGGCCACTTCACTGGTGCGGTTGGCCAGGTTGCCGAGCAGGTTGTCGATCTCGGCCGTTGAGTCGGCGGTGCGCTTGGCCAGGGCCCGCACCTCGTCGGCGACCACGGCAAAACCACGGCCCTGCTCACCGGCGCGGGCGGCTTCGATGGCCGCATTGAGGGCCAGCAGGTTGGTCTGCTCGGCAATCGAGCGGATGGTGCCGAGGATCGACTGGATCGCATTGCTATCGCGTTCGAGTTGCTGCATCGACTGCGCCGACTGTTCGATCTCCTGGCTCAGGCGATCGACGCTCTGCACTGCCGCATCGATCTGCTGCTGGCCTTCGCGGGCCTGTTGCTGGCCACTGTCGGCCGAGTCGGCGGCCTGGCTGCAGGAGCGCGCGACTTCGTTGGCGGTGGCGACCATTTCGTGAAAGGCGGTCGACACCATGTCCACCGCTTCACGCTGGCGCCCGGCGGCTTCGGCCATGTCATTGGAGACCTGGGTCGAGCTGCTGGAGGTGGCGAGGATCTTGTTCGCCGCCTGGCCGATGCTCTGGATCAGGTTGCGGATCGCCGCGAGGAACTGGTTGAACCAGCTGGCCAGTTGCGCGGTTTCGTCACGTCCGCGTACTTCCAGGCTGCGGGTCAGGTCGCCTTCACCCTGAGCGATGCCTTCCAGGCCGCTGGTAACGCTGTGGATCGGGCGCACGATGAGCTTGGCAAAGGTGGCACCGACCAGGGCAAATACCGCCGCCAGCACGATGGCGAGGGCGGCGACCAGCCAGGTCAGCTGGGTGGCAGTGTGCATCACTTCGTCATGACGGATCAGGCCGATGAAGTTCCAGCCCAGTTGCTCCGAGGGCCAGACGTTGGCCATGTAGCGTTCGCCATCCAGCTCGACCTCGACCAGGCCCTTGCCGGCCTTGGCCAGTTGCGCATAGCCCTCGCCGAGGCTGCCCAGCGGCTTGAAGTTGTGCGCCGGATCGCGCGGGTCGACCAGCACGCTGCCGTTGTCTTCAAGCAGCATCAGGTAGCCGCTTTCGCCGAGCTTGATCTGCTTGACGATCTCGGTCAGCTGCTTGAGCGACACGTCGATGTTGACCACGCCACCGGGGTTGCCGAGCTGGTTGGGCACGGCGCGCACGGTGCTGACCAGCACCGCGTCATCGCCCGCCCAGTAATAGGCGTCGGTGCGCAGGGTCTTGCCCGGGTTGGCCATGGCCGCCTGGTACCAGGGGCGTTGGCGCGGGTCGTAGTTGGCCATTTTCGCGTCGCCCGGCCAGAAGGCGTAACCGCCGTCGCTCAGGCCGTAGGACACGTAGGAGTAAGCGGGATGGCTGGCGGCGAGGCTGGCGAAGAAGTCGTAGAGTTTCTTGTCCTGTTCGCCCAGGGCAATTTGTGGAGCATCTGCGCCCAGGTACTTTTTCACGTCGTTGCCGGTAGCGCTGACCAGCGGCTGGGCGGCCAGGTAGTCGACGTTCTGGCTGATGCCTTCGAAGAACAGTTGCATGGCGTTGGCCACCTGGCGGATCTCGCGGCTGCTGCCGTCGACGAAGCCTTCGCGGGCTTCACTGCGCAGGTTGAGGACCACCAGGGTGGCGACCAGGATCACCGGCAAACCGGCGATCACGGCGAAGGCCCAGGTCAGTTTTTGTTTTATGTTCATCCGCGCTCCAGTATTTTTCTTGTAAACGTACGAGGCTGCTGCAGACTACATCGGCCATGGGCGCTGGAAATAAAGTGTTACTTGCGTAATTAACCCCGTATTTATTGGTGTTTGGCGATTTTTGTGACCGATTGGTCGCGCTCGGGCAGAAAAAGAATGGCAAGTCAGGCAGATTGCCGTTACAACGCAGTGCGGTCTTGATTCAGCGACAAGCAGGTTCCAAGACCTGTGACCTATAACAATCACGTGTTTGGCCAGACAGGACCCCCGACAGAAACCGATGAAGACTCCAAAACGCATTGAACCGCTGGTTGAAGATGGACTGGTCGACGAAGTACTGCGACCGCTGATGAGTGGCAAGGAGGCTGCGGTGTATGTGGTCCGCTGCGGTCGGGAGCTACGGTGCGCCAAGGTCTATAAAGAAGCCAACAAGCGCAGTTTCCGCCAGGCCGCCGAGTACCAGGAAGGCCGCAAGGTGCGCAACAGCCGCCAGGCCCGGGCCATGGCCAAGGGCTCAAAGTTCGGCCGCAAGGAGGCCGAAGACGCCTGGCAGAACGCCGAAGTGGCGGCGCTGTTTCGCCTGGCCAATGCCGGTGTGCGGGTGCCCAAGCCTTATGATTTTCTCGATGGCGTGCTGCTCATGGAGCTGGTGGCCGACGAGCACGGTGATGCTGCGCCGCGTCTGAACGACGTGCACCTGGAGCCTGAGCAGGCCCGGGACTACCACGCCTTCGTGATTCGCCAGATCGTGCTGATGCTCTGCACCGGCCTGGTCCATGGCGACCTCTCGGAGTTCAACGTGCTGCTCGGGCCTGACGGGCCGGTGATCATCGACCTGCCGCAAGCGGTGGACGCCGCCGGCAACAACCACGCGTTCAGCATGCTCGAACGCGATGTCGGCAACATGGCCGCGTACTTCGGGCGCTTTGCCCCGGAGCTCAAGCAGACCCGCTACGCCCGCGAGATGTGGGCCTTGTACCAGGCCGGCGATTTGCTCCCGGAAAGCCCGCTGACCGGTGTGTTCGCCGACGACGAGCACAGCGCCGATGTTGACGGGGTGATGCGCGAAATCGACGCGGCGCGCATCGATGACGCCCGCCGGCGCGCGGCCAGGGCCGACGCCGAACGGGGGGCGGTCAAGGACGAAGAACCGGCGCCGCCCTGGCTTCAGTAAGCGCCGTTACTGACAGCAACTGCCGCCGGCTGCCAGGTCCTTGAGGATCGGGCAGTCCGGACGGTCGTCGCCCTGGCAGTGGGCAACCAGCTCGCTCAAGGTGTCACGCAAGCTCACCAACTCTTCGATGCGCCGGTTGAGGTCGTCAATGTGCTGGCTGGCCAGGGCCTTGACGTCGGCACTGGCGCGCTGACGGTCCTGCCACAGGGTCAGCAGGCGGGCGACTTCTTCCAGGGAAAACCCCAGGTCCCGCGAGCGCTTGATGAAGGCCAGCTGGTGCAGGTCTTCCTGCTGGTACAGGCGATAGCCGCTGTCGCTGCGCAGGGCCGGCTTGAGCAGGCCGATCGACTCGTAGTAGCGGATCATCTTTGCGCTCAAGCCTGAGCGGCGGGCGGCTTGGCCGATATTCATTGGGCATCGTCCTCAGGCGGGGTGGCGGGTTTCCAGGTTTTCAGCAACAACGCGTTGCTGACCACACTGACGCTCGACAGGGCCATGGCTGCGCCGGCCAGCACCGGGTTGAGCATGCCGAAGGCGGCCAGGGGAATACCGATCAGGTTGTAGATAAACGCCCAGAACAGGTTCTGGCGGATCTTGGCGTAGGTCTTGCGGCTGATCTCCAGGGCTGCCGGCACCAGGCGCGGATCGCCGCGCATCAGGGTGATCCCCGCCGCCTGCATGGCCACGTCGGTGCCGCCGCCCATGGCGATGCCGATGTCCGCAGCGGCCAGCGCCGGGGCATCGTTGATGCCGTCACCGACCATGGCCACCACGCCGGACTGCTTGAGCACGGCGACGGTTGCGGCCTTGTCGGCAGGCAGCACTTCGGCGTGCACGTCAGTGATGCCCAGAGCTTCGGCCACCACCTTGGCGCTGCCGCGGTTGTCGCCGGTCAGCAGGTGGCTGCTGATGCCTTGCCCGGCCAGTTGCCGCACTGCTTGCCCGGCACCGGTCTTGAGGCTGTCACCGAAGGCGAACAGGCCCAGCACCCGCGCCTGCGGGCTGCGCTCGATCAACCACGACAGGGTACGGCCTTCGGCTTCCCAGGCCTGGGCGCTGCTGGCCAGCTCGCCCGCTTGCAGGCCACTTTCATCCAGCAGGCGCCGGTTGCCCAGGGCCAGCTCGCGGCCATCGAGGCTGCCGGCGATACCGCGGCCGGTCAGCGACTGGCTGTTGTTGATGTCGGCCACCGCCAGGCCCTGTTCTTCACAGGCATCCAGCACCGCCTTGGCCAGCGGGTGCTCGCTGCCGCGCTGCAGGGCGCCGGCCAGTTGCAGCAACTGCGCCTGGTCACCCACTACCGCACGGCTGTGGACAATGCGCGGGCTGCCGGAGGTCAGGGTACCGGTCTTGTCGAACACCACACGGTTGACCGCATGGGCGCGCTCCAGGGCTTCGGCGTCCTTGATCAGGATGCCGTGGCGGGCGGCGACGCCGGTGCCGGCCATGATCGCTGTCGGTGTGGCCAGGCCCAGGGCGCACGGGCAGGCGATCACCAGCACGGCTACGGCGTTGATCAGTGCGTATTCCATTGGCGCGCCGGTGAGCAGCCAGCCGACCAGGGTCAGCAGCGCCAGCACCAGTACGGCCGGGACGAACACCTGACTGACCCGGTCAACCAGTTTCTGGATCGGCGCCTTGGCGGCCTGGGCGTCTTCGACCAGGCGGATGATCCGTGCCAGCACGGTTTCCGTGCCCAGCGCCAGGGTGCGTACCAACAGACGGCCTTCACCGTTGATCGCGCCGCCGGTGACCTTGTCGCCAGGCTGTTTCGGCACCGGCAGGCTTTCGCCGCTGATCAAGGCTTCGTCGGCGTGGCTCTGGCCTTCGATCACTTCACCGTCAACCGGGAAGCGCTCGCCAGGCTTGACCAGCACCAGGTCATGCAGGCGCAGTTCGCTGATGGCGACATCGCGCTCCTGGCCGTCGACCAGCAACAGCGCGCGTTCCGGGCGCAAGGCCTCCAGCGCCCGGATGGCACTGGCGGTCTGGCGTTTGGCACGGCTTTCCAGGTATTTGCCGAGCAGGATCAGGGCAATCACCACGGCCGAGGCTTCGAAGTACAGGTGCGGCATGATGCCGTCCGTGGCCGTGGCCCATTCGTAGAGACTCAGGCCGTAGCCGGCGCTGGTGCCGATGGCCACCAGCAGGTCCATGTTGCCGGCGCCGGCGCGCACGGCTTTCCACGCAGCGACATAAAAACGCGCACCGAGAATGAACTGCACCGGGGTGGCCAGGACAAACTGCGCCCAGGCCGGCAGCATCCAGTGGATGCCAAAGGGTTGCAGCAGCATCGGCAGCACCAGCGGCAAGGCCAGCAGCACCGCCAGGGCCACCGACCAGCGCTCCTTGCGCAGGCGGCGTTCGGCATCGGCCTGGTTGACTTTGGCACTTTGCGGCAGGCTTGCCGAGTAGCCGGCATGACTGACGGCATCGATCAGCACGCTGCTGTCGACCTGGCCAAACAGCTGCAAGTGCGCGCGTTCGTTGGCCAGGTTGACGGTTACCTGCTGCACGCCCGGAACCTTGGCCAGGGCGCGTTCGACGCGCCCGGCGCAGGAGGCGCAGGTCATGCCGCCGATCTGCAGCTCGAGGGTCTGGGATGGCACGCTGTAGCCGGCTTGCTCAACGGCTTCGACCAGCGCTGGCAGGCTGTCGGCCGGGGCCTGGACCCGGGCCTGTTCGGTGGCCAGGTTGACACTGACCTGTTCGGCACCAACGACCTTGCGCAGGGCGCGCTCGACCCGGCCAGCACAGCTGGCGCAGGTCATGCCGGCAATCGGCAGGTCGAACGTGGTAGATGCGGACATGGGGCACTCCTCCTTGGACAGGCCTCAAGCATCAACCTTGCCATGCGGGGAAGGTCAATAGCCCAGGCCGGCCCTGATCAGCTTGAGGCCATTCTGATCCACGGCAATGCGGTATTTATTGATCTCGCCGGCCCTCAATGTCAGTTGCTGGCTGCGCTGGTTCTCCAGGCCGTTCTGGCAGCCCGGCATCTGTGCCGGCAACAGGCGCAGACGCACCGCGACCTGGCCCGGCGGCAGGTTGAACGAGGTCGACTGCTCCTGAAACAGCCGCGCCGAAAGCTGGTCATCCAGGTACACGCCGATCTCGCACGAGGTCGCCACTTCCAGGCGCTCGCGAGAAATGGTCAATATGCTGTAATCGGCATTGCCCTCGGCGCTGGCCTGGGGGACCAGGCTCAATACTCCCAGCAGGCCGAATAGGCCCAAAGCTGCCCTGCGCATGAATTCAAACTCCTGCAAACCAATCGTCAGGCATGCAGCTTGGCGGAGCGGCGCGCTGATTTCCAGCCCGGCAGGCAATCAACGAACTTGACCTTGCCCCGATGGCAAGCTTGAAACTGCGTTCAAACCCCACAGGAGGCTGTTGCAATGCAAGTATTCACTGTTCAAGGAATGACCTGCGGCCATTGCGTCAAGGCTGTCACTCGCGCGGTTCGGGCCCAGGATGAGGAGGCCGTGGTCGAGGTCGATCTGGCTCACAAGCAGGTAAAAGTGCAGAGTGAATTGTCGGCAGAAGATATTCTCACGGCGATTCGCGACGAGGGTTACGCGGCCGAAGCCGTCTGACCGCTGACGCTTGCGCGGTGGATAAAAGATTCATCGCGCAGGCGTAAGTCTGTCAGCGAAACCCCGGCAGGACGGTTAGACTAGCGGACTTGCTTAGCCTGCTATGGATTTCCGATGAACCTGCGAACCATCCTGATTCTCGGCGCCTTGAGTGCGTTCGGGCCCCTGGCGATCGACTTCTACCTGCCCGGTTTCCCGGCCATGGCACTGGCCTTCGGCACCGACGAGAAGCACATCCAGACCACCCTCGCGGCGTACTTTCTCGGCCTGTCGCTTGGCCAGCTGGCCTATGGGCCGGTGGCCGACCGCTTTGGCCGGCGCATACCGCTGTTGGTCGGGGTGACGCTGTTCACTGTGGCGTCACTGGCCTGCGCTTTCGCCCCGACCCTCGATGCGCTGATTCTGGCGCGCTTCGTCCAGGCCCTCGGTGGCTGTGCCGGGATGGTGCTGTCGCGGGCGATCGTCAGCGACAAGTGCGATGCCGTGGGGTCGGCCAAGGTTTTCTCGCAACTGATGCTGGTCATGGGCCTGGCGCCGATCCTCGCACCGATGCTCGGTGGTGTGATGGTCAATCTGTATGGCTGGCAGTCGATCTTCATTGCCCTGACCCTGTTCAGTGCCCTGTGCACCCTGGCCGTGGCCCTGGGCCTGCCTGAAAGCCTGCCGGCCAATCAGCCGCGCCCGCCTTTGTCAGGCTCCCTGCGCCAATACGGTCGGCTGTTCAAGGACCGGATCTTTCTCGGCCACGCCTTGACCGGCGGCATCGCCATTGCCGGGATGTTCGCCTACATCGCCGGTTCACCGTTCGTGTTCATCAAGCTCTATGGGGTGCCAGCCGAGCACTATGGCTGGCTGTTCGGCAGTAACGCGGCGGGGTTCATTCTGGTGGCGCAGGTCAATGCGCGGCTGCTGGCCAAGCGTGGCCCGGCCTTTTTGCTGGCGCGTGCAGTGTGGGTTTACCTGGCGGCAGGACTGACCCTGCTCGGGATCAGCGCCTTGCACCCGGCGGCGCTGTGGCCATTGCTGATTCCGCTGTTCATCTGTATCGCCAGCCTCGGTTGCATCATCCCCAATGCCTCGGCCTGCGCCATGAGCGGGCAGGGTGCCCGGGCCGGCAGCGCTTCAGCGCTGCTGGGTTGCCTGCAGTTCAGTGTGGCTGCCGGTGCCGCGGCGCTGGTGGGGGTGCTGCATGACGGCACGGCGGTGCCGATGTCCATGGTCATCAGCCTGTGCGGCCTGGCGGTGGTGAGCGTGGCGATGCTGACCCGGCGGCTGAGCCTCAGCCGTTGCGTTTGAGCGGGTGCGGCGCCTGTAGCCGGGCTTGCAGGGTGTTGACGAAGGCACGGGCCTCAGCCTCGCTGCGAAAGCTCACCACATGCTGGTCGAGCTGAACCTGCCATGGGCAGCCGGGCTTTTTTACTGATGCACTGACCTGGATATTCATATCTGCATACCTGAGGTTGGCGTTGGCTGATGCATTGTAGCGCCGGCCACGGGCAGCGGAATGACCTGGGTCAGTTGTCGGACTGACGGTCACGCCCACCCCGCAAGCGAGGTGGGCGCGTCATTTCAGAAGCCTTCCAGGACGATCTTGCCCTTGGCCGCTCCGCTTTCCAGCAGGGCATGGGCGCGGCGCAGGTTGGCGGCGTTGATGGTGCCGAAGTGCTCGCCCACGGTGGTCTTGAGCGTGCCGTTGTCGATCAGTTCGGCAACCCGGTTCAGCAGTTTGTGCTGCTCGATGATGTCGGCGGTTTCGAACAGCGAGCGTGTGTACATGAACTCCCAGTGCAGCGACAGGCTCTTGCGCTTGAGCTTGGTGACGTCCAGCTGCTTGGGGTCATCGATCAGCGCCAGTTTGCCTTGCGGCGCCAGGGCTTCGACCAGTTGATCGAGGTGCTGGTCGGTCTGGGTCAGGCTGGCCACGTGAGTCACCTGGTCGATGCCCTGGGCCTTGAGTGCGGCGGCCAACGGCTGGCGGTGATCGACCACCTGATCGGCACCCAGTTCACGTACCCAGTCCTGGGTTTGTGGGCGCGAGGCGCTGCCAATCACCGTGAGGCCGGTCAGCTTGCTCGCCAGTTGAGTGAGGATCGAGCCGACCCCACCGGCCGCGCCAACGATCAGCAGGCTCTGGCCGAGGTCTTGCTCGCCTTCGGCGATCTGCAAACGCTCGAACAGCAGCTCCCAGGCGGTGATGGCGGTCAACGGCAGTGCCGCCGCTTCGGCAAAGCCCAGGGTTTTCGGCATGTGCCCGACGATCCGCTCATCCACTACGTGCAGTTCACTGTTGCCGCCAGCGCGGGCGATGGAGCCTGCGTAGTAAACCTGGTCGCCCGGCTGGAACAGGCTGACCTCGCCGCCCACCGCCTTGACCACACCGGCCACATCCCAGCCCAGCACCTTGGCGGCGCCACCTTCAGGCTGCACGTTCTGGCGAACCTTGGTGTCGACCGGGTTCACCGAGATTGCCCGTACCTCCACCAGCAGGTCGCGTGGGCCTGGCTCGGGGGCTGGCAGTTCGATGTCGTGCAGGGCTGCCGCGTCGGTGATGGGCAGGGAGTGATAATAGGCAACGGCTTTCATGGAGAGTCCTCGGCGGGTCGTCAATGAGGGCCATGATTGGTGCTTTCACTTGCAGTTAAAAGCCGTTAAAACTACAGAATCTTTCAATAAAATTTTGATAATGGCGGGTGAATCAGGTGCGTATCGACGACCTGCAACTGTTCGTACGGGCCGCTGAGCTGGGCAGCCTGTCTGCCGCCGCCCGCCTGCTTGATCTATCGCCGGCGGTAGCCAGCGCATCGCTCAAACGTCTGGAGCAGCAACTGGGTGTGCGCCTGCTGGCGCGCTCGACCCGCAACCTGCGCCTGACTGCCGAGGGCGAGGGTTTCTTGCAGCACGCCCGTTCCGCCCTGGCGAGCCTCGAGGAGGGGCGGCGGATCCTGGCCCATGGTCAGGATCAGGTCAGCGGTACCTTGCTGTTGTCGGCACCGTCCGATTTCGGCCGTAATGTGCTGCTGCCCTGGCTCGATGAACTGCAGTACGAACACCCGCAACTGAATGTGCGCCTGCTGCTGGGCGACCGCAACGCCGACCTGTTTCGCCAGGCGGCCGACATCGCCCTGCGCTACGGCGCGCCGGAAGACTCGAGCCTGGTGGCCTTGCCGCTGTGCCCGGAGAACCGCCGGGTGCTGTGTGCCTCACCCGCCTATCTGGCCCGCCACGGTGCGCCGGCCGAAGTGGCACAACTGGCCCAGCACAATTGCCTGCTGTATCAGCTTGGCAGCCGCGTGCATGACCACTGGCGCTTTGGCGAGGGCGCCAGTGAGGTGGGTGTGAGCGTGAGCGGCGATCGCTTCTGTGACGATGCCGATGTGGTCCGGCGCTGGGCATTGGCGGGTGCCGGTATCGCTTACAAGTCCTGGCTGGATGTGGCCAACGATGTGCAGGCCGGACGCCTCAAGTTGCTAATGCCGCAACTGCGCGGTGAAGCGGCCCCGCTGAACCTGATGTGCACCCATCGGGCGCAGTTGGGCAAGCCCGTGCAGTTGTTGCGAAATATGCTTCGAGTGCGTTGTCAGGCAATGCTCGAGAAACTGCTGGGTTGAACTGCCCAAGACATTGCTATTACGTGTTACTCCTACATGGTATGCATGTAGTTCTTGTGGGTTGCAGTAAAATTTGTTGTAGGTTTTATCGGGTGGTTTGAACTTGATAATAATCCGTCAATTGCTAGCAACATATGTAACATGGGGGCTTGGGTATACATGTCCAAACGTATCTTCAATCTTGCGCCAGGCCGCCGTTGCTGAGGTTGCCAATACCTTGGGAATTGACCGGATTTCCTTGGCGCTACGCGGCTTATAATGGATCCAGCAGTCATTTCCAGCGAGAGATACTTCCATGTCCAGGCCGGCAAGTATTGCCTCTTACTCAGACATTGCCTGGCCCTGGCCCGGGCTGACTGCCGGTGAGGTGCTTGACCGCAAGTAGCCTGAATAACTTTTGTATGTTCGTGTTTCAGGAGGAACACGATGACTAGATAACTTCCGCTTCCTGCCTTTCTGGCATCGGAACCTCGCAGTAAATGCTGCCGACATGGTTAATCAATCGATATCAGACGTGATCTCGCAGGGAGTTGAGATATGAAACCAGTAACGAGTATCAGCCAGATCGCCAGCTTGTTGGCCGACCCGAAACGCAGTGCAATGTTATGGGCCCTGATCGATGGCATGGCGCGACCTTCCGATGAGCTCGCCAGTTTGGCTGGGCTGACGCCTTCTTCGGCCTGTGCTCACCTGGCCAGGTTGTCGGCCAGCGGCTTGCTGAAGCTGGAGCCACGTGGGCGCAAGCGTTATTTCAGGCTGGCCGCGCCAGAGGTCGGGGCGGCTGTCGAAGCGCTGGCCAGTGTCCAGGTGAAAACCCCTGAAGACAGCGGCGAGCGGGAGGTGGGGGGTATCCCGCTGTCCATGCGCCGGGCAAGAGTGTGTGGCGATCACCTGGGCGGCGAACTGGCGGCGGATTTGTACCAGCGCTTTTTCGATGCCGGCTGGCTGGAAGGCAGCGAGCGGGACATCGAAGTAACCCAGCACGGCCGTACCCAGTTTGCCGCTTACGGGATTTTCATCGAGGCCTTGGCCCAGCATCAACGTCGAAGTTTCAGCAGTTGCCGTTGCTGCAGCGAATGGAGCGACCATCGCCCGCATCTGGGCGGAGCGCTGGGCAGCAGCTTGCTCAAGTTGTTCCTGCAGTCTGGCTGGATTCGCGAGAGTGAAACCTCGCGCATGCTGCAAATCAGTGCAAGCGGCTTGTCACATATCAACCGCATGGCCCAGCTTCAGGTGTTGAAGACGGCAGGCTGAACCGGAGGCGGCTGCGTAGCGGGCGTCGTTGTGGTGTCTGGCAAGGTCGTTGCTGACAATTCGCCCGAAGGCAGATGCCGTGACACTCGGAGTTGGCACAACTCCCGGCGTCTGGAGTGCTTGCCGATCAGTGGTTATCACCGACTGATTTTAATCATCATTGCCCTGCGGTGTTCGGCATCGAGACGCGGGGCAAGACTCTGGAGGAGTTGAGCGAGATTGAGGATTAACCTGTAGGAGCGGGCTTGCCCCGCGATCAAGAGTGCTGGCTGCACTGGCCTCATCGCGGGGCAAGCCCGCTCCTACAGGTCCAGCACTGTCAGGGTTTGACCAGCCGTGCATCCAGGCTGTTCTGCGCCAGGCGCCGCGCCTGGTCCTGGGTCATGCCCAGGTGCTCATGCAGGGCCTGGAAGTTTTCGGTGACATAACCACCGAAGTACGCCGGGTCATCGGAGTTGACCGTGACCTTCACGCCACGCTCGAGCATGTCGAGGATGTTGTGCTGGCTCATGTGATCGAACACGCACAGCTTGGTGTTGGACAGCGGGCAGACGGTCAGTGGGATCTGCTCGTCGATGATCCGCTGCATCAGGCGCTCGTCTTCGATAGCGCGCACGCCGTGGTCGATACGCTGGATCTTCAGCAGGTCGATGGCTTCCCAGATGTATTCGGGCGGGCCTTCTTCGCCAGCATGGGCGACGGTCAGGAAGCCTTCGCTGCGGGCGCGGTCGAACACCCGTTGGAACTTGCTCGGTGGATGGCCCATTTCCGAGCTGTCGAGGCCGACGGCGATGAAGGCATCACGAAACGGCATGGCCTGGTCGAGGGTCTTGTGTGCTTCCTCTTCACTGAGGTGGCGCAGGAAGCTGAGAATCAGGCCGCTGCTGATGCCCAGTTGCTGCTGGCCATCCTTGAGTGCCGCTCTGATGCCATTGACCACAACCTCGAAAGGGATGCCGCGATCGGTGTGGGTCTGCGGGTCGAAGAACGGCTCGGTGTGAATCACGTTCTGCGCCTTGCAGCGCTGCAGGTACGCCCAGGTCAGGTCGTAGAAATCCTGCTCGGTGCGCAGGACATCGGCGCCCTGGTAGTAGAGGTCGAGAAACTCCTGCAGGTTGTTGAACGCGTAGGCGCTGCGCAGGGCCTCGACGTCGTTCCAGGGCAGGGCGATCTTGTTGCGCTCGGCCAGGGCGAACAGCAACTCGGGCTCCAGCGATCCTTCCAGGTGCAGGTGCAATTCTGCCTTGGGCAGAGCGTTAAGCCAGTCGTACATAGTGGTGGAGTCTCATCAGGTGCGGTTGCCGCCATTCTACAGAGGTTGCGCTGTCTACGCGGGGAAAGCTGACCAGGCGGTTCCTGCGGTTAACCTTCAACGATGGCGAAACCAACGGGATCGAGGGCATGACCCTCTTCGTGCGCTTCGCCACCGTCATCATGTTGGCATTGCTCGCCTTTGAGCTATCAGCCCGCGATCAGTTGTGCGGCGGCCTGACGGTGATCGGCGATCAGCGCCTGCACATCCAGGCCTTCGATCTGGCCATCAACGACGCGCCACTGGCCACCGACCATGACCCGGTCAGCGCGGTCGGCGCCGCACAGCAGCAGGGCCGAAAGCGGATCGTGGCTGCCGGAGAAGCGCAGCTCATCGAGCTTGAACAGCGCCAGGTCTGCCTGTTTGCCCACCGCCAGCTCGCCAATATCGCTGCGCCCCAGCAGTTGCGCCGAGCCGCGGGTGGCCCAGCCCAAAACCAGTTCCGGCGTGATCGCTTCGGCGCCGTAGCGCAGGCGCTGCAGGTACAGGGCCTGGCGCGCTTCGAGGATCATGTTGGAAGCATCGTTGGAGGCCGAGCCGTCAACGCCCAGGCCCACCGGTGCCCCGGCCCGGGTCAGTTCCAGGGTTGGGCAGATGCCCGAGGCCAGGCGCATGTTCGAGCTCGGGCAATGGCAGATGCCAGTGCCGGCGGCGCCCAGGCGGGCGATTTCGTCCGGATTGAAATGGATGCCATGGGCCAGCCAGGTGCGCGGGCCGAGCCAACCGACGCTGTCGAGGTAGTCGACCGTGCGCAGGCCGAAGCGCTGCAGGCAGAAGTCTTCTTCGTCGAGGGTTTCGGCCAGATGGGTGTGCAAGCGTACGTCCAGCTCTTCGGCCAGATCGGCGCTGGCGCGCATGATCTCCGGCGTGACCGAGAACGGCGAGCAGGGTGCCAGGGCGATCTGTATTTGCGCGCCATCGCCGCGCTCGTGGTAGCTGTGGATAAGTCGCTGGCTGTCGGCCAGGATCACTTCGCCCTGCTGTACCGTCTGTTGCGGTGGCAGGCCACCGTCGGCTTCGCCCAGGCTCATGGAACCGCGGGTGAGCATGGCGCGCATGCCCAGTTTGCGTACCGCTTCGACTTGCACGTCGATGGCGTTTTCCAGGCCATCGGGGAACAGGTAATGGTGGTCGGCGGCGGTGGTGCAGCCCGACAGCAACAGCTCGGCCAGGGCCACGCGGGTCGCCAGCTCAAGCTTGGCCGGAGTCAGCCGGGCCCATACCGGGTACAGGGTTTTCAGCCAGGGGAACAGCGGCTGGTTGACCACCGGCGCCCAGGCGCGGGTCAGGGTCTGGTAGAAGTGGTGGTGGGTGTTGATAAGTCCGGGCAGCACCACATGCTCGCGGGCGTCAAAGACTTGTCCACAGGGGCTGGCCGGGCTTTGGCCAAGGCCGAGTACTTGCTGGATACGGCCGTCTTCAATGACCAGGCCGCCACGGGCGTCGAGGCTGTTGGCAGTGAAGATGGCGAGGGGGTTTTTCAACCAGATACGGGTCGCAGGCATGGTGCCGGCTCCTCTGAAAGTGGGTTCAGGTTAGCCAGCTCAGTGTTGCCCTGTCTGCTGATCCAGGTCCGCCGCGGTGGGCGAGGTGTCGAGTCTACACCCACCGCGCGCGGTTTCACCAGATCAGGCTTTCGCCTTTGTAATTGATGAATTGCAGACCGCCTTTGCCGCTGTTGGCGTGAACCTGATCGAGCATGCCGCGGGTGCTGGTGGCCACATCGATATCGGCGCCTTCACCGCCCATGTCGGTCTTGACCCAGCCCGGATGCATGGCCAGCACGGTCGGCTGCGGCTCGCCCAGTTGCGCCACGAAGCTGTTGATCATCGAGTTCAGCGCCGCTTTGCTGGCCTTGTACAGGCACAGTTCCGGCGCGTCGGGAATACTCACACTGCCCAGTACCGAGCTCATGAAGGCAATCACCCCGGTGTTCTTGCGCAGTTGCGGGGCGAAACGTTGGGCCACGCGAATCGGCGCCACGCTGTTGGTCATGAACAGCTCGCCGACATCGGCCAGCTTGGCCTGCTCCGGGTTCTGTTCTTCCGGGCCCTTGACCCCGGCGTTGACGAACAGCAGGTCGAAAGTCTGCGCGCCGAGGCGTTCCTGTAGTGCGTCGAGCTGGCGGGCGCTGTTCATCTCCAAGGTTTCTACCTGCACCCGCGGCAGGGCGCTGAGGGTGTCAGCCCTGGCCGGGTCGCGCACGGTGGCGATCACATTCCAGCCGTCTTCTACCAGGCGTTGCACCAGGCCAAGGCCCAGGCCGCGTGAGGCACCAATGATCAGGGCGGTTTTGTTGATGGACATGGGGGACTCCTTTCAAGGGGGTATCGATCTTTGATCAAAGAATAACCAGTCTAGTCAAACCGTGGCCCTACAAGCTGTTGGCGCAGGGGTGCACGGCTTATCCACAGCTTGCTCCACAGTAATTGTGTGCAAGCATTCAAGGTGGATATAAGCCCGTCAGAGCCCGGTCCGAAGCCAATAACTGGGGATAACTTGCTGATTTTTCGTCAGTTGATGCACTGTCATCAAAACTTGATCAAAATATGATCGTTCGCCTGCAGGCTAGGTAAATCAAGGCGCGCAGGCGAATGCTAAGAGCTTATCCACAGCCGGGCCCACAGTGAATGTGGGCAATTGTTCAGGGGCGTTCCAGCAGGATGCGGCCACGGCTGAGGTCGGCCAACTGGCGTTGCAGGGGTTCGATCTGCTCCTCGCCCAGGGCCAGGCGCAGATCGACGCCGTTGGCGGTGAATTGTTCGTCCAGCACCAGGCCGTCGGCTTCAGCCACGCGCAGTTTGAGCAGCGCCAGTTCGCTGAAGCTGCAGCTGCAGGTGAGTTCGCTGCGGCTGACCAGCAAGCGTTTTTCGGCCTGCTGCAGGCACTTGTTGGCGCCACCGCCGTAGGCGCGGGCCAGGCCCCCGGTGCCCAACTGGATGCCACCGTACCAGCGGATCACCAGCACCACCACCTGGTCACAATCCTGGGCCTCGATGGCCGCGAGGATCGGCCGCCCAGCGGTGCCGCCGGGTTCGCCGTCGTCGCTGCTGCGGTATTGCCCGCCAAGCTTCCAGGCCCAGCAGTTGTGGGTGGCGGCGAAGTCGCTATGGCTTTCGATGAAGTTCATGGCTTCGGCCGGGCTG
Source organism: Pseudomonas sp. ZL2 (assembly GCF_054788455.1). NCBI lineage: Bacteria > Pseudomonadati > Pseudomonadota > Gammaproteobacteria > Pseudomonadales > Pseudomonadaceae > Pseudomonas > Pseudomonas sp. ZL2. Next base: position 9,076 of record NZ_JBGOGX010000001.1, on the reverse strand, counting down.
CTGATTGGCGCAGCCAGGGTGATGAAGCGGCTCTTGCGAATCTCTTCGCGAAACTCGCAGGTGTCGAGCAGGGTAAAAGGCATAAGGCAGGTTCAGTCGCGAGGTGTCAGGCCACAGCCTTTGAGAATGATGTGGATAAGATTGTTGCTGGCATCTTCCATGTCCTGCTTGGTCAGGCGGCTGCGGCCGGTGACCTGGCAGATCTGGGTGGCGAAGTCGGCATAGTGCTGGGTACTGCCCCACAGTAGGAAGATCAGGTGTACCGGGTCGACCGGGTCCATCTTGCCGGCGTCGATCCAGGCCTGGAACACCGCGGCACGGCCCTTGAACCAGGCGCGGTAGTCTTCGCTGAAATAGTCGCTCAGGCACTGGCCGCCGCTGATGATCTCCATGGCGAAGATCCGCGATGCCTGCGGGTTGCGCCGGGAAAACTCCATCTTGGTGCGGATGTAGCTGCTCAAGGCCTGGGCTGGGTCATCGTCGACAGTCAGGGCGTTGAAAGTGCTGTCCCACAGCTCGATGATGTTGCTCAACACTGCCACATACAGGCCGAGCTTGTTGGTGAAGTAATAGTGCAGGTTGGCCTTGGGCAACCCGGCCTTGAGGGCGATGGTGTTCATGCTGGTGCCCTTGAAACCGTGGCGGGCGAACTCGTCCTCAGCGGCCTGGATGATGGCCTGCTCGTTCTTCTGGCGAATGCGGCCGGCGGGCTTGCCCGAGGCTTGGGGGCGATGCGCAGGGACTTCAAAGGTCATGAACGATTCCAGACAAGGCAATGGGTATCTCTTATGACTGGCTAACCTACCAGCATTAGTCCTCAGCGAGTAGCCGCCAGGCTTTCGAGGAAGCTTTCCAGCACCAGGTGCGGGCGCCGGCCTTTGCGCGTCACCCAGCACAGGCTCAGGTCATAGAAGCGCTCGGTGGGCTTGAGTGCACGCAGCCGGCCTTGTTGTACCCAGAAGGATGCATAGTGGTCCGGCAGGTAGCCAATGTAGCGCCCGGTCAGAATCAGGAAAGCCATGCCTTCGCGGTCCGAGGCGCTGGCGGTGCAGTTCAGCGCCTGGTAATGGGCCTGGATGTCCGCGGGTAGGCGGAAAGTCGGGGCAATGGCGTCCTGGCTGTTGAGACGCTCGTCGTCCAATTGCCGGTCGTCGGCGTAGAACAGCGGGTGGCCGACCGCGCAGTAGAGCAGCGAACGTTCGCTGTACAGCGGCTGGTACTCAAGGCCCGATAGCGGGCTGGTTTGCGGAACCACGCCAACATGCAGGCTGCCATCGAGCACGCCCTGTTCGACCTGGCTGGGGGCAATCATGCGGATCTGGATGCGCACGTCCGGGCCGCGGTCCTTGAGCTGCGCCAGGGCATGGGTAATGCGCATGTGCGGCAGGGTCACCAGGTTGTCGGTCAGGCCGATGTTCAGTTCGCCGCGCAAATGCTGGTGCAGGCCGTTGACCTCGGTACGAAAGCTTTCCAGAGCGCTAAGCAATTGCAACGCCGACTGATACACCTCGCGGCCTTCCTCGGTCAGCGAAAAACCGGCGCGTCCGCGCTGGCACAGGCGCAGGCCCAGGCGCTGCTCGAGGTCGCTCATCTGCTGGCTGATGGCCGAACGGCCGATACCCAGCACGTTCTCGGCGGCCGAAAAGCCGCCGCACTCCACCACGCTGCGGTAGATTTTCAACAGGCGGATATCGAAATCGCTGACCTGGGCCAGGGGTTGTGGACGTTTCACGCGATGCCTTTGCACTGGAGGGGAGTGAAGGCTCACAACATACCCTCATCAGACATTCTCGCGCCAGCGACGGGCCTGAACGAGCAGGGCCGGAGCGAAGTGCAGCACGACCATCCGCAGCAGGTGATGCGTCAGGATGAATACCACATTCAGCCCGCCGCTGAAGGCGACGATGGCGATGGTCTCGATGGCGCCGGGCATGTACGCCAGCCATAAGGCAAAAGGGTCGTTGTCCAGCACCCGGGCGGCGACCCCGGCAAAGGCAGCGGCGACCAGCAGCATCAGGCCCACGGACATCAGCCCGGCCCGACCGTGACGAACAAGTTCTGCCAGGCTGATCTCCCTGAACCTGGCGCCAATCATCACGCCGAGGATCAGCGCGGCGCCATCGACGCTCCATTGCGGCATGTGGAAAGCATGCAACAGCCCAAGCTTCACATAGATCCCCGAGGCGATGATCGCGGTCAGCATGAAAGGTGCGGGAACACCGACTTTCAACAGCAGGCGGCCAAGCACAATGCACAGAGCGATCAGCGACAGCAGGGTCAACGCGGTAATGAACGTCAATGGACTGCTCGCGCTTACGTGCGCTCCGGCACTTGCCGGTATGCACAGGCTCACCAGCAGCGTGATCGACAGCAGTCGTACCAGGTGCACAACGATCACCTTGCTGGATGCGCGTTCAGACTCAAGCAGATCGAACACCGCCGCCAAGGCGCCCGGGTAGACGGCAAGGAGTGAATCCTTGAGGTTCCATGCCGAGACTTTCAGCAACCACAGTGCAGCCACGGCAATCTGCGTTGTCAGGCACAGAAGTAACAAGCCGAGGCTCGGCAGCATGGTTGCCACTGTCTGGTTGTCCCAGGCCTCGAACATCAGGCCGGTGGCAATGCCCAGGACGATCTGCACATAGCCGAGGCCGAAGCGCAGCCGGGGAGCCACATTGAACCTGCTGACGACAATTGCCGTCGCCACTATCGAGCCCAGTAGCAGGCCATGGGGCACGCCAGCGTACTGCAGGGCGGTACCAGTCAAAGCAGCGATCAGCAAACACACGAAGGTTTTCATAGGCTCAAGTGCTCAATGCACGAAGGTTGCGGTAGATGGTTTCAGCCTGCATCTGCAAGACGTCGATATTGCTGACGGCATAGAACACACCCGTGGTCGGAGCGCCAATGGCAAAGATATTAGACGGCCCCTGGTGGTTGATGACGCGACAATCGTCATAACGCACGTCGATCCCACCGTATTGATGCTGGATACAAATACCGGATGCAGCCAGATTCTTGTAGAGCGCACCTTGCATCGCATCGCCAGCGCCCGTGGCATTGACCACGTTGGAGAACCTGCAATTGAAATCACGCCCGCGTGCCAGGAAGCCGCCTTGTGTCACGCTGACATCGGATAATCCGGTTCGACAAGCCAAGCGTCCTGAATGCATATGCTGGTGAATCTTGATCCAGTTTTCCTTGGGGATGGGAACCCGCAATTGCCTCCAGGCACCCCGGAAGCGTCCGACGAATACCTTCCTTTCGCGCTCGGAGAGCAGGTTCCAGATCATCGGCACGATCAGGTTGGTCGAAGAGAACACCGAGTAGATATCCTCGCGGGCCACCGAGGCCTGGGTGTGATCGCGCATGAGGTCATCGAGGGTGGCGTCGATGCCCTGCGCCTCCAGCTCTTCGTCGAACATCGCCCGCACCGTCTTCAATGCCGAGCCACCAAAGCGCAGGCGATGCCTGATGGCGTGTTCAGTCAGTACCTTGAGTGCTCGCGGCTGATAGCTTTCGCTGTAGTTGGGAATCTTGCTGCTGCGGGTCAACATGGTCACATGATTGCCAGGGTCGGCATCGAGCAGGGTCAGTGCGACGTCGATGGCTGACAGTTGATTGCCGAGCACACCGATACTGTCGGAGCGAATCTCGGCAAGGCGAGTCGTCGGGTAGGGGTTGTTGATGTATCCCGGGGCCCCCTTTAGCCGATAAAAGTCGGTCGGCTCGGCATTGCCGGTTGCCAGCACGACGGCCTTGTATCCCGGGCGTTCACCCGATGCGGTGCTGAGATCATAGCGTCCCCGGGACGAAGTCATTCCGGTGATATGTTCACGGTAGTACTGAATCGATGAGTGCTCGCGCAGCGAAGACTGCACTGATTCTTCGATGAACTTGCCGAACACCGGGCGCGGTTGATAACCATTGGACTGGGCCATGCCACGGGTCTGCAACCACTGCTTGAAGTCGCCCTGCTCGCGCAGATACATCAAATTGGCGGGGCGGTTGACCAGGTTGCTCAAAATATCTTGCTGATAAGCCTGGCCCGATCCGCTGCTACCGGCAGTATCGAACACATCAATGCTGAGTGCTGGCGTCAGGTGCTTCAACCGTTCCAGAATGATCGCACCGCTATAGCCCAGCCCAACGACTGCTACCTTGCCCATATCCAATCCTTTAGATGTGGTTTTGCTGCGGGCGCGATAACGCCCGTTGCCTGGTATCGACCTGCCAGGTCATGACAGGTGACAAAGACCGGCTGGCGGGGTATCCGTCAGTCGGTGTCCGATTACAGGCAAGCGCCGGTGGGCGCTGCCTGATGTCGTTGTTCAAAGGGATACCGGCTTACGCCCAGACGAAGGTATCCCTGACCCAGCTGTCGAACTGGGCGAGATGGTCGCTGACTTCTTTCTCACTGTTGCCCTCGACAATCGCCGAGACGATTTCGCCATTGGTCATTTGCATTCCGGAATAATCCGTGCCCTTTTTTGCAGTGACCGTGTAATAGCGAATGAAGGGCAAGTCGATAGATGCCGGGAAGTCGATCAGCTTGCCTGTGCGCGGCGGTACGTTCAGTTGGCCGAGCAAGTGGCGCGGTGGCAGCAGCGACTTCAACGACGCCGACTTGCCGCCACGCTCGGCATCGATCAGGGTCAGACGCGGATTCAACCCGTAGGCTTCGGTCAATTCCTGATTGATGCAGCAGCCTCCCAGGCGACAGGCGATTTCGCAGACGATGAGGTCGTCGCCGTCGAGAAACACTTCAAGGTGGAACAGCAGGGTGCCCAGGTTTGGCAATGCCTGCTCGATGATGCTTCGGGTCAGCTTCACGCACTGCGCATGCAGCGGATTGCTTTCGGCCAGCATCTGGAAACCGAGGCTTTGTCCGTCAAGAAAGTCCAGGCAGGTAATCGTCGAGCGTACCGGGGAAATAATCACCGGGTTGCCGTTGATGTAGAGCCCATTAACGTTCAGCAACGGTGCATCGAGGTACTTTTCGACCATCAGATTGTGCAGCGTTGTGCCGTCCTGCTGTTGCAGGTAGTCGCGCAAGCCGTCGACGTCGCGTAGCACCCGTACGCCCCCCGAACCTCGTCCATCACGAGGCTTGACCACCACCGGGTAGCCGTACTGCTCGATGAAATCGTTGATTTCGCACGCCGAGCCGACCATCGCCATGGGATTGATGCGAATGCCATGCTCTGCGAGCCTCTGCTTCATGAGGAATTTGTCACGGTACAGCAGAGTCATGGCCTCATAGCGTGTACGCGAACCATTGAGACGGTCCTTGATGCGCGCCACACGCAGCAAGTCGACTTCTGCCAGCGCAACTACCGTGTGAGTGCCTAGCGCTCTCGCCGCCGCCAGGGCATCGAGTTCGACTAGCGCTGATTCATTGAAGTTGGGGTAAAGCCTGAAAGACTCGCTCAGGGTGGGGAACTGCTGGTCCAGCGCTGCTTTGGCTGACAAGTCGCTGTAAATCAGCGAATTGTTGCCCAGCACGTTCAACCATTCTTGTTCCGAGTGCTGCAGGAGGATTTTCGCGGGCGAGAACAGGATTACAGGGTTCAAAGGATTTCCTTATCGTGATTGTTCATGGCGTAGCACATGCGCAAGGCAGTCCATGGTGCGCGTGTTGTTGCAGCGACCGGCCGAAGGGCGCGTTCATACGCTCCTGTAGTGGAACTATCAGAAGTTGCCTGTACGTGAGCGCTGTAGGTCTTAGGAAATACTGGGAGGCGCGATGGCTTCGAACAAGAGAGGTTCTGCGACAGATAGAGTGAGACTCCTCTATCGTGGCTGTAAGTAAATGCACATCGCCGCACGGCGGTTTTTCGCAACTAATTGATTGGTGAGGGAATTTTCGGAGTCGCTCAGTCGACCGGCATTCAACATGACGCCAGGCGGTAAATGTTTAGCGAAAGGCAAACCAAAGATCGGAAAAGCAGGATTTTCCAGACCTTACGGCCATGCCAATTTAGTCGCAACAACACTTGTCGCTGCCCAATTGCCTTGCGAGGACTTGTCCGATGAATCTGCCTGAAAACGCTCCTGTCGGTCTGGCCAGCCAGCTCAAGCTGGACGCCCACTGGATGCCCTACACCGCCAACCGCAATTTTCAGCGCGATCCCCGGCTGATCGTCGCCGCCGAAGGCAGCTACCTGACCGACGACAAGGGTCGCAAGATCTATGACGCACTGTCCGGCCTGTGGACTTGCGGTGCCGGTCACACCCGCAAGCAGATCCAGGAAGCCGTATCGCGTCAGTTGGGCGTGCTCGATTATTCGCCGGCCTTCCAGTTCGGTCACCCGCTGTCGTTCCAGCTGGCCGAGAAGATCACCGACCTGACCCCGGGCAACCTCAATCACGTCTTCTATACCAACTCCGGTTCCGAGTGCGCTGACACTGCGGTCAAGATGGTCCGCGCCTACTGGCGCCTGAAAGGCCAGGCCACCAAGACCAAGCTGATCGGCCGTGCCCGTGGCTATCACGGAGTGAACATCGCCGGTACCAGCCTGGGTGGCGTCAACGGCAACCGCAAGCTGTTCGGCCAGTTGCTCGACGTCGATCACATCCCGCACACCCTGCTGCCTGGCAATGCCTTCACCAAGGGCATGCCGGAAGAGGGCGGTATCGCCCTGGCCGATGAAATGCTCAAACTGATCGAGCTGCACGATGCTTCGAACATCGCCGCGCTGATCGTCGAGCCGCTGGCCGGTTCCGCTGGTGTATTGCCGCCGCCGAAGGGTTACCTGAAACGCCTGCGGGAAATCTGCGACCAGCACAACATCCTGCTGATCTTCGACGAAGTCATTACCGGCTTCGGCCGCATGGGCTCGATGTTCGGTGCCGATGCCTTCGGCGTTACCCCGGACCTGATGTGCATCGCCAAGCAGGTCACCAACGGCGCCATCCCGATGGGCGCGGTGATCGCCAGCAGCGAGATCTACCAGACCTTCATGAACCAGCCGACCCCGGAATACGCGGTGGAATTCCCCCACGGCTACACCTACTCGGCACACCCGGTCGCCTGCGCCGCCGGTATTGCCGCGCTGGACCTGCTGGAGAAGGAAAACCTGGTGCAATCGGCCGCCGAACTGTCGCCGCACTTCGAGAAGGTGCTGCACGGGGTCAAGGGGGCGAAGAACATCATCGACATCCGCAACTACGGCCTGGCCGGTGCGATCCAGATTGCCGCCCGTGACGGCGATGCCATCGTGCGTCCGTACGAGATTGCCATGAAGCTGTGGAAAGCCGGCTTCTATGTGCGCTTCGGCGGCGACACCCTGCAGTTCGGCCCGACCTTCAACAGCCAGCCGCAGGAACTGGATCGTCTGTTCGATGCGGTCGGCGAAGCCATCAACCAGGTCGACTGATCGTCCCTCTATATATATGAAGCGGGCGCGAGTGATCTCGCGCCCAGGCATACCCTCTTTCTGGAGTTCTGCATGAGCACTGTTCAACACCTGATCAACGGCGAGCTGGTGGCTGCCGACGTACGCACCGCCGATGTCTTCAATCCGTCCACTGGCCAGGCTATCCACAAGGTCGCCCTGGCCAGCAAGCAAACCGTGCAGCAGGCCATCGACTCGGCCAAGGCCGCTTTCCCGGCCTGGCGCAACACGCCACCGGCCAAGCGTGCCCAGGTGATGTTCCGCTTCAAGCAACTGCTGGAGCAGAACGAAGCGCGTATCTCCCAACTGATTAGCGAAGAGCACGGCAAGACCGTGGAAGACGCCGCCGGTGAACTCAAGCGCGGTATCGAGAACGTCGAGTTCGCCTGCGCCGCCCCGGAAGTGCTCAAGGGTGAGTACAGCCGCAACGTCGGCCCGAACATCGATGCCTGGTCCGACTTCCAGCCGCTGGGGGTGGTGGCCGGTATCACGCCGTTCAACTTCCCGGCCATGGTGCCGCTGTGGATGTATCCGCTGGCCATTGCCTGCGGTAACTGCTTCATCCTCAAGCCATCGGAGCGTGACCCGAGCTCGACCCTGCTGATCGCCCAACTGCTGCACGAAGCCGGCCTGCCTAAAGGCGTGCTCAACGTGGTGCACGGTGACAAGGAAGCGGTTGATGCGCTGATCGAGGCCCCTGAGGTCAAGGCCCTGAGTTTCGTCGGCTCGACGCCGATCGCCGAATACATCTATGCCGAAGGCACCAAGCGCGGCAAGCGCGTCCAGGCGCTGGGCGGGGCGAAGAACCATGCGGTGCTGATGCCTGATGCCGATCTGGACAATGCGGTCAGCGCGCTGATGGGTGCAGCCTACGGTTCTTGCGGTGAGCGTTGCATGGCGATCTCCGTGGCCGTGTGCGTTGGCGACCAGGTGGCCGATGCGCTGATCGCCAAGCTCGAGCCGCAGATCAAGGCGCTGAAGATTGGTGCCGGCACTTCCTGTGGCCTGGACATGGGCCCGCTGGTTACTGCGGCAGCCCGTGACAAGGTGGTGGGCTACATCGACGATGGCGTGGCTGCCGGTGCGCAACTGGTGGTCGACGGTCGTGGCTACCGGGTTGCCGGTAACGAAGACGGTTACTTTGTCGGCGGCACTCTGTTCGACCGTGTGACTCCCGAGATGCGCATCTATAAAGAAGAGATCTTCGGGCCAGTACTGTGCGTGGTACGGGTGGACAGCCTGGAAGAAGCCATGCGCCTGATCAACGAGCACGAGTACGGTAACGGCACCTGCATCTTCACCCGTGACGGTGAGGCAGCGCGCCTGTTCTGCGATGAGATCGAAGTGGGCATGGTGGGCGTCAACGTACCGCTGCCGGTGCCAGTGGCTTACCACAGCTTCGGTGGCTGGAAGCGTTCGCTGTTTGGTGATCTGCATGCCTATGGCCCGGATGGCGTACGTTTCTACACTCGCCGCAAAGCCATTACCCAGCGCTGGCCGCAACGTGCCAGCCATGAAGCCTCGCAGTTTGCATTCCCGAGCCTCTAAGGCGTTAGCTGCAAGCTGCAAGTTGAGCGCGGTGCTAGCGCTTCTACTTGCAGCTTGAAGCTTGTGGCTTATAGCTAAAACGCCGCCGCTGAAACAAAGTTGAAATAAGTCCTTGACGCCCCTGTGGATCT